>CANHAE010000049.1 GCA_947458915.1 Bacteroidota bacterium
CACTCCATCGAAGAATTTTAAGGAAGTTTTGCATGGATAAATGTTTTCAGTATGATTAATGTTTGCCTTCGGAAATTTGAATAAGTGCAAAAACGGCATAATTTAAAATATCCACGAAATTAGCGTCTATGCCCTCGCTTATTAATGTTTTTCCATCATTGGTCAATATCTGTCTTATACGCATTAACTTCATCAATATTAGGTCGGCATAACTTTCTTGACTCATATCTCTCCAAGCTTCCCCATAATCATGGTTTTTGTCCATCATGGTTGACTTGGCAAACTGCACATATTGATGGTATAGTTCCTGTACTTTAGCAACAGGTAATTCATCTACTTTGGGGTCGCCTAATTTAAGTTGTATAAGGCCTATAACTGAATAATTGATAATCCCCTTAAATTCAGAAGTTATGTCATCCCCCACTTTTTGGGAACCTATATCTTGAATGGTTCTTATTCTAAGGGCTTTAATAAATATTTGGTCTACTACCGATATTAGCCTTAATACACGCCAAGCTGTACCGTAATCCTTTGTTTTTTTGATGAATATGTCTGCACAGGATTCAATTGCCTGGTCATATTGTTTAGAAGTTTCACTCATGAAAGATGGCCTAATTACTATGTTAGTTAATATCTTTGAACAGTTGCAAGATAATCAATAACAACTTTAAAATGAAACTATGTTTAAAATTCCTGCAGGAGATCAGCTATGGGAAATAAGCAGTCCCCAGGTGATGGGAATACTAAACGTAACGCCAGATTCTTTTTATAAAGAAAGTAGGTATAGTGACCTTGATACAGCAGTTGCGCAGGCCATGTTATTCCATCAACAAGGCGCTTCGGTTATTGATATTGGTGGGCAAAGTACAAGGCCCGGTGCTACCCTTTTAGCTCCTGAGTTGGAAGCAAAAAATATTACTCCTTATATTAAAGCCATAAAGAAGGCCTTGCCGGGCATGTTAATTTCAATTGACACTTTTAATGCTTCAGTAGCTCAGGCGGCTTTAGATGCTGGAGCTAATATTATAAATGATATTAGTTGTGGCAATTTTGATACAAATATGCTAAAAGTAGTAGCTAGCTTTAATGCGGGTTATATTGGTATGCACCTTACAGGAAGCAAAGAAACAATGCATGAAATAGAAGAAAGAGGATCGATTATAGAAACTGAATTGGCTTACTTTGAAAGTAAGAAAAAAGAGTTAGCGGCATTTGGAATTCATAATTGGGTAATTGACCCAGGTTTTGGTTTTGGAAAAACAATTGAAGAAAATTTTATTTTAGTTAAACAGTTAGGCACTTTAACAAATTTAGGATTACCCATTTTATTAGGGGTGTCTCGTAAATCAAGTATTTATAAAACTTTAGCCATACAACCAGCTGCAGCTTTAAACGGTACCACTGTGGTTAATACCGTAGGATTAATAAATGGAGCATCCATATTACGCGTGCATGATGTACTAGAAGCAAAAGAAATTATACAGTTGTTGCCTTTTATAAAATAACAAATTCCCTTATACAAAAACTCCTCGAAACTTTTGCTTCGAGGAGTTTTTTATATAGGCATTAATTGCTAAATACTTAGCATCATTTATTGTCCTTGAACTGGTGCAAGAGCGTTAGGTTTAACTACTGATTGTTTTGTAACATCAGCAATTTCAATATCAAAAGCTAAATTCTCATAAGCTTTAATAGTACCATTTGCTTGTGGGCCATAAGCCAACATTGCAGGAATATATATGCTTCCTTTGCCACCTTTACCAAAGTATTTAAGGCCAATTTCCCAGCCTGGAATAACCCCACCTGCACCTATTTTTACATCATAAGGTTTAGCTGTAGGATCGTTTGGTTTTACGTTTGTATCAAAAGTTTCTCCTTTAAAATTGTAACCTTTGTAATTAACGCTTGCAATTTTAGTTGAATCAATTAAATTAGTTTTATCACCAATTTCTTTAACTACAACAAATACCCCTTCAGCCGATTTAACTGCAGTAATTTTGTTTTTAGCTAAATAAGCTTCAATTGCTTTTACTTCTCTTGCTTTCTCAGCTTCTTGTTCTAATTTGTAATCTGCGTCAACCTTAGCAACATCAGTAAATACATTTAAAATTTCTGCTCTTCCGATAATAATATCTTTCGCTTTGAAAATTTCGTTGAATTGTAAAACATTCATTTTTACTAAAGTATCAATACTTAAAGAGAATTCAACTTTGTCACCTTTTTTACACTTCATCAAAATTTCAGTAAAAGTATATTTTCCTAAACGAGCTGTATCAATTGGGAAGTAAACTGGAATAACACCATAAGTTGTACTTAAGGTAGTGTCCTTAGACTTTAATTTGTATTCAAGGTTTAATTTAACAAATTGTCCTTGTTCTAATTTTTTTTCATTACCACTTCCGTGTGTAATTTTGTAAGGCATGCCAGAAGGTGCTTTTTCAAATTGATTACAACTTGCAAACAATACAATAGCTAATGCTAATTTTAATGTAGACTTTATCATTTTTGGTTTAATTGTGTTAATTGTGATTTATATGTTTCTAATATTTCTTTAAAATCTGTTACTGTTTCGTCAACTGTTTTTGATGACCTTCCTCCTGCCGCATTTGCATGACCACCGCCTTCAAAATGAGTTCTTGCAAATATATTCACATCAAACTTACCTTTACTCCTAAAACTCCATTTTCTTTCTTCTTCTCGGTCAATTACAATAGCAGCAAATTTAATACCTTCTATTGACAATAAATAATTAACCAGCCCTTCTGTATCACCTGTTTTTAAGTCAAATTTATAGATGTCTGTTTTCGGAATTGCTAATAAAGCAGTGTTATATTCATATAAAACCTGCATTCTATTTAAAAAGGCATTCCCCATGAATTTTAAACGACCTTCTGTAGATTGGTCATATATATTTTCATGAATAATAGAATGTTGTAACCCTAGTTCCTTTAAATGGGCAACTATTTTGTGCACCGACGCGGTTGTTGAAGGGAAACGGAATGAACCCGTATCGGTCATTAGGCCAGTATATAAACAAGAAGCAATGTCCAAGTTTAATAAAACACTATGCCCTGATTGTACAATACAGTCGTAAATCATTTCACAGGTAGAACTCATTTGAACATCACTAATTCCAAAATGGAAAGAAGGTGTATCGGGTTGTTGGTGATGGTCAATTAATATTTTCAAGGCCTTGGACTCCTTAATCACTGGTTCTAAATGCTTTGTGCGGTGTAATATGTTGAAATCTAAACAAAATATATAGTCCGCATCGTTTATTAGCTGGGTTGATTTAGCACGATTATGTTCAAAATCAATCACTTTGTCAGTTCCTGGCATCCACTCCAAGAACTTAGCCCAGTTTGTAGGAGAAATGACAGTTACTTCATGCCCTAGCTGAATTAAGAAATGGTATAAAGCTAGGCTAGAACCCATCGCGTCGCCATCTGGCTTTTGATGTGAAGTAATGACTGCTTTAAAAGGTTTTTTTAATAACGGGAAAAATTGATCAATTGATTGCATAGAAATACAAATTTAGCATAAATCGGATGTTTTTCAGTAATTTTGCGGCCTCAATTAGAAACATTATAAAAAATACATATGACTAACAGAACATTTACCATGGTTAAGCCTGATGCCACTTCAAAAGGCTACACAGGAGCCATTTTAGACCAAATCATTAAAGCAGGATTTAGCGTTAAAGCAATGAAATGGGTTAAATTAACCGCTGAACAAGCTGGACAATTTTATGAAGTGCATAAAGAACGCCCTTTTTACGGCGAATTAGTTGATTTCATGAGTAGTGGCCCAATTGTTGCCGCTATTTTAGAAAAGGAAAATGCAGTAGCTGATTTTAGAACTTTAATTGGTGCGACTAATCCTGCCCAAGCAGAAGAAGGTACTATCAGAAAAAACTTTGCAGCTTCTATTGGCGAAAATGCTGTTCATGGAAGTGACAGTGACGAGAATGCACAAATTGAAGGAAACTTCTTTTTTAATAATCTTGAAAGATTCTAAGGCTATAATTTTATAGTTGAAAGGTTACCCTACAAGTAGTTAACCTAAAAAAAGCGTTCCAATAAATCGGGACGCTTTTTTATTTAGTACAAAACATATCATTTATTAGTTAACCTTTAGCTTTTCTAGTTTTGGGTTTACCATATTTTTTTTGCATTTCGTCTTTACGACTTTTTCTAACATTCACTTTACTATTCTTTGCCGACTTTTCATGAAAGGAAGCACCTCTTTCTTCTTTCTTTGGAAGTTTAATTTGAATAATTTTCATGCGCACTTTTGGAATTTCATCCTCGGTTAAAACAGTTGAAATTTCAAGTGCTTCTGGAAGCGCAAACATGGGTATTGGTTGTTTCATTAAAGCCTCAATAGCTATTTTTTCTTTTGTTTCTTTTTCTGTAATGAAAGTGATGGCGATACCTTTTTTATCAGCTCTTCCTGTACGTCCAATACGATGTATATAGTTCTCCGGCACATCCGGAGTATCAAAATTAATTACATGGGTAACTTCTGCAACGTCAATACCACGGGCCATTACATCGGTTGATATAATATATTTAAATACACCTGCCTTAAATTGATTAACAGTATTAAATCTGTAATTCTGTTCTTTGTTAGAGTGAATAACGCCAACAATTTCAGGAAATTTAGTTTCTAATTGTTCGAACAATTGATCGGCTAAACTTTTTGTTGCAGCAAATATTAACACCTTTGTCATAGTAGTGTCCGACGTTAAAAGCAATTCTAATAAATTCACTTTTGTATTAAAATTCGGAACCGCATACCCAACTTGAATAATATTGTCTAAAGGGGTACCCGTTGGAGCCGCTTCCACCCTCTCTGGATGTGTGAAATAATCATTCATTAACTTTTCTACTTCATCGGTAATGGTTGCAGAAAAAAGTAAATTTTGACGTTTAATGGGCAGTAATTCTAAGATATTAGTAATTTGTTTTCTAAATCCTAAGTTTAACATTTCATCCATTTCATCAATGACTAATTTCTTAATCATTTTGGTTTTAATAGCACCATTCATAATTAAGTCAAACAACCTACCCGGAGTAGCAACAAGTACATCCACTCCTTTTTCAACTTCTATTTGTTGTGTATTAATATTAACGCCTCCAAAAACACCTACGGTTACCACGCTCATGTAGGGTGTTAATTTTTTAACCGCTTCCACAACTTGCACTACTAATTCCCTAGTTGGTACTAAAATTAATATTTGAGGGGCTTTATTTTTATCAAATTTCCACTGTCTTAAGCAGGGTAATAAATAGGCAAATGTTTTACCTGTTCCAGTTTGGGCAATACCACAAACATCCCTTCCTGACATCACAATTGGGAAAACCCTATGTTGAATAGTTGTGGGTTGTTTATATCCTAAATCCTCAATTGCCCTCATTAAAGGACTGTTTAAATTTAAATCTTCAAAATGCATAGGTTGCGAAGATAGTTTATTATTTGTTGAGGCTTGCTACAGGCCTATTATTACCAGAATATAGTATACAATGCAGCTATAATACCAACAATAATAATAGTTCCCACCGCAAATACAGGATGTAGTTTAAACATTTTGTTGTCAATTTCTAATGCTTTAGGGTTAACACCCTTATTATTTTCAAATAAACTAATTAGTACCATACCTATTACACATATAATAAAAACGAATCCAATTCTGTCTATAAAAGGGATTTCATAAATCCCTTGTGCATTTGCCTTCGAAAATCCAAATTGCGCAAGAAAAGACAAGTTCATAGAAACCGGTAAAAATTTAAAAAATATAGAAAAGGCAAATCCTCCAATTGTCGAAAATAATGCAGCATTAGAAGTTGTTTTCTTCCAGAAAAATCCTAAAATAAACATGGCAAAAATTCCAGGGCTAACAAAGCCAGTATATTCTTGAATATATTGAAATCCTCCTTTTTTATCAATGCCCATTAAGGGAGCAATAATGACTGCTAATAGCATCGCAATCACTACCGTAACTTTACCAACTTTAACAAGCGACTGTTCACTTGCTCCTGACTTTAAATGTTTTTTATAAATGTCTAAAGTAAAAATGGTTGATATACTATTTGCTTTACCAGCTAAGGAAGCAACTATGGCTGCAGTTAAGGCAGCAAACGAAAGCCCTTTTAAACCAACAGGTAGTAAATTAAGTAAAACCGGATAAGCTTTATCTGGATTTAGTTCACCACCTTGTAACATTTCAGTTTGAAAATCACCTTGTTGGTATAAAACGTAAGCTGCTATTCCAGGAAGTACTACTATAATAGGCATAATTAATTTAATAAAAGCAGCAAACATAATACCATTTCTTGCGGTTTTTAAATCCGCTCCTAGTGCACGTTGTGTGATATATTGGTTACATCCCCAATAATTTAAATTTACAATCCACATTCCCCCAATAAGAATTGACAATCCTGGCAAGTCCATATAATTTGGATTTTCTTTTTTGAAAATCACATGAAAATGATCATTAGCTTGCGTTGTTATTATATTGAACCCATTAAGTATGCCCGAGTCGCCAAATTTTTCAGCCACTAAATTTAAAGCAATATAGGTAGTCACTAGACCGCCCAATACAAGAAAAAAAACTTGAATTACATCGGTGTACCCTATTACTTTCATGCCACCAAGTGTAATAAAAATGGCAAAAATAGCTAACATGTACATACATAAAGTAGTGTTTATTCCCGAAATACTATTAATAGCTAAAGCACCTAAATACAAAATAGATGTTAAATTAACCACTACATAAAGTAGCAACCAAAACACAGCCATTATCATTGCAACAGTTCCATTATACCTAGTTAATAAAAACTGAGGCATGGTATAGATTTTATTTTTTAAATAAACTGGTATAAAAAAAATAGCGACTATTAATAAAGTAGCAGCTGCCAACCATTCATATACAGCAATGGCTAATCCCATTTTAAATCCACTACCACTCATTCCTATAAATTGTTCAGCTGAAATATTGGAAGCAATTAAGGAAGCACCTATTGCCCACCAAGTTAAGGAGCCCTCTGCTAAAAAGTAGTCGTGAGAGGCGGAAACCGTCGCTTTCATTTTCTTACGATAAACATAAAGACCATAACTAGTTACCACTAGAAAATAGAGGAAGAAAACTAAATAATCATTAAAATGGAGTGTATTCATATTGATAACTTATTCGAGTACGAATATGTAGTTTTTTTAATAGAATTCGTCATTTTTCCTATGAAATTGACAAATTGTAGCATGAAACAACCCCATCACCTTAATTTAGTAGCAACTAATGCAAATATTTTAGGTGGTTTATGCATCATTTTCAACTGTAAATAGCCTTGCTAATGGAAAAACGGGGTATATTGCACTAAATATTATTGACCCGATGACAATTCTTCTCAGGCAAGTCAAAATAGCTGATACTCAATCACCATTTAATGGCTTAGTTAAAGATATTCTTCTAAAAGGCCAGTCAATCGTTTCTATTACTGATCATTACAAGGGTGAAGCTGATCAAATAATTGACATTCCTGGAACTATTGTAAGTCCTGGGTTCGTTGATTTATTTGTTCATTTTTGTGATCCTGGAATGGAACATAGAGAAACTTTGGCGACAGGTGCTGCTGCAGCAATGAATGGTGGATTTACTACTGTTTTTACAATGCCGAATACCAACCCTGTGATTGACAATAAATCACAAGTAAGTTATATTAAACAAAATAGTCAAGCACTACCTATACACATTTATCCAATTGGGGCTTTATCTAAAAAATTAGAAGGCAAGGAATTAGCTGAAATGATTGACATGCATACTAACGGAGCGGTTGCCTTTAGTGATGGATTGCATCCCGTGCAGAACACGTTGTTATTTTTGAAAGCACTTCAATATGTGAAAGCTTTTGATGGTGTAGCCATTCAAATGCCAATAGACAAAAGTTTGGGTAGTTTGGGTTTAATGAATGAAGGAATTTTGTCCACTAAACTAGGCCTTCCGGGAATACCAGCTATTGCAGAAGAATTAATTATATCCCGTGACATAGAATTATTACGCTACACAAAATCGAAATTACATATAACTGGTGTTTCAACTGCAAAAGGGCTGGAAATGATAATTGAAGCAAAAAAGGAAGGATTGCAATTAACTTGCAGTGTAACACCATACCATTTATTTTTCTCGGAAGAAGATTTACACGATTATGATACTTTATTAAAAGTGTTTCCTCCCCTTAGAACTAAACTGGATCAAAAAGCATTACTTGCAGCTGTTGAAAACGGAAATATAGATTGTATTAGTGCTCACCATATGCCACAGGATTGGGATGGGAAAACTATTGAATTTGAAAATGCAAAACCTGGCATTGCTTCAATTGAAACAAGCTTTGCTGCAGTGCATCATTTATTACCTACCTTATCACTAGAAAAACTAACTGCATTATTTTCAACAAACGCAAGAAGCATATTTAATTTACCTGCAGCCAGTATTATAGAAGGAGGCGAGGCTGAATTAACATTGTTTAATACAAGCATGCAAACTTGTATGACAGCTAAGGAATCAAAAAGCAAATCTGCCAATTCACCATTCTGGGATAAAAAATTAAATGGGAAAATTATAGGCACTATTGCGAAAGGACACAAAAACTCTAATTAATCATAAATAAAAAAAATGGAAAACAAAATAACCTCCCATATTGTTAAAGGCGTAATTCTAAGTGCCATATCAATTGTTTTTGCAGTAGTAATGTATGTGTTTAACTTATATGAAAAAACATACCTTAGCTGGATTAGTCAAGGAATACTTTTTGCAGGAATCATTTATAGTGCCATTTTATTTGCGAATGAAAGCAACCACAATGTAACTTTTGGTAATGTATTTGCACATGGGTTCAAAACAACTGCGGTTATAATTGCAATTACTTCATTGTATACAATTTTGGCTACCAAGTTTATATTCCCTGATATGGTGGACATGATAATTTCTATTACACGTAAAGAATTGGAAAAGAATCCTCAAATGACAGACGAGATGATAGAACAAGCTCTAACAATGACAAAGAAATTCTTTTTGCCTTTCGCATTGGGTGGCGCAATCCTTGGTACAGGATTTTTGGGTGCTATAGCCTCCTTAATTGGTGCTGCGGTTGCAAAGAAAAACCCGAACCCCTTTCAAGATAACGTAGCTAACTAATTAACAGTCCAAGATATAAATATGCAAATTTCAGTTGTCATACCCTTGTTTAACGAAGCCGATTCATTACCTGAATTAATGGAGTGGATTGATAAAGTAATGCAAGCTAATAAATTCAGTTATGAGGTTATTATGGTTGATGACGGAAGCGACGATGAAAGCTGGTCTGCCATAGAAAAATTGCGTACTACCTATTCAAGCTTAAAAGGAATTCGTTTTCAACGTAATTATGGGAAATCAGCTGCATTAAACGAAGGTTTCAAAGCAGCACAGGGCGAAATTGTAGTAACCATGGATGCGGATTTGCAGGATTCACCAGACGAGATTCCGGAATTTTATGAAATGATTACCAACCAAGGTTTTCATTTAGTAAGTGGCTGGAAGAAGAAAAGGTATGATAATACATTTACAAAAAATATACCTTCTAAAATATATAATGCCGTTGCTAGAAAAAGTTCAGGCATAATACTACACGATTTTAATTGTGGCATTAAAGCCTATCAATTAAAAGTAGTGAAAAGCATTGAGGTGTTTGGCGAAATGCACAGGTACATACCCATACTTGCAAAATGGGCAGGGTTTAAAAAAATTGGCGAAAAAGTAGTTGTTCACCAAGCACGAAAGTATGGTACTACTAAATTTGGTTGGGAGCGTTTTGTAAATGGGTTTCTTGATTTAATGACAATTCAATTCTTATCGAAATTCGGTAAAAAACCAATGCAATTTTTTGGACTATTAGGTACCTTGTTTTTTTTAGTGGGCGTTGTAGCTATTGGCAGTATTATTACAAGTAAATTTATTGACCCCGATTTCAGTGTCACCAATAAGCCTGCATTCTATATTTCATTAACTTCAATTTTAATTGGGATGCAATTATTTTTAGCCGGGTTTATTGCTGAATTAATAAATAGAAACGCAGCTGACAGAAATAATTATTTAATTGCCGAAAAGCAAGGATGGTAAACAAACTTGTTATAATAGGACCAGCTTGGCCATTAAGAGGAGGCCTTTCTGCTTTTGACGAAAAATTAGCAAGTACTTTCTCTAAACAAGGAATTGAAACAAGTATTGAAACCTTTTCATTACAATACCCTTCTTTTCTTTTTCCTGGAAAAACACAATACACAGAACAACCTGCTCCAAAGCATATTAAAATTAATGCTGGGATCAACACTATTAATCCATTTAATTGGGTTAAAGTGGGCTGGCAACTTAAACAAGCTAAACCTGACCTTATTATTGTTCGATTTTGGCTACCCTTTTTTGGCCCCTGTTTAGGTACAATTTTACGCATTGCTAAATGGAATAAGCACACAAAAGCGATTTCGATAGTGGACAATATGATCCCACACGAACGAAGAATTGGCGACAAAATATTTACACAATACTTTGCAAATTCAATTGACGGTTTTTTAACAATGAGTGATAAAGTGAGCAAGGATGTAAGGGGCTTCTCACATAAGCCCATTATACTTTCACCTCATCCAATATTCGATCATTTTGGCGAAAGCATAACTAAAGAAAATGCTAGATATTTATTAAACTTACCTCCTACTGATAAAATTATTTTATTTTTTGGGTTTATTAGAAAGTATAAAGGACTTGATTTATTGTTAAAAGCAATGGCTACTCAAGTAATCCGAAATTCAGGAATTAAATTAATGGTAGTTGGTGAATTTTATGAGGATGCCACACCTTATTATACACTAATTAAAGAATTAGGTCTAGCAGAAATAGTTATCCTTCACAATGAATTTGTGCCTGATTCAGAAGTGAAGAAATATGTATGTAGTGCTGATTTTATAATACAACCTTATATAAATGCCACACAAAGTGGGGTAACCCCTCTAGCCTACCATTTTGAAAAGCCAATGCTTGTAACAAATGTGGGTGGACTTGCCGATACAGTTCCGAACAACAAAGTTGGTATTGTAGTGGAGCCTAATGTAGAAGCGATATCCCAGGGAATAGCCAAATTATATGAAAATGGAGCATCCTACTATATTCCAAACATTATAGAAGAGAAAAAGAAATATAGTTGGGAAACTATGGCAAGAAATTTTTTAATTTTACAACAACAAATTTAACGGACAGCTTACTGTTCTTTATTTATAATTTATACTAATATGTCTATAACCGCTATTAAAAATATTATCGAAGGTTCAATTAATGTAAAAAAGGAATTACTATCGGACGAGGTAATGTTAAACCAAATAAATACAGTTACAACTGCCATCACCGAAGCATTTAAAAATGGCAATAGTGTTTATTTTGCTGGCAATGGAGGTAGTGCAGCCGATGCGCAACACCTAGCAGCTGAATTTTCAGGACGTTTTTATAAAGACCGTAAAGCTTTGCCGTCCGATGCATTACATTGTAATACTTCCTACCTAACTGCGGTAGCAAATGATTATAGTTATGATGTGATTTATGCCCGTTTATTAGAAGGCCTTGCTAAACCAGGAGATGTGTTGGTAGGAATAAGCACTTCTGGTAATTCAGAAAATATTGTAAAAGCTTTCGAAATGGCTAAAACTATTGGAGTAGTGACTATTGGATTTACGGGAGCAAGTGGAGGCAAAATGAAGGAATTGAGTGATTACCTAATTAATATACCTTCCAATACAACGCCAAGAATTCAAGAATCCCATATTCTTGTTGGACATATTATTTGTGAATTAGTCGAGATTCAAATTTTTGGATAGTTAAACGATACCCATTTAAAACAGCTTAAATACAAACCATTTGTCTTTTAAATTAACAGATATTGATACTAGTTGGACCTTATTTTTAGACAGAGATGGTGTAATTAACGTAGAAAAAAAGGACGATTATATTCGCAGTTGGAAGGAATTCACCTTTTACGAAGAAAGCTTATTAGCATTTGCTAATTTATCCCAAAGGTTTAAAAAGATAATAATTACAACCAATCAGAAAGGTGTTGGAAAACAGTGGATGACCGAATCGGATTTACAAAATATTCACCAACATATGGTGGAAAAAATAGTAGCTGTAGGTGGCAGGATTGACCAAATTTTTTATTGCACCGACTTGTCGAATGATTCATTTAATAGAAAGCCACAGCCTGGTATGGCATTTCAAGCAAAAGCGATGTACCCTGAAATAGAATTTACAAAATCTATAATGGTTGGGAATAGGATGAGTGATATGGAATTTGGTCGCAATGCTGGCCTTCATACGGTGTTCTTAGCTACAACGCATCCCGAAACTCCTTTTCCAAATGACAATATAGATTATCGGTTTAACAGTTTGCTAGCTTTTACCGAAGCGCTATAAATAATTCCATTTGTAAAGGATGGATTCGTTAGTCTAATTTAAGTACTGCTAAAAAAGCCTCTTGAGGAATTTCAACGTTACCAATTTGGCGCATTCTTTTCTTACCTTCTTTTTGCTTCTCTAATAATTTACGTTTACGACTAATATCACCCCCATAACATTTCGCCGTAACGTCCTTTCGCATTGCACTAATATTTTCTCTAGCAACAACCTTAGCGCCAATGGCAGCTTGTATAGCAATTTGGAATTGTTGTTTTGTTAACAATTCTTTCAATTTTTCGCAAAGTTTACGTCCAAATTCAGCTGATTTTCCTCTATGGATTAACGCACTCAAGGCATCTACCTTTTCATTATTCAATAAAATATCCATCTTCACTATATCTGACTGGCGATAATCAATTGGTGTATAATCAAAAGAGGCATACCCTCTTGTTGAACTTTTTAGTTTATCATAAAAATCAAATACAATTTCTGTTAATGGTAATTCAAAAATTAATTCTACACGTGTAGTTGTTAAATAACTTTGATTAATTAGCATTCCTCTTTTGCCTAAACAAAGCGTAATAATATTTCCAATGTATTCTGGGAGTGTAATTATTTGTGCTCTAATAAAAGGTTCTTCGATGCGCTTAATTTTTACAGGATCCGGCATTTCAGCTGGGTTATTTACTATTATTTTTTCATCCCGAGTGGTATAGGCAATGAAACTAACGTTGGGTACTGTTGTGATAACTGTTTGGTTAAATTCTCGTTCCAAACGTTCTTGTACAATTTCCATGTGTAGTAAACCTAAAAATCCGCAACGAAATCCAAAACCTAAGGCTTGTGAAGTTTCTAATTCGAAAGTTAAAGAAGCGTCATTCAACTGAAGCTTGTCCATACATTCACGTAATTCTTCAAACTCGTCCGTATTAACAGGATAAATTCCTGCAAAAACCATTGGCTTTACTTCCTCAAATCCATGGATCATTTCACCAGGATTATTGGCTAGTGTAATGGTATCTCCTACTTTAACTTCTTTTGCTACTTTAATACCCGTTATAATATAACCTACATCCCCAGCACGGACTTCTGCCTTTGGCGTCATGGCTAATTTTAATACTCCTACTTCATCTGCAATATAATCTCTACCAGAAGCCACAAAACGTATTTTATCGTTCTTCTTTAATACCCCATTTAGAATTCTATAATAAACAATAATACCTCTGAAATTATTAAAAACACTATCAAAAATTAATGCCTGTAAAGGCGCTTCCGTGTTTCCTTTAGGTGCAGGAATTCTTTCAACAATGGCTTGTAAAATTTCTTCAATACCAATACCCGATCTTCCACTTGCCAATAAAATATCTTCGGCTTTACAACCTATTAATTCTACAATCTGATCGGTTACTTCTGGGATTTTAGCCCCGTCCATATCAATTTTATTAATCACCGGAATGATTTCCAAATTATTGTCTAACGCTAAATATAAATTACTTATAGTTTGTGCTTGTATTCCTTGAGAAGCGTCTACCAATAATAATGCACCTTCACAAGCCGCTAATGCTCGACTTACTTCATAACTAAAATCTACGTGACCTGGCGTATCAATTAAATTGAAAGTATATGTTTCCCCTTTATGAATGTAATTAATTTGAATCGCGTGACTTTTAATAGTAATACCTTTCTCCCGCTCTAAGTCCATATCATCCAAAACCTGGTTCATCATTTCACGCTCGGTAATCGTTTTAGTATGTTC
>CANHAE010000050.1 GCA_947458915.1 Bacteroidota bacterium
ATACTTTTTTTGAATTGCTGCAATATCAGTCTCGTCGAATAAATTCGCTTGAACAGCTTTTTGTAAACCAGTGTTTATAGTCCCAGCGTCTAAACACAGGTAATTTTTAGAACCACTAGCTGAAACCATATATGCAGAAAGATTCGATTCATCTAGTCCCCCTTTAACACCCAATGGAATAACAGTAAATCCATTTTCACTTGTAAATTTTTGTGCTATACAAATTTGAAATGTTATAGATATAATAAAGACTAATATTATTTTACTTTTCATTTTACTATTTGATCTAAAGTAAAATTAAAGGAATTACCTTTAGGAAGTAATTTTATGAGCACATTAGTCACAAATAATATTAAGGAGGGGACTTGGCAAACTACAAAGCGTAACTTTTTGATTGTTTTCACTTTATTGTCTTTTTTGTTTGCTCAATCACAAGTCACTACCACTGATTTAACCCTAAAATGGGTAAACTACCCCGGCAGAATTAATAGTTTACACGGGTTAATCCAATCTGCACCTAAACTAGCACTGAATACTGCCGATTATAAACCTGCTTATTTAGAACAATTTATACAGGGTACAAGAAAATTATTAAATCAACGAGATAGTATTATTGCAGATTCTATTATTAACCTTATTGCAGTAAATTTTTTTACCGATGTGGCTTACGGGAACCATCCGCCAAACTTACAAAGCACTTGCTATAAGTTTAAGTTAAATATTTATAACGTAAACGAGCTTATTATTAAACATTTTAAAACTAATACCTTACCTAACCTGGTTCAGTATTTAAATAATTACTCAAAAGAAGTAGTTAAGTTGCTAGCTACTTTAAACAAGTATCAAGATTCTTCAAAAAAAAATAATGCCAGAATAAAACAGCTCATTCGTGCTACTAATGACTATAGATGGCTACGTGCAATTAGTGAAACACAGCGTATTGTACTTGTTAATATTCCATCGGCCCAATTAAAAGTGTATGAACGTGAAAATGTTTTGCTATCTATGAAATTAATCTTAGGTAAAGTAAGTACACCATCAAAAACATTTTCAACCCTAATTCAAAAAATTACTATTAACCCTTATTGGTTTGTTCCAAGCAGTATTGCTATAAATGAAATGTTACCCAAGTTAAAGCAAGACAATGGGTACATAAACAGAAACCATCTACAAGTACTAAATACAAATTATAAAGTAGTTAACTCGGATAATATTAATTGGGATAACTATGATGCAAATAATTTTCCATTCACCATAAGGCAGAGTACTGGTTGTGATAATTCCTTAGGTATTATTAAATTAGAATTTGACAGTCCATTTGGTGTTTACTTGCACGACACGCCCGAAAAATCACTTTTCACCCACAATACCAGATTTTATAGCCATGGTTGTATGCGAATGGAAAAGCCAATTGAGATGGCTAAACTATTAATGCAAAAAAATAGTATTGCATTAGATACCATCGACCTTGAGGCATGTAGTAAAAGGCCTGATCCAATTACGATTCCTGTACCAGATAAAATTCCTCTAGTTGTTTGGTATAATTTAATTGACTTCGATGCGTCAGGAGCTGTAAAGTTTTACAAAGACGTATATCACCAATTTACGTATTAACTATTATTATGTTTTAATAGTCTCTTCCTTTTTTAACTAAACTTTCGGTTAACGAAACCTTTCTGAAATAGGAAGCCTATTTTTAATTGCTTATCTTTGCAACTTACCTTTTTTGAATCATCCCCTATGAATAAATATTTTATTACATTATTAATAATGTCTTTTTTTACTTTGCAGTCCTTTAAAACCGATGCGCCTATCTCAACAAGCGCATCCGCATCAGTTAGGTCGTCCTTATTAGCAGGGAAATTAAATATTAACAGCGAAGCTGTACGCTTAGCAATTACTGGATATGAAAAACTTAAGCAATTAGGCAAACTCACTAACATACGCTATTTGACTATTGCCGACTTTAGCAAACCTAGTAATGAAGAAAGATTTTATATAATTGATATGCAAAACCAAGTCATGTTAATGCAGACTTTGGTTGCACATGGTCGTAATTCTGGCATGTTATTTGCAAAATCGTTTTCTAATAAAAGTGCTTCTTTCCAAAGTAGCTTAGGTTTTTATATTACAGGCAATCCGTATAACGGTAAACATGGCACTTCACTTGAACTAAATGGTGTTGAGCTAGGCATTAACGACCAAGCTAAGCAACGTGCAATTGTCATTCATGGTGCCGATTATGTAAGTAACAACTTTGTAAAAACACAGGGATATGCTGGGAGAAGCCTGGGATGTCCTGCCGTGCCAAACAAGGAAGTTAAAGCCATTATTCAGGCGATAAAAGGGGCTTCTTGTTTATTTGTATATGCCCCTAATAGTAGTTACTTAAAAAAATCAGTGCTTATTAATTAGTGCATAGTGCGTTACATGCTATTTTACAATAATTGCATACCAAAATAGCCTAAAGAGGTAAATAAAGCACAGCGCGTTATTACCCCAACACAACACCAAATTACTAGTTTATTTATTGGGACATTAAACCCTACTCCAACACCAATACTAATTGGTGCGCCCACTGTCAGGGTGCCTAAAAAACCTAATCCAATTACGCCATACTTATTCCAAATTTTTAAAACTAAACCGTCGGGTGCTTTTTTTACTTCTCTTACCTTTCTATATATATTAAAAAAATGCTTTATTTGCTTACCTAAATATGCCGTTATAAATACTCCAATTAAGCCTCCAATTGTACTAGCTATGAAAATTAAGAAAGGCGATAATTTAAAAGCAAAACCTGCCGGGATTGCAGCATAAACCTCAAATGTGGCAAGTCCCACCAAGGTTAGTATTTTAATTAGCATGCATCTTTTTTAGAGTTGCAAGATAGCTAGAAACTAATGACAATTGCTATTAAAAATAAGTAAAATGCGAAAGGCGTTTAAATGTAGTAGTAATCGACCTCTTAATGAATAATATATCATTTTGAGTATTGAGCTAATATTCAATGTATGTTTGAAAAATGATTTTAATAAATGGCTAAGAGAACATTGAAGTTTTTGCTTGGCAAAGTTTATTGCTTAAATAAATCAATCTATTTTTCTTCAATAAATCAAAAGCCTTTAAATGGCTCAACATAAAACAGGATTTTGATTTTCTAATAATATTTTTTTATGATATTGGTCATGTTAGATGTTAATTTTCCTAAAATCTTCACAGTCAATTTTATTTAACAATTAATATTCGGTACCTTGAAAATATGAGAATCAATATTAAGCAAACCATTACCACATTTATATTAATTATTTTAGTATTTGCTTGTACTCATGATGGTGCACTCCTTAATCCTTTATTCACTAGTCGGATAAACGACACTGTTGCCAAAACCCCATTCGACTCTACCACAACTACTTCTGGTTGTGATACAACAAAAATTAATTATGTTGAGCACATCAAACCAATTATGACAAAATACTGTACCAGCTGTCATAGTACAAACTTAAAACTAGGTGGATATGACTTGTCAACGTATGCGGGGACTTTAATTCCTGCAAAGTCGGGAAAATTATTAGGATCGGTTTTGCATGGAACTGGATTCATACCAATGCCTTCAACAAACCAATTTATTAGTACTTGTGAAGTGAGTTTAATTAAAAGATGGATAGAACAAGCGTACTTAGTAGATTCAGTAGGCTCGTCTGATACAGCTATTATAGTTAACCCACCTGTAACTCCAAGTGTTAATACTTGCAATCCCGACACAGTTTACTTTGCATCGCAAATATTGCCATTAATGGTATCAAGTTGTGCTATGAGTGGCTGTCATGATGTGATTAGTAAAAAAGATGGCGTAATTATGACCGACTATACTAATATTATGAAAATTGTGAAGGCCAACGATCCAAATGGAAGTAAACTATATAAATCATTAATAGATACCGACCTTGAAGATAGAATGCCCATGTCGCCTATTCCTCCATTTAATCAGACTCAAATTGCTTTGGTGTACAAATGGATAGCGCAAGGCGCAAAAAATAATGCATGTACCAATACTACAAGTGGAACGTGTACGACCACGAATATGTCTTTTTCTAAGGACGTATTACCGATATTTACATCAAATTGTAACGGTTGTCATAATGCGGTTGCACCATCAGCAGGTATTAACTTAACTACCTATAGTGGTACAATTTCAATAAGCGCTCGTATTATTGGATCAATAACACATGCTGCAGGTTTTTCGCCAATGCCAACATCAACTATTAAATTGAGTGATTGTGATATTAGCAAAATTTCAGCATGGATAAATCAGGGTAAACTAAATAACTAAAATTATGATTACTGAAGTAGGTAAATTTCTTAAATACTGTTGTGTGCTAGTTGTAATTGCAATTACATTAAATGCTTGTTATTATGATAAAGCCGATAGTATTTATCCCGATATCACCACTACAACATGCGATACAGTCAATATTACTTATTCAAACCAGGTTTCAGGTATTATTAATGCTAACTGTAATAACTGCCATGCTTCTGCATTGGCAAACAGTATTGGTGGCGGGATTAATCTAGGCACTTATACGGCCATGAAGCCTTATATTACGAATGGCAGTTTTTTGAATTCAATATTACATAACGGGCAGGCGGCCCCAATGCCTAAAAATGCAAGCAAACTTAGCAGCTGTAATATTTTAGTGATACAAACTTGGATTAACAAAGGGGCATTAAATAATTAAATAATTTAAAAATATGGGTATGAAAAAACTTTTATTAAGCATATTAAGTGTTGTATTTATTTTGCAGCTTAATGCACAAAAAGTGTATGGTACAAAAACGGGTCAAATTTCATTTAATGCAACAGGCGAAGCAGTTAAGATAATAGGGGTAAACAACCAGGTTGATTCAAAATTTGTAGAATCAACAGGTCAAATTATTTTTGGAGTGCTTATTAAAGCTTTTAAATTTGAAAATCAATTGATGGAAGACCATTTTAATGAAAATTATATGGAGTCTACAAAATTTCCAAAAGCAGATTTTAAAGGCTTTATTACCAATATCAAGGAAGTGAATTTTTCGAAAAATGGAGATTATCCAATTGTTGTCGAAGGTACTTTAACCATACATGGGGTTGGGAATAAAACAGTTACAAAGGGTGTGATTTCTGTGCAAAATGGAGTCCCTGTTATTAAGGGTGAATTTGCGGTGTCACTAAAGCAGTATGGAATAAAAGGTTCCTATATCGGTGACAAAATAGCAAGTGACGCAAGTATTAAATTAAATTGTAAGTATTAATATATACCATGAATAAGCATTTTAACAAATTTTGTTTAACCGTTTTACTCTTCTTGTTTGCTGCTTCGGTTCAGTCACAAGAAGTTGATTTATTTAATGAAAAAGAAGAAAAAACTAAAGATATTGTTACTGCGGTTTTCAAATCCTCTAGAATAGTTAATGGCCAATCTATAGAAAACGTAGGCAATGGAGTATTAGATTTAAAAATATTACATCGTTTTGGAAACATTAGTCAAGGGGCGTATAATTTATTTGGACTAGATCAAGCATCAATGAGAATAGGACTGGACTATGGAGTTAACAATCGCTTAATGATTGGAGTAGGAAGAAGTACTTTTGAAAAACAATACGACGCTTTTTTTAAATATAAATTAGTACAGCAACAAACGGGCTTAAAAGAAATACCTGTTTCGATAAGTTTGGCTAGTACGGTAATTTACAAATCATTAAAAGACGACCCCACTGCCGCATACCTTTCTTATGTATCAGATAAATTTTCTTTTGCACACCAAATTATTATTGCTCGAAAATTTAACGATTATTTTTCTCTTCAGTTAACACCAACATTAGTACATTATAATTTAGTTGCTAATTCTACTATGCCAAACGATTTTAAGTCCTTGGGTATTAGCTTTAGACAACGTATTACGAAGCGTTTGAATTTTACAACCGAATATTTTTACAGCGTAAATAAAATTGATGGGTATAACGACCCATTAACATTTGGCCTAGATATTGAGACGGGTGGGCACGTATTTCAACTGCATGTTACAAATGCAACTGGCATGACGGAACGTACATTTATTAATGAAACAGCAGGTAGCTGGGCCAATGGGGATGTAAGATTTGGTTTTAATATTACGCGTGCGTTTACGTTAAAGAAACCGAAAGAATTAAGAAACACAAAATGGTAGTTATGCTTAAAAAAGTTATTCTCCCTTTACTAATTATTGCATTAGTAGCAGCAGGTGCTGTATATTATTACGTTTTTGTTTATTCAGTACAAAATCACAGAAATATTAATGACGAAGATGCAATAACTGTAATTGCCGACTCCTTAGCGCAACATTTTATCAATGACGAAGCAATCGCTAATGCTAAATACTTAAATAAGGTTTTAGCGGTTAAAGGAATAGTCATTGATACTGCATCGAATCAGCAAGGTAAAGCCACTGTAACTATCGGTAATGCGAGTAGTATGGCTAATGTGTTTGTCACACTAAGTGACCGACCGCTTGCTGCAATTAAACTTAATGACACAATCCGTGTTAAAGGTATTTGTAGTGGATTTTTGAGCGATGTAGTAATTAACGATGCTACAATTGTAGAATAGTCTTTTTTAAAACCGCTCTAAAATTTAAAAACGATAATTCAAAGTAGTATATAATTGCCTTGGCGCAATGGGGTTTATGCTATAATTATCGTGTACTAAATAATTAAGGGTGTTGAATACATTAGACAACTTGCAATTTATTCCCAATTTTTTATAAGTATACCCTAGCGATAAATCAATGGTAGTATAATCGGATAATGCAATAAGCCTGTTGCCTACTATTGCTTGCCCAACTATATTATTGTAACCGCCAAAACGTTTGCCCGTATAAAACCCTGATAAACCAATTTTAATATTTTTAAGTTTGCTAGCATTAAAAGTATAAAATACACTTGCATTGGCAGTATTAGAAGGGGCATTGGTTAATTTTTCGCCTTCTATATTTGATCCTTTTGTGCCGGATGCATGTGTGAACCTAATATTATTATATGCGTATCCTGTAATAAAGTAAAAATTATTGGACAGGTTACCATTTAAGCCTAATTCAAACCCGTCACTTGTTGTTTCTCCACTTAATGTTTTTACAGTTGCATCATTATTAGGGGTTGTTCCATCGGCCTTATATTGTGCTTGTTGTGCAAATCGGCTATTTATTATTTTATAGACACTTAAATTTGTCGACAACCTCCCGTTTAAATAGGTATGTTTTGCCCCAAGTTCATAATGGTCAATTATAGATGCTGGTAATAAATTACCATTTACGTCAATGCCAGTGTTGGTAGTAAAATTATTTGCATAACTAAAGTAGTAAGCACTGTTTAAGGTAGGCTGGTATACCAATCCTGCTTTTGGAGAAAGTACACGATATTCGGTTGTGGGCGTGGTGCCTTTTATGGATACAAAAGGCCTGGTGGTAGTAGCCATGCTGTCAATGGTAGTTTGAACAGTAGCTTGGTAACTATACCTCAAACCCATGAATATTTTAAATTGTTTTGAAATATTTATTAAATCTTGAAAGTACACACCCGCTCTGTTTGATGGTGCTTTAATGCTATTTGTATTTATTGCATTTGGTATATAGCTAGGCTGAATATATTGCGAGGGATTTAATAAGTTAATAGTATCGTAGGTTTTTAAAATTGAACCATTTTCTTTAAAAATAGCATATCCATTGGTGAATGTTGTTATGCTTGTAAAATCTACCCCTACTAAAAAATGATGCTGCATTTCTTTAATATTAATGATTCCTTCTACATTAGATTGAGCAACAATATTTTTTTCTTTACTGCTGGCTCTTGCTAAAGGACGCGCAATGATACCAAATTTATCAGCTGTATTTAAGTTGCCAGCCCCATAGGAATCTACGTCGGTATTTTGTAACATGGCCGAACTGTTTAGCGAAAACCTTTCATTAAACACATGTTTTAAAGTAGCAGAAGCACTTAATTGTGCTACATTATTATAAGCCCAATTTACATTTTGATTTCTAGAGCGAGGAATTGCCCTGTTCAGTGTCCGCCCACTATCTAATATTCCAATGCCAAGGTCTGGCGTTAATTCCGCTTTTAAATATTCTTGTTGTAATAGTAAGCTAGTTCTGGACCCCAATTTAAAAAGCAATGACGGGTTTATATATTTCCTAATAGTTTTGATCCTGTCTCTATAGCTGCCATCATTTTCATAGGAACCTACCACTCTAAATGCTATTTTTTTATTAATAGGGCCATATATATCTACCACAGGCTTGTATTGCTGGTTGCTACCAAATAGCATTGAAACATTCCCACCATGTTCGAATTGCGGTTTCTTATTTATTAAATTAATAATTAAACCACCCGATGAACTGCCATACAAAAAAGCCGAACTGCCTTTAATTATTTCCACAGACTCTAAAGTTGCCGCTTCGGGCATACCAGCAATATTGTAAGGCAAGCCATTTTTAAATATACTTCCGCCTCCAGCGCCACCTGTGTTGCCAATCATATAGCCTCTTGCACTGTAGGATTCATTTACCCCTAAGCGGGTTTGTACAAGGGAAACGCCTGGCACATTCTTAACCAAATCCCCTACACGAATTGCCTGTTGGTCTTGAATAATTTTATTATTTATAATACCTATTGACAAGGGCAAATCCCTGTCAGGGATATTCATTTTCCCAATGTATAGTCGTTTTTGTTTCGCTGCTACAATCACATCTTGTAATTGTTTACTTTGAATTTTCAGTTGAAAGGCTAGTAGTAAATTGCCCCCTTTTTGTAAAACCAAGTCCTTTTTCAAGGAAGCATGCCCGATATAACTAATTTCAATTTGGTAATTTCCTTGGCTTAATCCAGTGAATTCGAAAAATCCGTCTTCGTTGGTAATTGTAGTATTAATTTTTCGTCCCGCTTTAAGTATAACGGTCACTTCTTCGGCTGGTTTATTATCCGCTGTGGTAATTTTTCCATAAATCCTCCCCCCAATTATAATTTCAGGATTATTTGCATAACAAACATTGGCAAATACAATAATTCCTATAAAACAGGCTACGATTTTGTTAAAAGACACAATACTTAAGTTTCAGCGAAAGTAAAGTCACTCAAAAAACATCGGTAGCGAAAACGGGAAAACTGTTTTACGAATTAAGGAACAAATGAGTACTTCCGTAGAAGTAGATTTACTTACAAAGTTTTAAAATAGCATTATTAAGTACTTTGTAAGCCTTTAAATTTTGATAATTTCATTATCAGTAGCTTATGTGTAGGTTTAAAATCTGTTCCTAAATAGCATAATGGAACACATTACTGCTTCAATTAAATTGGCTTTTATGATTATAGGAATACTTTAGTGGCTCATTAAAAATAATATTGCTATGAAAAAACATTTTATTGTCGCTATTTTGGGTGTATTCATTCTTTCTTCTTCAAGCTTATTTGCGCAAAAAGAAAGTATTGCGAACAAAAACATCAAATTTTATTCTCGCGTTTGGGATGTAGTTGTAAACGAGGGAAGAATTAATATTTTAGATACAGCCTATGCGGAAGGAATTATATTACATACTGTCCCAGAAACTAAAGGCAAGGCTAATTGTATTGCTTATTACCAAAATTACATTACTGGATTTTCTAACAGACAGTTTATAATTAGAGAAACTTTTGCGCAAGGAAACAAATTGACGAAATTTTGGCAGTTTAAGGGTAAGCACACAGGTAACTTTTTTGGCATCCCAGCTACTAATAAAGACGTTGATGTAATTGGCTGTACCATTGCTACTATTGAAAATGGTGTAATTACAGAAGAAAGAGATTTTATGGACAATTTAGAATTCCTTAGACAACTAGGTTTAATACCTCGTTAGTTCTTTACAGAAATCGATTTTATAAAAGCGGAAGGGGTTATTCCCTTTCGCTCTTTAAAAGCATCAATAAACTTTGACCTAGAAGCAAATCCTGCATTTGCCGAAATAGCCTCTATTGTCAAATTTTTAGACTCGCCCTGCTCGATCATTTTACAAACGTGGTCAATTCTTAAATTTTTTCTCCATTCACTAAAGGTTAAGTTCAGCTCCTTGTTAAAGTAATTAGACAAAAACCTTTCTGGTATTTTTAAGTCAAAAGACATTTGCGAGAGTGAAAATTCCTTTTGTATATAAGGAGATTTTTGTAAGTATTCATTTAGCGCGTTTTCAAAATCTTGAATCGTAGCTGTATCTTTTATTTTTCTTGGTAAACTTAATTTAATATCGTCAATGATATTGTCTTTCCCCTTTTCAATGTTATAGGACACGTTACCATAAAGGATTTTAGGAAATAGGAACAAAAAGATATTCTGTAAAAAAAAGCCACCCCCACATATCTCAAAATAATATTTTTCTGAAAATATTTCAGTAGAAGGTACCCCTAGAATCGTAAATAGGTAACCATAAATAGTAGTCATATGACCAATACTATTTACAGCAATTACAATTTGAATAGCACATAGTAAATACATCCACCTTTTAATATTAGAATGGTTTGAAGGCAGTTTGTTAAACTGTTTTAAAGTTTTCCTTGTATTATTATAAAAGTAGCCAATTGACAAAATTGCATAAAGTAATAAATGTATTGACCTCGAAAATAATATAAATTCAAAGGATGCGAAGAGGAAATTGAGAGAGTAGTTTTCAGTTACATTTACAATCTCGTGTGCAATGCTAGCTTTTTGTTCAAAGGGTAAAGTGGTAAAAGGTAAACAATTTATTATGGTAAGCATTGCTGGTAGCAAGTGCAACCAATCCCATTTTGCCAATTTGTTATTGTCGGCAAGGGTTGTTTTAACATAATAAAATAATAATGGGCCTAATAAATAGGAAAGGGGTAACCAGTTAACAAAGCAAAAGCCTTCCCAAAACAAGTTTTTTGTAAAATGCAAGCCATAATATACCATTACAACCAGGTTACAACACAAGAAAAAAAGCGCTAAGAATATATTCGATCTATTTAAGGAACTTAAATAGTAAATAAGGATAAAGGAAGTAAAAATCCCAAACAAAGGGAATAGTATAGCCATAACCTGATAATTACTTGATTAGTAGCCTTCAAGATATGAAAAAGGACTGTAAATATGTTCCCTTTTGCTATAATGGAACAATAATGGAACCCGAATAAGTGCAAGAATCGGGTAATTCGGCGTTCTTTGGCTATAATTAAAAACTCAAAAATGAAAAATTTAGTATTAATGGCTATTGTTGCCATTTCAGTAGTTTCTTGTGGCCCTAAAAGTGAAAAAGCAACTGCAGTTGACTCACATCAGTTTGGTATTAGTTATGATAGTACAGCTCAAATGGATGCCATTAAAGCCACTTTCAAGAATTTAGAAACTTATGATTCAACTAGTTATGTTTCAAAATATGCCGATACAGCTGTTTTCCATGATAATGGTAAAAAAACTAATTTGAGTGAAAACGTTAATTTACAAAAACAATTTATTGCTGCAGGCATTAAAGCAAAAGTTAAAGACGATTACGCAATGTGGAGCAATCATTTTAATTTCAAAGACGGAACTGAAGGCGACTTTGTGTATTCTTACCTAACGGTTACTTTTACAAAAGGCGATAAAACGGTTGACGTAGTAATGTTCCAAGCCAATGCTTTTAACAAGGATGGCAAAATTATTGAAGAATGGATAGTTTACGACCAAAGTGAAGTTGCTCAATTAATGAAATAAGCGTAACGCATATTGGTTTTAAGTTGCAGAAATAGAAAAGAGGCTCATAGTAATATGGGCCTCTTTTCTATTAATATAGGCTCAAGCTTATGCTTTAAACCCTAATTTCTGTGGTGTAATTGGCAGGTTTCTTACTCTCTTGCCTGTTGCGTTATATAAGGCATTAGTGATGGCAGCGGCAACTCCTATTAATGAAATTTCACCCACACCCTTTGCACCTAGTTCTCCCATATTATTGTCGGGTTTATTTACGAACCATACATCTGTTGGCGGTATTTCGGAATGCAATGGCACATGGTAACCATGTAAAGAGGCGTTAATTATTTGTCCTGTAACAGTATCAAACTTAGCTTCTTCCGACATGGCCATTCCTACACCACCCACAACGCCACCTATCATTTGACTTCTTGCAGTTTTGTAATTAATTATTTTTCCAGCATCGGCGGTAGCAACCACCTGTTGAATTTTAATTGCGCCATTCTTTGGATTTACTGCAAGCCTAACAAAGTGTACTGAAAAAGAATTTGTTGCAAATTTTAACTCTTGCGCAGTTTTCCCAGTGGAAGTTACTGTAATGTCAATATTTGATTTTTCGGCAATTTTCAACAACTCGGTTATACTAATTTTAACTTGGTCATTATTTACCAATTGTACTAAACTATTTTCAACCAATAAATCAGTTACCGTTTTGTTAGCGAATTCAGGTGCAAATTTTATTGCTAATTCTTTCAATTTATTTTGTACTGTTTCACAAGCCAAAAGTACTGCAGAACCTACTGTTGAGGTAGTCCCTGACCCTCCTTGCGAAGGCCCGGGAGGCAAGCTAGAATCCCCTAATTTGAATTTTACTTTTTCAAGTGGAATTTGCATTTTTTCTGCAGCTATTCTTGTCATTGAAGTGGTAGTGCCAGGCCCCATATCACTTATTGCAGTTTCAAGTACTAGGGTACCATTGTTATTTAAAACAGCCCTTACCGATGCTACTCCTTTTCCTGCACCAAAAACACCCACTGCCATACCATATCCAATTTGCCATCCATTTTCTTTTAATAATCCGGGTGTTTTACTTCTTTTACTCCAGCCAATTTTTTGCATACCATACGCATAACAGTCTTTTAAATTATTAGCAGAAAAAGGAAGTTTAGATTCTGGATTTATATCCGAGAAATTTTTTATCCTTAGTTCAATTGGGTCTATTTTTAATTTATAAGAAAGTTCATCAAGTGCCGATTCCAATGCAAAGCAACCACTTGCTTCACCAGGCCCACGCATCCAAATAGGGGTGCTTAAGTCCAATGGCAGCATGCTATATTTAGTATCCACATTGGTACAAGCGTATAAGTATCTTGAAACATTTACCAGCCCTTCTCTAAAATCTTCGTATTTGGAAGTGTTACTAATTCCTTCATGGCTAATGCCTTGTAATATTCCTGAGTTGTCAGCACCAATCCCAACTTTTTGCCAAGAATGAGGCCTATAGCCAATCATAGTAAACATTTGAGGCCTTGTTAAAACAATTTTTACCGGACGTTGTATTTTTTTGGCCGCAATACAAGCCGCCGGTGTATTTGCCCAAGTCCTTAAGCCACTTCCAAAAGCACCACCTACATTTTCGGTGATAACGCGTACATTTTTTTCGGGCAAACCAAATGTTCTAGCTAATGTGACTTGTGTATTTCTTGGTCCTTGATTTTTATCATACACTGTTAGCTTATCATCTCCTTCCCAAACTGCAATAGTTGCATGTAGTTCCATGGGATTATGCACTTCAATTGGAATATTATATTCAGCTTCAATAAATACAGCAGCTTGTTTATATTTTTTTTCTTCCCCTCGCTTGTAATTATTTGTTCCTTTTAATTTGGATTCATCTAATCTTAATTTATCAAAATCAATTTCGGGAGCTACAGCGTC
>CANHAE010000051.1 GCA_947458915.1 Bacteroidota bacterium
GCAGGACGCCCGTTAGTATTTAATTATACTGCGGACAATGCGCCTGCAATTTTATACACTTGGTGGTTAGGTAGCGAAGCGGGTAATGCTATTGCAGATGTTTTGTTTGGTGATTATAACCCTGCTGCTAAATTACCAATGACCTTTCCGGTAAGTGTTGGTCAAATTCCTATTTATTACAATCACTTTAATACAGGCCGCCCTGCAGTTAACGACAGTAACCATATTTACAATTCTTCTTATATTGATTTAAGTATTCATCCTAAGTTTCCTTTTGGCTTTGGATTAAGCTATACCAGCTTTGGGTATAGCAATTTAAAATTAAGCAAGCATAAATTTACTAAAAAGGAAACCTTGGAAGTGAGTGTAACAATCACCAACACGGGTAATTATGCTGGGGAAGAGATTGTTCAATTGTATTTAAGTGATAAAGTGGGTTCCTTAGTATTACCTGTTAAGTCACTTAAGGATTTTAAAAAGATTTTCTTGAATGTGGGAGAAAGTAAAACAATAAAATTCTTAATTAATAACGATAAGCTATCCTTTTATAATGCAAAATTAGTTTGGGACTCAGAACCGGGCGATTTTGATATTATGATTGGCGCTTCGTCGGCAGATATTCGTTTAAAAGACAGCTTTGAATTAATAAAGTAGTAATTAAATGTTAAGGTATTTAAAAAAGGCCTAATTGCTTTAGGGGTTTTTGTCTTTTTTATTGTCTTAGTAGGTAAGCAAGGCGTACAAAACACATTGAAATGAAAATTTAATGTATTGCTTAAGCTAATTGCGCATTATGAACTGGTATAAAAAAATTAATAAAGCTGGAATGAAATTATTCTTATCAATTCTTTTAAGTGCTTCTATATACAATTGTACTCCCGATACTACTACGGCGCCCCCCACACCAACGCCTCCTATTGCAGCAGTGAATGAAATTGATTTTTGGTTAACCAAGGGTGACCAGTCGGTTAAGCTCGAAAAACAAGCTACTATTTTAAAATTCGGTAACTCCGTTAATAATTATGCAAATATTGAAGTGTTCGATGCCGAAACCTTTCAAACCATAGAAGGCTTTGGGTATTCTTTAACTGGTGGTAGTGCGCAAGTAATTAACCAATTAAGTGCCGACAAAAAAGCGGCTTTATTGCAGGATTTGTTTGGTCAAACGGCTACTTCTATTTCAGTGAGTTATTTAAGAATTAGTATTGGCGCTTCTGATTTAGACGCTGCTGTTTTTTCTTACAACGATTTAGCTGCTGGCGAAACTGATGTGAACTTAACTAAGTTTAGCCTTTCTCCCGATATGGCGCAGCTTATTCCTTTATTAAAGGAAATTCTACTAATAAATCCCAATATTAAAATTATGGGAAGTCCTTGGTCGGCACCAGTTTGGATGAAGGACAATAACAATTCTAAAGGTGGTAGTTTGTTGCCTCAGTACTATGCTACTTACGCTCAGTATTTTGTAAAGTACATTCAACAAATGAAAGATAACGGCATTACTATTGATGCTATTACACCCCAAAACGAACCATTGCACCCAGGGAACAACCCTAGTATGTATATGACAGCGGTGGACCAAGCTAAGTTTATTAAAAATAATTTGGGGCCTGCTTTTGCTGCTGCAAATATTAAAACTAAAATTATTATTTACGACCACAATTGCGATAAACATGAATATCCTATTTCAGTGTTGAACGATCCTGCTGCTAAAGCATTTATTACAGGGTCGGCTTTTCATTTATATGGAGGTGATATTAGTGCACTTTCAACCGTGCGCAATGCGCATCCCGATAAAGGTTTGTATTTTACTGAACAGTGGACTTCGTCGGTGGGTGATTTCGCCGGTGATTTAAAATGGCATAGCAAAAATGTTGTGATAGGTTCAATGCGCAATTGGAGTAGGATAGCTTTGGAATGGAATATTGCGAACGATGCTTCCTTTGGTCCTCACACCCCAGGTGGTTGTACGCAATGTAAAGGTGCTATTACAGTAAGCGACCGTACCAGCTTTACAAAGAATGTTGCTTACTATATTATTGCACACGCTTCTAAGTTTGTACCTGCTGGTTCCATTAGAATAGGCACGGCCATTGCGGGTAACCTTAATAATGTGGCATTTAAAACCCCTGCTGGTAAAACTGTTTTACTGGTAGTGAATGACGGCGCAAATGGCGAAGTGTTTAATATTAAACACAACGGTAAGTGGGCAACCACTAGTTTGGATGCTGGAGCTGTAGGCACTTTTATTTGGTAACAATTTTTTACGTTTCAATTTCTTTTATGAAAATACAATTTGCATTTTTATTTAGCTTCTTATTATGCGCGAGTAACTCCTTTGCGCAAAAAGCTACTGTTTATAATGTGACTAATAAAAAAGTAACTGTTTATACTACTGCTGAAAATAGTGACTTTAGAATAACAAGAACTGGTGAAACTAGTTTTTCCGCATACGCGCAACCTGTAGAAGGGGAGTTGAGCATTTTTATAGACCCTACTAAAACACATCAATCGGTTTTAGGTATTGGTGCTGCTTTCACCGATGCAAGTGCTGAAACATTTGCAAAACTTTCAAAAGCAAATCAGGCTAAATTTTTAGAAGCCTATTTTGATAAAGAAAAAGGGATTGGTTATTCTTTAGGCCGTACCACCATTCATAGTTCTGATTTTAGCAGTGGTAGTTATACTTATGTAAACGAAGGCGATACCAACTTAACTAGTTTTAATATTAACCACGATCGCAATTATCGTTTGCCTTTTATTAAGCAAGCCATTCAAGCAGCTGGTGGTAAACTTACTTTGTATGCAAGCCCTTGGAGCCCACCTGCATTTATGAAAACAAATGGTAGCATGTTACGCGGTGGTAAATTAAAAGCGGCATTCAACCAAAGCTGGGCGAATTACTATACTAAATTTATTAAGGCTTACGAAAAAGAAGGTATTCCAGTTTGGGGCATTAGTATTCAAAACGAACCTATGGCTACTCAAAAATGGGAGTCATGTATTTATACAGCAGAAGAAGAACGTGATTTTTTGAAAAACTTCTTGGGGCCTACTATGCATAAAGCAGGGTTCGGCGATAAGAAAATTATTGTTTGGGACCATAACCGCGATTTAATGGTTCAACGTGCCAATGTAATTTTTGACGATCCCGAAGCTTCCAAATATGCTTGGGGTATGGGCTTTCATTGGTATGAGGACTGGAGCGGCGGTACGCCCATGTTTAATAACGTAGGGATTGTTCATAAAACTTACCCTACTAAAAATTTATTGTTCACCGAAGGTTGTGGCGAACGTTTTGAATTTGCTAAACTAAAAGAATGGTATTTAGGCGAAAGATATGGTCGTGCTATGATTAACGATTTTAATAATGGTAGTGTGGGTTGGACCGACTGGAATATTTTACTAGACGAAACAGGAGGCCCTAACCACGTTGCTAATTTATGCTTTGCACCTGTACATGCCGATACAAGGACAGGTGAATTAATTTTCACCAACGCTTTTTATTATATAGGGCACTTTTCTAAGTTCGTACGTCCGAATGCAAAATTAATTAATAGTTCTTCTAGCAGAAGCCAATTAATGACAACTGCTTTTGTAAATGCCGATAAAACAGTGAGCGTTATTGTGATGAACCAAAGCGACAAAGCAGTTAAATATAATTTATGGATTGCTGGCCAGGCTGCGGTGGTGGATATTTTACCGCGCGCTATTCAAACACTTGTGATTAAATAGTTTGGCTCATAGGACGAAAGTTTATAATTCAGGGTTTTAGTTTATAATTGTTAAGGGAGCTGTTGCAAAACGGTTCCCTTTTTTATGGATTAAAGGGCACTTATTTTGAATGAACATGTTTTTAATTAACATTATTGCAATAATTTTAGAGACAAGTTTCAGCAAACAAGTATTATGAATAAGACAGCTATAGAAGAAGCGTTTAAAAAAAAGTTTGGAACGGCTTGTTTAATTGTGCGTTCACCAGGTAGGGTAAATATAATTGGCGAGCATACCGACTATAACGAAGGCTTTGTACTTCCTGCTGCAATTGATAAAGCTGCTTATGTAGCTATAGCCAAACGTGCCGACGATAAAGTAGGTATGTATGCAACGGCATTTCAAGAGGATTTTGAAATTAGTTTACAGAAAATTAAAACTACAACTTTAGGATGGCCCAATTATATTTTAGGTGTAATTGACCAAATACAAAAATCAGGTGTAACCTTAGGCGGCTTTAATTTACTTGTTGACGGCGATATTCCAATAGGAGCAGGACTTTCAAGTTCTGCAGCTTTAGAATGTGCAACTTTATTTGCCATTACTGAGTTGTTTGGTTTGCAATTCACAAAAACACAAATGGCTTATATGGCGCAGAAAGCAGAACATGATTTTGCAGGCGTTAACTGTGGGCTAATGGATATGTTCGCTTCCTTATTTGGAAAAGAAGGCCATGTTATAAAATTAGATTGTCGTTCGTTGGAATATGAATATGTGCCACTAGATATTAAAGGGTATAAAATTCTTTTATTAAATACGAATGTGAAACACCAATTGTCAAGTTCTGAATATAATACGCGACGCATACAATGCGAACAAGGAATTACTTGGATTCAACAACAGGAGCCAACAGTAAATTCGTTAAGGGATGCAACAATTAAAATGCTTGAAAAATATGTGTTGCCTAAGGATGCTTTAATTTATAATCGTTGTAAATATGTGGTAGAAGAAAATGCGCGATTGCTAAGCGCATGCGACGATTTACAAAATGGCAATATTGAAGCACTGGGAGAAAAAATGTTTGCAACACATGAAGGGCTAAAATCCTTGTATGAAGTTAGTTGCCCTGAGCTTGATTATTTAGTAGACCAAGTAAGAGGCAATCCTGCTGTTTTAGGCGCACGAATGATGGGCGGCGGCTTTGGCGGCTTTACTATTAATATAGTAAAAGAAGAAGCTATTGAAAGTTTGGTAGCAAGCCTGCAACCATTGTACGAAAAACATACACAAAAACCGCTTAGTCATTATATAGCATCCATTGAACAAGGGACTAGCATGTTGTAGATTGGCACAACTTGGTGGCAAATAAAAATCAATTGTGGTCTCGCCAAGAATCGAACTTGGATCTAGTGTTTAGGAAACACCTATTCTATCCATTGAACTACGGGACCATCGACCATCTAGTAGTCGAGGCGGCAAAAATAGCTACTTCTTATTGATTTTCACCATACTTATCGTATAAATACGCAGTTGATGCCTTTTATTATAATTCAAAATTCACTCCATGAATTAGCAGGAGAATTAATGGCTATAGAACTTTAATGTTTCAAGTAAATCAGATAACTTCAATTACTATATTACACTAATTACTACATTTCACTGGTTCGTTTCTTATTTTTCTCCATTTTAATTAATCCTATGATCTTCAATACCATTCTAGCCGATTATTTTTATAAAAAAGGATACGCAAATACTATTATTCTTGCCATTATAATCACCATTGATAGCATAGTGTTATTGCTTTTATATTTTTCCGTTTTTTACAAGCCTCAAGCTTTTTTAAGTAACGGGTTTGTTTTACTTATTATAGCCTTTCTTACCTCACAGAATTTTATAAAGCTAAAGAGATACTTAAACGAAAAGCAGGCTTGATTGCTGCTAAATCCCAAAAATGTTGCTATTTAGTGCCCGTTACCTAGTTTCATAAATGATATTTGGTATCTTAGCAGTCTTAAAAAAGATCACCCATGAATTTCTATAACATAATTATAAAGTACCGTTTTTGGCTAAGCTTAGTGGTAGTAGCCGCTGGTTTAGGGCTTCAATTAGCTGATTTGGCTAACTTTTGGCCTGTTTTTCCTTTATATTTCCTTGGTTTAATAGGTATTTTGAGCCATTTCTTCATTGGCCCATTGCGTTTAGTACAAGCGCCTATGGAAGCTGGCGATATGGACGAAGTGGAACGTATACTTAACTCCGTTTGGTTTCCTTCTTTATTATACAAGCCTGTGCGCAGTACCTTTTATACTATTAAGGGGAACATTGCCATGGTTAAACAAGATTTTGATACTGCCGAAAAGCATTTGAAACATAGTAACGACCTTGGTTCAGCTATGCCTGAAGCTGAAGGTGCGAACAAATTACAATTAGGTATGATGGCCATGCAAAAAGGCGATACTAAACAAGGTGAAGCTTATATACGCGCTGCTATTCGTGCTGGAATTCCTGACAAAGAAAGTCAAGCAGTTGCTTTTTTAAGCATGTGTCAAATTTTTATGAATAAGCGTGAGTTTCGTGCAGCTAAAGATTATTTTAGAAAAGCAAAAGCTTGCAAGCCAACTACTAAACAAGTGGTTGACCAAATTAAAGAAGTGGAGAAATATATTTCTCGCATGCCTGGATAATTTATTAATTTATTTCTCTCGAGAATATTTTCTAATTCTTTTTAAACCCACCACTAGGTGGGTTTTTCATTAAATGTATTAGTGTGTTTTCTAAAAAAAAATTATTTATTATTTGATGCAAATGTTTTGTTACTTTCAGTTCTCATAAATAAAAATAAAAATGAATTTATCAGTACAAGAAATTTATTTCATCATGATTGGTTTAGTGCTTTTGTTCGGACTTGTAAATATAATTGCGTATTTTATTAACGAAGAAGCATTCAAAAAAACAGTTAAATTAAGTAAAGTGTTATTGGTTGCTATTTTATTTATCAACGCAGTTATAATTGTCTATAATTATAACAATAGCAGTAAAGCCGCAGCAACTGAATTAATTAAGATCAAGTAAAATAATCAGTAAAAAAATTTGCAAGTAATCGTTACCCTAACAACAATTTTTCAATGGTTGGTGCAAAATGCGCATGCTCGAGTGCATGTATTTTGTTTGCTAAAGTTTCAGGTGTTTCACCTGGCTCAACAAAACATTCCGCTTGAAATATAATATCGCCTTCGTCGTAATGTGCATCAACCCAATGTATAGTTATTCCTGATTCAGTTTCTCCCGCTTCAATCACTGCTTCATGCACTCGGTTGCCATACATTCCTTTTCCTCCATATTTTGGTAACAATGCAGGATGAATATTTATAATTGCTTTTGGGTAGGCATTCACCAACACTTCGGGTACTTTCCATAAAAATCCTGCCAACACTACAAAATGGATGTCGGCATTTTTTAAACTATCTACATATCCGGTTGCCGAAAATTCGGTTTTATTAATAATGAGGGTAGGAATGCCTTTTTCGGCTGCTATTGCTAACACCCCAGCCCCAGGCACATTGCAAACTATTAAGGATACTTTTATAACTCCTTGGTTTTCAAAGTATTCAATTATTTTTTTAGCATTAGAACCCGCCCCTGATGCAAATATGGCCACATGTATTGGCATTGCAGCCCTGCTAACTGAATTATGCGCTACATTATTATAGTGTGTATTGTTGGTGGTAATGGATGTGGCCGGCTTCGCAACTCCTTTTCCAAACAACCTGGCCAACATGCGGGATAAATACCCCTTAAAAAAGCGAAATTGACCAGTGACCAAACTCACGAAAATTACCGAAAATGGCCACAAAATGGTCAAAACTACAGGATAAAACACCCAATATGCTACATTTTTCTCTAAAAACACCAAATTTAGCAATTGCTTGTTTAGGTATCCACTTAGGCTACCGCCTAGGGCAAAAGTGAGCATGATTAGCCAAAATTGTACCGCGCCAACGCCCCACTTTTGTTGTAATTTATTGAATTGCTTCATTTTTAGTTGTTTTTCAGCTCCGAAGCCAAAGGTGTACCTTTTTTTCAAATTGCAATCAACCTTTGGGCATAATTTCTCACTGTTTTCGCGAACATTACAATTTTGTGACATTATTCGCCTTCATATGTCTCTAAACATTGACAATCAACATATTTAATCAAAAAAAAGTAAGTATTTGTTGCTATTGAATCTCTTTCTTAGTTAATTTTGCACCCGTTCAAGGACATTTTTCCACACTAGACACTATTTGTGTATATGACAATTTTAAGAAGCCTAGCCAAGATCGTTTCGATCTTACTATTTATTACCCTTAGTTCTACTATTGGGAATCAATTAATCGCGCAAGACGGAAAAGCACTTTTCCAACAGAATTGTGCATCATGTCACGCTGTTAATAAAAAGTTAACCGGTCCTGCTTTAGCTGGCGTTGAAGAACGTTGGTCAGAGAAAAAGAATTTGTATGCGTGGATAAAAAACAGCGCTGCATTTTTGAAAACTGGCGACCCATACGCAAACAAATTGTATGAAGAATACAATAAGGTTGCGATGAATAATTTCCCTGGTTTAGCTGACGCGGACATTGATGCAATTTTAGCATACATCAAAACTGTTCCTGCTCCAGGTGCTGCACCTGCTGGTGCTACTAGTGCTGCGCCAGTTGAAGAATCGGATAGCACTTTAGTATTCGGAATGCTAACTTTGATTTTAGCATTTGTTGCTTTAATATTATTACAAGTTAATAGTAACCTTCGAAAATTAGCTGATGACAAATCAGGTATTACTGCTATTGTTCCTGTTCCTTTTTATAGAAAAAAAGCGAATATCGCTTTTGTTGCAATTGTATTTTTCATTGCCGGTGGTTACATGACAACTGTGGGTGCGATTAACCTAGGTCGTTCTAAAGACTATCAACCTGAGCAACCAATATATTATTCTCATAAAGTACATGCTGGCGTTAACCAAATTAACTGTCAATACTGTCACACTGGTGTTTACCAAGGTAAGCAAGCTACATTACCAAGTGTGAATGTTTGTATGAACTGTCATACTGCTATTAACGAATACAATGGTGCCCCACTAGTTAAAGAGAATGGCGATGTAGTAGACGGTACTGCTGAAATTAAAAAATTATACGAGTACGCTGGTTATACACCTGGTGAAACTTGGGATGCTTCTAAAGCTAAACCAATTGAATGGGTGCGTATTCACAATTTACCTGACCACGTTTACTTTAACCATGCGCAGCACGTAAATGCTGGACCAGTTGCTTGTCAACAATGTCATGGTGATATTCAAAACATGGGTGAAGTAAAACAATTCGCTGACTTAAGTATGGGTTGGTGTGTTAACTGTCACAGAGAAACAAAAGTTCAATTTAAAGACAATGGTTTTTATAGTATCTATGAAAAATTCCACGCCGATTTAAAGAGTGGTAAAATTGATAGCACTAAAGGAATTACTGTTGAAAAAATTGGTGGCACTGAATGTCAAAAATGTCACTACTAGCACTTAATTGAATTAATAAAGACGCGTAATACTATATATACATTATTATGGAGCAAAAAAAGAACTGGCAAAGTTTTGGAGAATTAAACAAATCTGCTGCCTACACTAAAGAGGTTGAAAACGAATTTAAAGAAGAACTTCCTTTCGTTGCCGATGAGAGCAAAAGCTTTTTAGAAGCAAAAGCACCTCGTCGTGACTTTTTAAAATATTTAGGTTTTAGTACCGCTGCCGCTGCTGCTGCTGCGAGTTGCGAAATGCCTATTAAAAAATCAATTCCTTTCGCTAACCGTCCCGAGGATATCGTTCCTGGGAATGCCAACTATTACGCTACTACTTATGTGCAAGACGGTGATGTGGTAAGTATTCTTGCTAAAGTGCGCGATGGTCGCCCTATTAAATTAGAAGGTAATGACTTATCGCCTTTAACTAATGGTGGTACTAGTGCACGTGTGCAAGCTGCTGTACTTGACTTATATGATACTGCTCGTTTACGTTTCCCAACTATTGAAGGTAAGGAAGCAACATTCGAAGCAATTGATAAAGCAATAGCTAGCGAACTTACTGGTAATGCAGTAATTGTTACTAGCACTATTACTTCTCCTTCTACTAAGGAAGTAATTGCTAAATTTTTAGCAAAATATCCTGGTAGCAAACATGTTACTTATGACGCTGTTTCTTTTAGCGGAATGCTTTTAGCAAACGAAGCTAGTTATGGTAAACGCGTTATCCCTTCTTTTCAATTTGATAAAGCAAAAACAATAGTTTCTTTAAGTGCCGATTTCTTAGGTACTTGGTTAAACCCTGTTGAATTCGCTAAGCAATATGCTGTTGGAAAAAGAATAGATGAAAAAAATCCTGCAATGAGCAAGCATATCCACTTTGAAACAGTGGCTAGCATGACTGGTTCTAATGCAGACGAAAAATATTTATGTCGCCCTTCTGAAATGGGTGCTATTGCATTAGGTTTATTGAATGCAGTGAAAGGTGCTGAAATAACTGGCATTGCCGATGCAAAATTAAAAGCAGGTATTGAAGCTGCAGCTAAAGCATTAACTGCACATAAAGGTGCTGCTTTAGTAGTTGCTGGTAGCAACGACGTTAACGTACAAATTTTAGTGAACGCAATTAACGATGCTATTGGCGCAAACGGTACAACAATTAATTTTGGCGTGACTGTTAATTACCGTCAAGGTATTGATAGCGAATTTGCTTCTTTATTAGAAGACATGAACGCAGGTAAAGTAAACGCGGTTTTATTCCACGGTGCTAACCCTGTTTACACTTGGCCTAATACGGATAAAGTAAAAGCTGCTTTAGCAAAAGTTAAAACAACTATTTCTTTCAGTGGTAAATTAGACGAAACAACAGCTACTTGTAAGTTTGTAATTCCTGATCACCATTTCTTAGAAAGCTGGGGTGATGCAGAAGCAGCTAGTGGTTATATTTCTTTTATTCAACCAACTATTGCTCCTTTATTTAAAACACGTGCGTTCGCTGATTCATTATTAAAATGGAGTGGTGACACAACCGATTATACTTCTTTTGTTAAAAATTATTGGTCTGCTAAATTAGGTGGCGAAAATAATTGGAACACTACATTGCAAGCAGGTGTGTTAAATCCTACTATTGCAAATGTTGCAGGTGCTTCTATTAACGGTGCTGCTGTTGCAAGTGCAACTGCTGCAGTTACTGCAAATAAAATTGGCACAAAAATTGAATTAGCCTTATACCAAAAAGTAGGTATTGGTGCAGGACAAGGTGCAAGTAACCCTTGGTTACAAGAATTACCCGATCCTGTTACACGTGCTACTTGGGATAACTATATTATTGTTTCTCCAGCAATGGCGAAAACTTTATTAAACATCGATTTGAACAATCCTGGTCAAGCAGATGCTTACGAAGTACACCCTCCTAAAAAAGTGGTAAAATTAACTGCAGATAATGTTTCTATCGAACTTCCTGTTTTAATTATTCCTGGTACACATCCACAAACCGTTGGTATCGCTGTTGGTTACGGTCGTGCGGAATCACTTGGTAAATCGGTAGTGGGTACTGGCAAAAATGCTTTCCCTTTAACACTCTTTAACGGTAAAACAATTTCTTTAGATGTTACTGATGTTACTTTAACACTAACAACCGAAACTTATCCGGTTGCTTTAACGCAAACACATTTCCGTTACGATACTGATTATGGTAACCGTACTGAAGTAATGAAAGAATTATCGTTAGCTTCTTTCCTTGCGCATCCTACTGAAATCCGTGAAGAACGTGATCACGAATTAAGAAGTGTTACTTCGGGTGGTGAAAAATTAAAAGAATTTGAAGCAACCGAAAAGTTTGATAAGAATGGCACCATGTATCCTGTTTACGACCGTCCAGGTATTAAATGGGGCATGAGTGTAGATTTAAATAGCTGTAATGGTTGCGGTGCTTGCGTGGTAGCATGTAATGCAGAAAACAACGTTTCAGTTGTTGGTAAACCTGAAGTTTTACGTGGCCATGAAATGCATTGGTTGCGTATTGATAAATATTTTAGTGGTGATATGGAAAACCCGAATGTGGTGTTCCAACCTTTAATGTGTCAACATTGTGACAACGCTCCTTGTGAAAACGTTTGTCCAGTTGCAGCTACTAACCATAGCAGCGAAGGTTTAAACCAAATGACTTATAACCGTTGTATTGGTACACGTTATTGCGCGAACAACTGTCCATTTAAAGTGCGTCGTTTTAACTGGGCTGATTATAGTGGTGCCGATAGTTTCCCTGATAACCAAGTTGGAATTGTGAACGATGTAGTGTTAGACTTGAACGATGACTTGTCAAGAATGGTTTTAAACCCAGATGTGACTGTTCGTTCTCGTGGTGTAATTGAAAAATGTTCTTTCTGCGTTCAACGTTTACAAGCTGCTAAATTAGATGCGAAAAAAGATGCTCGTCCGATGGTTGATTCAGATGTAAAAGTTGCTTGTCAACAATCTTGTCCTACGAATGCAATTAATTTTGGTAATGCGAATGACAAACATAGCGCGATTACTAAAGTACGTGTAGAAAATCCTAACCGTCAGTTTTATGTGTTAGAGCAATTACACGTATTACCTAATGTTACTTACTTAGCAAAAGTGAGAAACGCAGGTGAAGCAGAAGCAGGACATGAAGCAAAAGCTGAAGCAGGTCATGAAACAAAAGCTGCTCATTAATATTGAGTAAAAAATAGAACTAGTATTTAGATTAAAAAATTTAAGAAATAGTAGACATGCATTTAAAGTACGAATCACAATTGCGCGAACCTTTAGTATACGGCGAAAAAACTTATAGCCAAGTTACTAAAGACATTCTGCGACCTATTGAATCCAAGCCAACTCGTTTATGGTACATTGGCTTTTTCATCGCTGTTTCCTTACTTATGTTTGGAGGCTACAGCGTTTATCGTGAGGTAACTTACGGTATTGGTCAGTGGAACCTTAACAAAACAATCGGATGGGGTTGGGATATTACCAACTTCGTATGGTGGGTTGGTATCGGTCACGCTGGTACTTTAATTTCTGCTGTATTATTATTATTCCGTCAAGGTTGGAGAACAGGTGTTAACCGTGCTGCAGAAGCGATGACTATTTTTGCGGTTATGTGTGCTGGTCAATTTCCTATCTTCCACATGGGTCGTGTTTGGATGGCTTTTTATGTAATGCCTTATCCTAACTCACGTGGTCCATTATGGGTGAATTTTAATTCTCCATTATTATGGGATGTGTTTGCGATTTCTACTTACTTCACTGTTTCCTTATTATTCTGGTATTCTGGTCTATTGCCTGACTTCGCAACAGTGCGTGACAGAGCTTTCACTAAACTTAGAAAAAAATTATATGGTATTGCTGCTTTCGGTTGGACTGGTTCAACTAAGCATTGGCAACGTCACGAGAGTTTATCATTAGTATTAGCAGGTTTAAGTACTCCGCTAGTATTATCGGTACACACTATTGTATCTTTTGACTTTGCAACTTCAGTTATTCCTGGTTGGCATACTACTATCTTCCCTCCATACTTCGTTGCGGGTGCGATTTTTTCTGGTTTTGCAATGGTGCAAACCTTATTGTTAATTGTCCGTAAGGTATTTGGCTTAGAAGATTATATTACTATTGGTCACGTTGATTTAATGAATAAAGTAATTGTACTTACTGGTTCAATTGTAGGTATCGCTTATTTGACTGAATTATTTATGGGTTGGTATTCTCAAAATAAATATGAAGGATATACTTTCTGGTATAGCCGTGCTTATTTATTTAGCCCTTATGGTTGGAGCTACTGGGGTATGATGGCTTGTAACGTATTGTCTCCTCAAATTTTCTGGTCTAGAAAAATGAGAAGAAATGTTTTCGTTA
>CANHAE010000052.1 GCA_947458915.1 Bacteroidota bacterium
ATATAAGCTACCATGTAGTTCATTATATTCTTTGTCAAAAGTGCCTCCGGTAACAAATACTCTTATTTTATGTTCCATATAAATTTTAATTTTTTATTGGGTCGGCCCACATATCAATTCTGTCTAACTTTTGATTATCAGAAATAGTCATTTTTTGAAGCCTACTAAATCCTATTTTTTTTACTCCAATAAGGCTAGCTATTCTATTTGTTAAATCAACTCCCATAATAGTAAGTGCTTTTTTCAAATAGGTTTCATTAGGGTCTCCAAATTGATAATAGGGTAATGTTGTATCCATTACCGCATATTGAGGAGTAAAGCCTGCTACAGTCCCATAGTCCGATTGTCCTGCCGAGTTTAGAATTTTAAAAGTAATTGGCTGAAGTCCATAGGGGTATCTTTTTTTGCTATCTATTAAAGTATTTGAACCTACATTTTTACCATAAGTATTTTCTCCTATCAAGATTACTTCCATGAATGGCCTAAGATTGTTAATAATTAGTTCACTTGCTGAAGCAGTATTATTTGATGTTAAAACAAAAACTCTTTCAAGTTTATTCCCAATATTATTTGCCTGACCTCCAAATAATGTTATGGAATCTTTTTTGTAATCAGCAGGAATCGTTTTATTAAAAACTTTCTTATTCATAATTTTTCCAACATTGGACGGATGGGCGATTAATTCTGTCAACAAATTTGAAGAACTTACATAGCCACCTCCATTATATCTTAAGTCAATAACCAGTTCGTTAATTCCAGCAAGTTTAAAACGACCAAACATCGCACTCAGTTCATTGTCAAAATCTTTTAAAAATTGCAGGTAAGCAAAATAGCCTATTTTTTTACTACCATAATCTAATATGGTTTCATTTAAAATTGGCTTAACCTGTACAGTTCGCTTGGTAATCTTTTTATTCAGACTAACAGGTAATGGTTCAAATGCACTTCCATTAAGTTCCCCCATTCCTAATATTAATTCTTGGTCATTAAGAATTGTTGCATAATTAGTACTTGTGATTGCTGATCCATTCACACTCATGATAATGTCACCTCTTTTTAAGCCTGCCGTATCTGCAGGGGTATCTTTATAAACACATGCAACAACAAAAACATTTCCACCGGTAATAGCGGTATTTTTAAACATATTTACTTTTATGCCAAGCATTGTATTTATACCATTCAACTGGTTTATTAAATTTGCAGAATTTGCATCAATCCATGAAAATCGGTCGACATTTTTATATTTATACAAAACTGTATAATAATAGTCCATTGGTGCAAGGCTCAAATTGGTTGCATCCTTGGTGCGCATACTGTCGGACCATAAATAATATTCACTCATGGTTTTATATATCCAGTTATTGACTTCCTCGTTGCTTGCAGTACCGCCTATTATACTACTATCAGCAAAAACTAACCCTTTGCTACAGGCGGAAAAAAATAAGGTAATCAGTAACAAAACGGGGAGTAAACGACTTTTTGAATACTTATTAAACATATATAAAAGTAAACAATTACTTTTTATCTTTAATTACTACTTAATTGTTTTAATGTCTACTAAAATTATAGACAAAAAGTTTTATATTTGTATTCAAATTGAATTACTAATTCTTACTTTATGAAAAATGTGTATTTACTTATTATAGGCTGTTCTATTTATATTTTTGGGAAGGCGCAACCTACTGACAATTACTCCAAATCAATAAATAGCTGGCATGAAATGCGTATTGAATACTTGAAAAAGCCAGATGGCTGGTTGAATTTGGAAGGCTTGTATTGGCTAAAAAAAGGGAAAAATACTTTTGGACAAGCGCAAGAAAATGATTGTAGGTACATTAATCCTAACCCAGCTGATGTGTATTTTCCAGACTATTTAGGTGATTTTATATTGGAAGGGGATAGTGTCGTATGGGCTAGTGGTAATAAATATCCGGTTACCGTAAACAAGCAATTAATTGCTGCAGGCGCAAAAGCCTTAGTTTTTAAAGAAAACAGGAACAGTCCTATTATGGAATGGCGCCAATTTTCATGGACTATTATTAAAAGAGAAGAAAAAGTGGGTGTACGCTTCCGAAACCTAAAGTCTTCTACTCTATTACAATTTAAAGGTATTGAGCGCTTTGCCATTGATTCCAACTGGCGTGTAAAAGCAAAACTAATACCTCCTACCCAAAATTTTCTTATGATTACCAACGTGCTAGGCCAAACCACCTCCTCTAAAAATGCTGGGAAATTAGTATTTACGCTTCAGGGACAAGCATTTTCCTTGGATGTAATTGATGAGGGAGGGGCAACACTGTTTATCACTTTTGCAGATGAAACAGCAGGTAAAACAACATACGGTGCAGGGCGCTTTATTGATATTGTTAAGCCTGATAGTGAAGGGAATACTTTTATTGATTTTAATATAGCTTATAATCCTCCTTGTGCATTTACTGAATTTGCAACCTGTCCGCTTCCTCCAGTACAAAATCGTTTGCCCATTGCAATTACTGCCGGAGAAAAAAATTACGGACATCACTAATCGGTCCTTAACTTTGGCCTCAGATGTTTAATAAAGTACCCAATTCGAATTTACCAATTGCTATAATAGGCTTAGGTTATGTTGGCTTGCCATTGGCGGTAGCTTTGGCAACAAAATACCAGGTTATTGGATTTGATATTAACGAACAACGTGTAGGGGATTTAATAAAAGGTATCGACCACACTTTACAATGTAGTACAGCAGATGTACTAACAAACAATAACCTATCATTCAGTAGTATTAAAAATGAAATTAGTCATTGTGGTATTTACATAATTACGGTTCCTACACCAGTTGATGCGCATAAACTCCCAGACTTAAGCTATCTATTAAGTGCAAGTGAAATGGTAGGTAGTATACTTAAACAAGGGGATATCGTGATTTATGAAAGTACAGTTTATCCTGGATGCACAGAAGAAGACTGTGTACCTCTATTAGAAAAAGCAAGTGGCTTGAAATTTAATAAAGATTTTTATTGTGGCTATTCTCCCGAGCGTATAAACCCTGGCGACAAAATAAATACACTTACTAAAATTAAAAAAGTAACATCGGGTTCAACACCCGAAGTGGCAACGCTAATAGATAATTTATATGCAAGTATTATTACAGCGGGCACGTATAAAGCCTCTAGTATAAAAGTTGCGGAAGCTGCAAAGTCCATTGAAAATGCACAAAGAGATTTAAATATTTCATTCGTTAATGAGTTGGCTTTAATTTTTGACAAGATGGGTATTGACACACATGAAGTATTAGATGCCGCATCTACAAAATGGAATTTTTTACCATTCAAGCCTGGCCTAGTGGGAGGACATTGTATTGGTGTGGATCCCTATTATTTAGCGCATAAGGCAATAAGCCTGGGCTATAATCCACAAGTAATTTTATCGGGAAGAAACGTAAATGATAAAATGAGCAATTTTGTCTCCGATAAAATAATTCAATTGTTAACTAAAAATAACATTGAGATAAAGGGCGCAAAGGTATTATTATTAGGGGTTACTTTTAAAGAGCACTGCCCTGATATAAGAAATTCAAAAGCATTTGATATTTACCAACAGCTTACGGAAAAAGGATTGCAGGTTGATGCGTTTGACCCTTTTGCAAATGCCGAAGCAGTTTTTACAAAGCATCAAATAAAACTAGTTACTAATTTAGAGAAATATGATGCTATAGTATTAACGGTTGCGCATGATTTTTTTAAGTCATTAAATTATGCATCGTTAAAATTATCCGACAACAGTATTATATATGACACCAAAGCGTTTTTGGACAAAAAAATAGTTACAGCAAGGCTGTAACTATTTTAACGTAAAGCAAGTTTGCTTTGTTTGTTATTTAAATCCTATTGTACAGGATGGTAAATGCGTTCAGCATTTTTTAAAATCTCATTTTTATCTAAAGTCATTTTTTTAACTTGCTGAGCTTGGTACATTGCGCGCTGGTCGTTATAATGTTTGTCTCCTTTATTATAACTAGCCCCAAAAGTATTTATTGATTCAATAAAAGGTAAGCCACCATTTTTGGGAAATTTAATAAAGCTTATATATGCATCCCCACTATTCATTTTTCTCTTGTCTTTTCCATAAGGCTCGGACATCACCGCTGCTAAAACGTCAGGCATGCCACCCTGTGCCCAGTTTTCGTCGCCACGCACTAAGCGTTGCACATCACCCAATGTTAAGTTAGTGGTACCGTAATTGCTTTGTAAGAAGTCGTATATGATTTGGTACACTTTTACCGCTTCTTCCAAAGTAAGTTTGTCATTTTTTCTTCCTTCCATAACTACCCCCACATTGTAGTAGGCTAAATTATAAATTAAGGCACCCTTACTTTCTGCAATTGCATTGTGGTCCCATTGTTTTAATTCAGTAATAATAGAAGCCAACTGCGGATGCTTAGTTTCGTCTACTAAAAATAAAGAGTCGGCGTTGAAACCGTAGGGATATAAAATAGGACTTGGTAGCCTACGATCAAACTTGATACGCTTTAAATCATTGTAGGATATTTTATCTAAGGAATCAATCAAGTCCTTTGCCCGCCTGCTTCTGTTATCGTGATACGTTTCATAGCCGTCGTTTATATCAAAATCTTTAGGGTTTAAATTTTCATTTTCGGCTGTAGCTAAAAAGGGAGAATGATTGGCATTGAATAAATAACCACTTTTTGGATTTAAGTGTTGCGGTAAAGCGCTGAGTGGCTTAAACTTGGTCCATAAGGTAGCCATTGTATTGCCAGGTAAAGTGCTATTCCAATGGTAACTGGTATCTGCATTTCGATACGGCATTTTACCATTCGATATGTAAAATATAGTATCGTTTTTATCGGCATACATAATATTAAACATGGGCAAATGATTTTGTTCCAATGCTGTTTTAAATTCATTAAAATTAGTGGACTTGTTCATTGCATACCATTGCTGCAAAGCGCCGGCGTCCATTAATGCTGGCAAGCGCATCGAAAAATATTCACCGCTTGGTGTAGCTACGGTTGGTCCATATATTGAAGTATAAACAGTTTTGTAAATAGGGAAAGGAATACCCTTAATATTTATTTTAATTTTTCTTTTTTCTAACTGTAGCCAATTGCCATCTACTTTATATTGCTTAGGGTGCGTTTTATTTGTTTCAAGTTGGTAGACATCTATTTTGTCTTGAAAATTAACCGTATGTGCCCAAGCTAAATTAGGCGTAACGCCGTGAAAAATTAAAGGGGCACCCGGAAATAAGCCTCCTAAAATATTCCAACCATCTTCACTTTGCAAATGAGCTTCATAAAATGCAGTTGGTCCTTCAATAGGTTGATGTGCATTAATAGCTAACATGGTTTCTCCCGAAGCTGATTTATGCGCACTAATTGCAAAGGCATTACTGCCCTCTCCTGTGAAACCTTGTAATTTTGGGATGGTGCCATTTAATATTTTTGGCAACGCTTTATCAACGCCACAGAAAATAGCAACAGAAAATGCGGTGGAAGCCAAATATTCTTCAATACTAATTGGGAATACATGTTTATTTAATACTTTGTCAGGATGTGCTTTGGCATAGGCGGTTAATCCTAACAAGTAACCCTTAATCAATTGTATTAATTTTGGGTCAAACTGGTCCATTTGCGCTTGCACGGTGGCTTTTGTGTTTAATAGTCCAAAAACGAAATCGATGGGTGCTCCTTTCTTGCCTAAATACGTAGCAATTTTACCTTTACCAGTAAGTATTAAAGTTTGCATAGTGGTAAAATCGTCTTCGGCATGTGCCCAAGCAAGGCCATAAGCTACTTCAGGATCGGTTGGCGCAAAAATATGGGGTACTCCATAACTATCTCTTGCGATATTAATTTCCGCAGTTCTAATAAGGGGAGGATTTGCGTATTGGCTATAAGCGAATTGAATAAAAAGCGAGCAAATACAAACAAGTAGTAATCTCATAATAAATACAGTTAAAGGGAATTGTAAAATTGAAAGGTGTAATTTATAGTTTATCTATAAATTTGCACTAATTAATACACGAACAACATAATAACATGATAGAATCAAAAAGGTTTGGATCAAAGAAGGCGCTAATTGACATTGATGAAACTATTTGTTTTTATAGTGAAAAAAGGGTGTATGAATTAGCGGAGCCTAATTTTGACAATATTGCCAAAATTAATAAGTTATATGACGAAGGCTGGCATATCACCTATTGGACAGGTCGAGGGGAAAGTTCTAAGCGCGATTTAAGAGTGCTTACCTTAGAGCAGCTGAATAAATGGGGATGTAGGTTTAATGACCTAATTACAGGTTATTGCCCTAATGGTGGCCCCACTAAACCCAATTTTGATTTAGTAATTGATGATAAAGCCAAAAGAATAGAAGAATTATAAAGGCCTTATCCATATATTTTTGAAACTTACCGCCTCGCCACCATCAAAACCATGATCCTGTAAACGTAGCGGCATTTTACTTGCATGTGCACGGTACTTAGGCAATCCTATCCATTCTACTGGGCCATAAATAGTAATATTGTTGAGTACTAAAATGCCATTTAAAAACGCAGTGATTCTTCCAGGCGAAGCAACGTCGCCGTTAGCGCTAAATACAGGAGCGGTAAAAATGATATCATAAGTTTGCCATTCGCCAGGTTTACGCCCTGCAGCTACCAAGGGGCTATGCTGTTTATAGTAACTACCTACTTGCCCATTTGCATAAGTTGGATTATTATAATTGTCTAATATTTGTACTTCATAATTATTCATAAACCAAATACCGCTATTGCCTCTTGTTTGATTGCTACCTTTTATTATGGCGGGCTCTCTAAATTCAAGGTGTAGTTGACAATCTCCAAAACTTTCTTTTGTTTGAATGTCACCAGAACCCTTCACTACCGTCATGGCACCGTCTGCATCAATTTTCCAGCCAGCAGCACCCCCTCCTTGTTTTTGAAATGCGTTCATGTCTTTACCATTATATAAAACAATAGCATCTGAAGGCGCTTCTGAAGCAGTTGCTCCAGGCGTGACCACTTTAGGCATTGGTGACCAAATTTCTGTTTTTGCGGCTTCAAATTCTAAGCTATCTCGTTGACTTTTAAATTTAGACTGAGCACTCGTAGTTAAAACGAAAGAGAAAATAGATAAAGTACAAATTGTGATATTTTTCATTTGGTAACTTGTTTATATTTAGCAATTTAATAAAATTCAACCAAGAATGAGAGAATTTATTTCAAATACTAGCAAGGTGGGGTAGTAATACTAAATGTATTTTCTATATTAGAAAATATTGGCTGCTTAATACACAACAGTTTTAATTACCAGTAATGTATTAGCAAGGCTTTATTCGTTTTTTAAGCTAAACTAATTGTTGATTTAGGTATTATAAATAAATACTATTCAACATGCTTAGTCAAGTAATCATTTGCGATCAACAACGTGTGTATGCGTTAGGCAGTAGTTCGTTAATCAATGACAATCCCCTTTTCAACGGGCACAGGATTATTGACAACTTGGTTGACCTAAATCAGTTTCCTATTCAAGGCTTGTCTCAATTATTAGTTGTGGATAGTAGCTTGTTTGATTTTAAACAAAGTAATGCAATTGCACAAGTGCTTGAATTAAAAAAGAGGATGCCCGTAATGGTTGTTTTTAACGATGAGGAAGATGTGCATTTATATCAATTAATTGACAATGGCATATCAGTAATTGTCGCAAGGAATGTTAGTAGCGTGGAATGGCTAAAAGCCTTAGAAATGGCTAAGCAGGATAAAATATATTTTTGTTCAACTATTTCAGCTAAAGTTTTTGCCTTAGTGAATCATATGGAAAAAATTAAACTTTTCGAAAAAGTACAACAACTTAATAAGTATGATAAATATATTTTGGTACGCATTTGCGAAGAAGCGTCTAGCAAACAAATAGCCTTTGAAGTTGGACATAGTAAGAGGACTATTGAAAGTCACCGTACAAAATTGATGCAAATGTTTGAGGTTAAAAACCTGGCAGGACTTGTAAAAATTGCCTTTACTAGTAAGCTGTATGACGACTACCTTTCAAATCCTGGTTTATATGACCTTACTTTATTTGCTAAAACATCGGCTTTATAAAAATGAATGGTTTTAAAATCTCCGTCAATATATTTTTGTGCTTGGTCGGTAAAATGTTTTGAATTAGGAAAACGACTTTGCCCGCCAGTGATAATAGTTTTGGCTTCTAGTTTTTTGCCAAAACTTACTGCAGCAATAAAACTATTCCCAGAATAGCCGTATCTGTTATGTGTACCAATAGCAAGCCTACTTTCAAAAGAAGGGAGCTGTCCCCATTTAGAAGAAGTTTGTGCTACAGCCATACTCGGCCTATTGTCTGAGAAAGGAAATTCACTATTGGACATGCCTCGTTGGTACCTGTTTATTTGGCCCCAAGGAATTTCCCAAGTGTTTTTATGATAGGCTACACTAATATAGGCAAGTGCTGTATTTAAAATAGCAAGCTTTTTTTCGTTACTAACTTCTTGTACCAACTTGTTGAATCTATTAATGGCTTGGGTGCCTTCTTCTTCAGTTGTAGCAGGTGCAATTTCTTTTTGAAGCCTAGTTCCCCATTCTATAGCAATTGTTTGCGCTATAGAATTAGTATCGGCATCATGATTCCAACTAGCTAAATAGTTAATTGCTTTTTGTTGCTCATTGGTCAAAGCAACTGTTTTACTGTATTCAATAAAGGGAGGCAATAAAATATCAAATGCCGTTAAGTGTTTATTGTATCCTAGTTTAATTAAGTCATTCAAATCTAGTTTATCAATTTGTGTTAATAATCGAACGGCATTTAATCCACGTGCGTTTTCTCCATCAGGCGCCATATAGGCAGGGTAACTTTTTGAATTTGGGCTATATTTTCCAGCTACTGTAAAAGGGGTGGCATTGCAATTTTGCAACCAACCATTTGCTGGATTAATACTTTGTACAATTTCATCAAGTGTGTGTAAGCCTTTCCAATTAGTGGCTTTAATGGAACCGTCTACCGGCTTTGTGAAATCATATTCGGGAGCGCGTTTAGGCATAAAATTCCCATGCCAATAAGCAATATTGCCGTCCGCGTCGGCATAAACGGTATTGTTGCTATTATTTGCAAGTAAGGATAACGCTTTTTTATACTCATTTAAATTATTTGCTTTTGTGCGTGTCCAGCATTCTAATAAAGCATTTAAGGAACGGTTATTTTCACGTAGGCTTAACCATTTGCCATTTCTATTGCCCATTATGGGTCCGTGATGGGTCCTATAGGTTGTATATATTTTAGTATTTAAATTTTCACCATTATTATCTCCATAATATTTAATAGGAATCTTTTTTATTTGTACGGGGAGTAATTGTTGTTCGTACTCATAAAAAAGAGAATCATTTTTTTGAATTATTTTTTCCTCAAAAATATCTGCTACGTCGGCATAACTACTTGTATGCATCCAGCCTACATGGGCATTGAAACCTTGGTATATAAACATTTGTCCCCATGTTACAGCACCATATGCGTTTAAGCCTTCTTCGCTTACCATATGCATTTCAGACCTAAAATAAAAAGGAACGTGTGGGTTAATATATAATAAAGCATTACCGTTCTTACTATGCTTGGGTGCAATAGCAAAACCATTAGACCCCCCATTTTCTTCTAATGCGTTCATTTTAGGATAAACACTAGCAGTACTTGTAGGCAAATCAGTTTTGCCTGAGCCATACATTTTATATACGTCCTCTCTGGTAATACCACCTGTTCTTGTTGGCGAAACACTTCCGTCGGTCCACATTAAATGGTACCAGGGTTTATATACTTTAAGTACCTCCGATTTCACTTGGGGATGTTTGTACAAATAATAGTTTATACCATCGGCATGGGCATCTAATAATTTCTTAAACCATAATGGGCTTGCATTATAGTCTGCAATAGCATCAACACTATCTTGAATTAAGCGCATCATCAAGTCTTCATATTGATCACCCATTGGATCTAATAATTTTTCTGCGGTACGCCCTAGCATTTCTAAATAATTTTTTTCTATTTGCGGGTAATTCTCTTCGCATTGTGCATACATCAATCCAAAAACGGCGTCAGCATCCGTTTTTCCATAAATATGTGGAATATCCCATTCATCTCTTATAATAGTTATTTGCTTTACATGTTTTTCCCAACGCAATTTTTCGGCGGCAGTAGTACTTTGAGCAATTAATGCCGGACTATATAAATAACTAGTAATAGTAACAAACAGTATAGTAGCAAGTGTAATTTGATTTCTCATAAATAAAAAATAATGTAAATGACTACTTAAAGTTATATAAAATAAAAGCACAATCTATAGGATTGTGCTTTTAATATGGAGTCCTCCAATTATATGTTTTGCTAATGTTATAATCCCCATGTTTTCATGCGGTCAAGGTTTATTTTAGCACATTCAAGCGGAGTTTTATTTTGATAAGATTCTTGCTCAATAATAAAATGGTGTGTGCCGCTAATTTGTTTAGCTAATAAACACAGTCCTTTAGGATCTACTACTCCATCACCTAAAAGGCTGCTGTCATAACCATCATTCATTTCGCCTACTGGTACTTTTATTTCATCCTTAACATGTAAGGAAGCAAAACGTCCTGGGTATTTTTGCATCCAATCTTTTCCTCTTGCTCCAACGCCGTACATATTACCAAAATCAAGTTGTTGCATCACCAAATTAGGGTCGGTGTTTTGTAACAATAAATCATACATAAGGGTACCATTAAACTTTTCTACAAATTCAAAATTATGATTATGGTAACCAAATTTCATTCCTTGGGTTTTACATAAAGCTCCCGATTTATTAAATAAATCTAGCTGAAACATGAAGCCATCATAATTCTTTTTAAGGTTTTCGTCCATGGAAGGGCTAATAACATAAGCTTGTCCAATGGTAGCAGCATCTTCAACAGTATGTTTCCATGCGTCTGTAAAATCTTTCTTGGTTGCGTCCCAGTGGTCTATATTCATTACCGTGTGGCCACTTGGCATGGTCATTCCTAAATCAGTTAATATTTTTTTGAATTCTATTGCAGTATAGCCATAAAATTTCCTGTTTATATAATTAGCATGTTCTACATGCTTGTAACCCATTTTAGCAAGGGCGGTTAATGTTCCTAAAGGGTCCTTTTTCATATCGGCTCTAACTGCGTAAAGCTGAATGCCTATTAAACTTTTACTTGCTTCAAATGTTTTATTTTTTGACCACAAGTCATTTGGCATTAATCCCGTTCCCAATAATGCAAGTGACGCGTTTTGTATAAATTTCCTTCTTGAATTTTTCATAGTTGTTGTTTAGTGGTTAGTCTTCTACATTTGTATTTTTTGCTGGTTTTTCATCAAACCATTCTTTTCTGTCTAATTTATGGTTGCCGGTTACTATTTCAGTTAAATTACTTCCATTGTACAAACGACCATTTTTCATTACATATTTAATACTGTTGGTATTACGAATGTTATCTAATGGGTTTTTGTCTAAAATAATTAAGTCGGCCAATTTGCCTACTTCTAAGCTTCCTAAATCCTTATCCAAACCTAAGCCTTCTGCACCAAGAATAGTTGCCGTTTTAAGGGCGTCCATATTGCGCATGCCGCCACTTTGCATAGACCAAAGTTCCCAATGGTATCCTAGTCCTTGCAATTGTCCATGACTTCCAATACCAGCTAATCCGCCGGCCTCAACAATATTCTTCATACTTTTTGCATGTTTTTGAAATACATGTTCTTCAGGTAGGAACCAAGCTGCACGCCTACGTGATTTTGCAGCTAATTCTTCATACGGCGTGAAGAATTGCATTTTTGCGTCATGGTAAGGATTTTCAGTTTCGTAATAATAATTTTCTGCCCATGGTCCACCATAAGAAACTAATAAGGTAGGTGTCACTGTCATCTTGCTTGCTGCAATAATTTTAGTTACATCGTTATATAATGGATAAATAGGTAAAGCATGTTCATGTCCTGGGTAGCCGTCAATTAAATTTGTCATGTTTAATTTAAAATCTAATCCCCCTTCGGTTGTAGGCATTAGTTGTTGATTTTTCGCTGCTTGAATTACCCATTGTCTGTGCTTACGATTTCCTACTAAATACATTTTAATATATTTAGTATTGAAGTATTTACTGTACTGTGATAATACTTGTTCTGCTTGTGCAGAGTCTTTTAAATTATACGACCAATAACCTACACCTGGGCCAGTTGAATAAACTCTTGGTCCTACCATCATTCCCGCTTCCACCATATCGCTATAAGTTAATACGTCGGTTGTAGCTGTTTGCGGGTCACGTGTTGTAGTGACTCCGTAAGCTAAATTTGCCGAGTATACCCATGCTTGGTTTTTATGCATTCCCCAGCTTGGCCACATATGTGCGTGTGTATCAACGAATCCTGGAATAATTGTTTTGCCTGCAACATTTACGGTTTCAGTGCCACTTGCTACTTTCAAAGTACCCGATTTTCCAATTGCATTAATTCTATTGTTTACAATATAAATATCTCCATTGCTAATTACTTGCTCACCTTTCATGGTAATGATTCTTGCATTTCTTAATAATACATTTCCAGTTGGAATGTCTTTATCATAAAATACATTCACCCAAGTTTCTGTTGCTTTAAATTTAGGAGTTTCTTTTTTCTCTGCTTTTTTAGCAAGGGTATCTTTTTTGGTAGTATCTTTTTTTAGTGCTTCTTCTATTTTTGTAGCAAGCGCTAAACTATCATCAAATGCATAAGAAGCTTCAACATCATAAGTGAAATGAGCTGCCCCTAAACTCCAATGTATATTCTTACCGTTTGCTTCCCAGCTTGGAAATTCACCGCCCATTTCTGTTAATAATTTACTAGGGAAAGCGGCGCTTTTTGCATCCGCAACCGATATTTCCACCGACTTGCCAACCTGTGGTATAGTTACATAATATATATTGTTGTTCACCTGTGCAATAGCCGACTTCCCTTTTGGAGAAATTAAAATAACCGCTGCACTTGAAGCTGGGTTGTTTTCTTTTGCCGCATCATCTTCTTCCATCATTTCTGGAATAATACATGGGTCGCTACTAATTTTTCCATTGTGTGTTGGTATACTTCCATAAGTAGTGATACCTGTAATTTTTACAATTTCTTTTTCATCAGTACCATCCCATGCCATAGAAAGTAAACGGCCATTACTATTTAAATAAATTCTATTTTCATTTGTTACAAAATGAGCATTATAACGTCCGTTTGCTTTATCTATTACAGTAATTACACCTGTCGCTAAATCCATCCAACAAATCTCATCCTCTGAATCATTGTATGTCGGGTCCACAGCATTTTTAAAATTTTGCGCAGTGGTTCGGTTAAACACTATTCTTTTCCCACTAGGGTCTATTGCGATTCCTTGGTACAAAGCATTTTCCTTAGTAAGTTTAGTTTCTAACCCAGTCGTGAGATCTGTGCTTCTAATAGCACCACCATCCTCGCTCCATGTTGAAAAATAAATAGTAGTACCGTTATTATGCCATGCTGGTTGTGCTTC
>CANHAE010000053.1 GCA_947458915.1 Bacteroidota bacterium
AGAACCTACTTTACAAGACAAAAACAGTCCAAATAATCCTTTAAGGGGGAATGTAGAAGCTTTAAGTGACCCTCGGGTACGTCAGGTTTTTACCAACGAACTATTCCCTCAAAAGACTACTAATATTACCGATGTTCAATTGCCTACATTCGATTTAACTTATTATCCTAAGGATAGAGGCCCTTATAACTATAACTATAGTAGTGCTGAACTTGATCCTTCAAATCCAGGGAAATTTACTACGGCAAGTGCCGCTAAAAAATGGGGTGGGATTATGCGTGCTTTAGACCAAACCGATTTTGAAACGAGTATTATAGAATACGTTGAATTTTGGGTGCAGGATCCTTTCTTAAAGTCGCCTGCAACAAAAGGTAATTTAGTGTTGAATTTGGGAAATGTGAGTGAAGATATTTTACGTGACGGACGCCGTTTTTATGAAAACGGAATGCCTACACCTACTATACCTGCAAGCGTTGACACATCAACATGGGGAAGAGTTCCGGTGAATCCGATACAAGTAACCAATGCATTTAGTAATAATCCTGAGGATAGAAAATACCAGGACGTTGGCTTAGATGGTTTAATGGATAGTTTGGAAATAAAACAAAGGGCGGATGTTATTGCTAAATATAATTTAACGCCTGGCTCAACTATTGGGGATCAATTTTTAAAGGATCCTTCTTCCGATAACTATGTATGGTATAGGGATGCACAATACGATGCAAGCAAGGCGGGCATATTAGGCCGTTATAAGTATTTTAATAACTCACAGGGCAATTCGGCTTTAGCTGGCACAAGCGATTATAGTAGTGCGGCAACTTTACTTCCCGACAACGAGGATTTAAACAGAGACAACACATTAAACGAAACTGAAGCATATTTTGAATATAATATCCCTTTACAAAAAGGAAGCTTAGGGGTTGGGACTACAAAATATGTGACAGATAAAAAAACGGTAAACGCTACCTTGCCCGATGGTAGTAATAGTAGGGAGGATTGGTATTTATTTCGTGTGCCTATTAATTCTTATTCTGATTCAGTGGGTGGTATTAGAGATTTTAAATCTATCCGCTTTATTAGAATGTATTTAACTGGTTTTGAAGATGCTGTTACACTCCGTTTTGCTAAACTAGATTTAGTTAGAAATCAATGGAGACAATACGGTTATGAAATTGATACTACTGGTGACTATAAGGGAATTGATGCTACTAGTACTTTAAATACGGTTAACACACTTGCTGTGAGTTTGGAAGAAAATGGAAGTAGGACGCCAGTGAACTATATTATTCCTCCAGGTATTGAGCGTGTACAATTATTAAGTAATAATGGGGTGAACCTTTTACAAAATGAACAATCATTAAGTGTTCAAGTTGGCCGTTTACAAAAAGGCAAAACACCAAGAGGGGTATTCAAAACAATGAATATTGACATTCGTCGTTACGGCAAGTTGTCCATGTTTTTACACGCAGAAAATAAAGATAGACTGAACCAGACGGAGAAGGGTGTAATTACTGCGGTAATTAGAATGGGGCAAGATTTTCAAAATAACTTTTATGAAATTCGGATTCCATTAACTACTACGCAACAAAAAACATATTCTAATGGAGAGTCAAATTTGGTTTGGCCTTTGGAAAATGAAATGAATTTAAGTTTAAATGATTTGGTGAGGTTGAAATTAGAAAGAGACCAGCTTAACATTGAAAGAAGTGCAAGTGGACAATCACAAGTGGTTAAGTTTTCTAAACTTCAAAGCAATAACCATACTTATGCTGTTATGGGTAATCCAAACTTAGGGGAAATAAGGGGCTTATTAGTGGCATTTGAAAACACTTCTGGCCAAGCAGAAATAAATGCAGAAATGTGGGTGAATGAATTACGTTTATCAGATTTGGATGAAAGAGGTTCATGGGCTGCATTGGGTAGAATGGACTTAGTACTAGCCGATTTAGGAACTTTATCAATTTCTGCCAATAACAGGACTGCAGGCTTTGGCGGCATTGAACAGAAAATGAATGAACGCGCTAAGACGGGTTTAACGCAGTTTGATATCGCAACTAATATTGAAGCAGGAAAACTACTACCTAAAAAAGCAAGAATTTCATTGCCGGTTTTTGCGAGCATTAATAAAACAATTGAAAATCCCGAATTTGATCCGTTTAATAAAGATATTTTATACAAAGAAAAAATAAATGCAACGGAAGGTCGTGTGCGAGATTCAATACGCAACATGTCTGCCGACCAAACTACTATAAAAACATTGAATTTTACCAATGTACGTTTTTTGCCGGGTAAAAGAACGACCCCAATAAGCTTAAGTAATTTTGATTTTAGTTATTCCTATTCACAGTTAAACCAAACTGGACCTGTAATAGAAATGAATAAAATGGTTAAACAGAGAGGCGCTATTGGTTATACTTATAATGTTTCGAGTAAGTCAATTGAGCCATTTAAGAAGTATTTTAAAAATGCTTCCCCTTGGTTTAATTTAATTAAAGAATTTAATTTCAATCCTAAACCAAGTTTAATTAGTTACAGAACAGTTTTAGATAGGCAATTTGGGGAATTTACACCTAGAATTATTAATTCTTTTGACGGCTCAACCGATAAGACCGAAACCACTTACGATAAGTTCTTTACAATGAGTAGGATTTTTAATATGCGTTGGCCTTTAACCAAGTCCATTAATTTAGATGTGGTAGCAAATTTAAATTCAAGAATTGACGAACCGAATGGGCGCATTGACACTAAGGAAAAGAAGGATTCGCTAACAAGGATGTTATTAAGGGCAGGCAGAAATACTTTGTACAACCAAAGAGTATCGTTAAGATATGATATTCCTACAAATAAATTTCCATTAACAGACTGGATATTGTCAAGCTACAATTTATCCACTACCTATAATTGGATAGGCGCCAGTAGGCTTGCTGAAGGACTTGGCAATACCATTGAAAATACATTATCTCAGCAATTAACGGCACAATTTAATTTTAGTAATTTTTATAATAAGTCAAAATATTTAAGAGCAGCACTTTCGGAAGGCCGCTATGGCCAGTCGCAAACTAATCCGTTAGCGAGTAAAATATTAATGACAAAAGAAGAGGCGCTTTCCGGTAAGACCGGTAAAGAAAAAGCCCTTGCATTAAAAAAATGGAAAGAGGCTAGGAGGCAAGAAAAAATTGCGCAACGCGTATTAAAAGCAAATGAACCTATTAATGTGCCATTGGGCTTAAAAGGGATTGCTAAGTTTTTAACCATGTTACAAAGTGGAAATTTAGATTATGCCGAAAATTTTAATAGTCGTTTACCAGGCTTTATGTCGGGTGTACGATTTATGGATAAGGATTATACAGGACTTGCTTCCAATATTGATTATATGTTTGGTCGTCAACCCGACACCGCTTGGTTAAACAATTTGGAGAAAAAACAAATGCTTTCACAGGATCGTGCATTTAATTTAATGTTCCGCCAAGGGTTTGAACAAAAATTAAACCTAAGGTTAATGATTGAACCGGTAAAAAGTTTAATAGTTGACGTTAATTTTAATAAGTCGTTTACTAAAGAATATTCTGAACTATTTAAGGATACGAGTTATGATTTTAATGGAACAAAGTCACATGCAAATCCTTTGTCGGCTGGCGGATTCAATATTAGTTATTTGGCGCTGAACACATTTTTTGATGTTCACGATCCTAATGTAATTTCAAGTCAGTTTAAGGCATTCCAAAATTATCGTTCTACAATTTCAAACAGGGTGGCTGCTCAGTATGGACTACCCACAAATCCAATTGGGTATGCATCGGGTTATGGTAGGTATGCTCAGGAAGTACTTATCCCTGCATTTATTGCTGCTTACACTGGCCAAGATCCTGGCAAAGTGGCTTTATTAAATCAAAACAATAAAAGCATACGTTCAAATCCATTCTCGGGCATGTTCCCTAAACCAAATTGGACACTACTTTATAATGGACTCTCTAAAATTCCATTATTAGCAGAATGGTTTTCGAACATTACATTGTCACATGGCTATAATGGTAGTTTAGCTATGAATAGTTTTACAAGTTCATTATTGTATACCGATATTGAAAGAAGGGGTGCGCCTTCTTTCAAAGACACTTTAAGCGGCAATTACGTGCCTTATTTCTTAATACCTAATATTACCATTGGGGAAAGAATGGAGCCTTTAATTGGCCTTAATTTAACAACTAAGACGCAGTGGTCATTACGTTTTGAATATAAGAAGAGTAGGTTATTAGCCCTTAGTTTAGTGGACTATCAATTAAGTGAAAACAATAGTACCGAATGGGTATTTGGAACTAGTTATAGAAAACGTGGGTTGAAATTACCCTTCAATATTCCAGGCTTGAACAATAATAAGTTAAACAACGACCTTACTTTTAGGCTAGACGTTTCAATGCGTGATGTATACAACAGCAATAGTAGGTTAGACCAAACAAATGCTTATGGCACTGGCGGGCAAAAAGAACTGACTTTACAGCCATCCATTGACTATGTATTAAACAGTAAAATTAATTTAAGGTTCTTCTTCGATCAACGTAAGGCAACTCCTTACATATCGTCATCCCCGCCAATCACCAATACTAGGGCAGGGTTGAATGTTCGAATTGCTTTATAGTTTTATGCTTTTTTAAATGCCCATTTAATCATTTCTTTCCAAGTTATTTTTTTACCATAAAGTAAAATACCAGTTCTGTATATTTTACCACTTAACCAAGTTGTAAATAAGAACCCGCCAATGAGTATGCCCATACTTAATGCTAACTCCCAATAAGCAACCGTGCCTGGAACGCCGTAAGCAATTCTTGCCATCATAACCATGGGTGAACTAAATGGGATCATACTGGCCCAAAACGCGATTGGTGTATTTGGGTTTTGTGTTACCATGTTAGTTATGATATAAGAAAATATTAATGGCATAGTTATAGGGAACATTAAACTTTGTGCGTCTTGAGGGTCTTCGTTTACAACACTGCCTACTGCAGCAAATAAAGCAGAGTAAAACAAATAGCCACCTAAGAAATAAAATATAAAGCAAAAAATAATCAAAGGCCAGTTGGCTGTTTGAATGGTTTGCTGAATTTGATATATGCGCGCTGCAGACTCACTTGCCTGCGCCAATTGGCCACCCATTTGTCCATTCGATTGTTGTAAGGCAGTTACTTGTTGTTGAACATCGGATGGTATAAAACCCGTAGCAACAGCTAGTAAACCCAGTACTAAAACTATCCACATTATAAATTGAGTAAGCCCAACTGCGCCAATACCTATTATTTTACCCATCATTAATTCAAATGGCTTTACGCTACTAATAATAACTTCTGCAATCCTATTTGTTTTTTCTTCCATCACGCCACGCATAACCATCGCACCATAAATAAACATAGTAATATAAATAAGTAAACCACTTGCGTAACCAATACCCATTGCTAAACCTGCACTACTTTCTTTGCTTGAATTGCCTTTGTCCTCATAGGCTTTAAGGTCGGCGAACTGTGCAGCTGTATGTATAGAATCTAATACGTTTTGTTGAATACCGGCCTTTTGCAACATGCGGTCCTCAATAGCTTTGTTAATTCTGTTTGAAATGCTTTCTTGCAACATCAATCCCATTGATTTTTTGGAGCGTAGGATATAATCCTTTTTCTGGTCGGCCTCAAAATTGGGAAGTATTAGGATATCGGTAAATCCCTGTTTAGTATAATTATTTGTATCCACATTATTAGGGAAACTAAAACTAATTTGACTTGTATTTTTCAATGCCGTTTTGAAAAACCCGTTTGGGTCAACTACAGCCACCTTGCGCTGCTCTGTCCCGGACATAGACAATGCAATGGAAGCGGCAATTAAACCTACTACCAATAAAGGCATTAAAAATGTCAGTATTAAAAAACGTTTATTTTTTACTCTAGTAGTGTATTCTCTTTGTATAATTAACCAAATCTTATTCATATAATATTTTTTGTAGGATTAAATGTTTTGAAAAGCCCTGGCATTCGCATGCGTGTCTTCTACTAGCTTAATAAATATTTCGTTTAAGGAAGGTAACAATTCATTATAGCCCATAATAGTAACTTTCTCGTTTATTAAGTAGGTTAATACGTCGTTCGAACTATACCCGTCATTAATTTTAACGAGTGTTTTACCGCCTTGCATTTTAATTACACTAAAAGTTGCATTATCCCTTAATAAAACACCTTGTTCAGTTTGAATTGTAAAAATATTTTCTTTATACTGCTGCTTAATATCTGAAACAGTACCGTCAAGTATTTTCTTGCCCAAGTTCACTAAAACAATATGGTCGCAAATTTCTTCCACTTGTTCCATGCGGTGCGTGCTAAATATAATAGTGGAGCCTCTTTTAGCTAAAGCATGAATTTCGTCTTTAATTAGGTTGGCATTTAAGGGGTCTAAACCACTAAATGGTTCGTCTAGTATAATTAATTTAGGTTCGTGCAATACCGTAATTACGAATTGTAATTTCTGGCTCATTCCTTTACTTAAATCTTCTACTTTTTTATTCCACCAACTTTCCATCTCAAATTTTTGGAACCAATATTTTATTTTTTCTGTAGCTTCTTTTTTTGATAAGCCTTTTACTTGTGCTAAGTAAATGGCTTGTTCTCCAATTTTCATTTTTTTATATAAGCCACGTTCTTCTGGCATATAGCCAATTTTTTGAATATCCTCAGAAGGGCTAAAGGATTTTCCGTCTAATACAATTTCACCCGCATCTGGATAAAATATGCCGGTAATCATTCTAAGTAAAGTGGTTTTACCTGCGCCATTGGGACCTAATAGTCCAAAAATGCTTCCTTTTTGTATATCAAAACTAATATCGTCTACCGCTTTTTGGGTAGCATAATATTTCTTTAAATGCTTTAAACTTAATAATGGTTCCATATGCGCTTATTTATAAGCCAAATTTAAAAACATTCAAGCAATACCTTGGCCTTATTTTTTATGAAAGGGAAATTGCAAGGATGGTAGAAAATTAATTGGATTATAGGCTATCTTCGTGAAAACTTAGCACATGTCCTCAAAGAAATTAGGCATTAGCCTCCTATTGGTTACAATCCTTATTGGTTTTAGTAGTTGGGGTTTTTTAGTACATCGTACTTTGCACCAACTTGCTATATATAGTTTGCCGGCTCCATTGCAGTCCTTCTTTCATGCTGACATGAAAAACTTAGTGGATAATGCACCTCGCCCAGACGTGCGACGTAATAGTGACAAAACCGAAGCGACTAAGCACTTTATTGATTTAGAAGCCTATGGGCCGAACGCTGCACTCGACATGCCATTAAGTTGGGAAGCTGCCCAAAAAAAATATGGAAAAGACTCTTTATTAAAATATGGCTGGGGACCTTACAATGTAATAATCCAATTTGATAATTTAGTGGCTGCATTTAAATCAAAAAATAAGGATAGTATTTTGTTTTATGCAGCAGACATTGGACATTATATTGGGGATTTAAATGTGCCATTACATACTACGCTTAATTATGACGGTCAATTAACGGGTCAAAAAGGGATGCATGGTTTATGGGAATCATTTATTCCTGAGTTAAGAATTAATCAATACCAATTGTACAACCCGCATAAAGCAACCTATTTAAAAGACCCTGCTGCAGCTTTATGGAAAAACATTAGGCAAGCAAATACATTGCTTCCAGAAATGTTAGCAAAAGAAACGGCTGTAAGCAATTCGTTTACACCTGAGAAAAAATATAAAATGCAAATGTATTATGGTAGAAATACCAGAATGTATACAAAGGAATTTGCGCTAGCATATGCGAATGAATTAGGGCCAACTGTGAATGCTCAATTAACCGCTTCTGCGAATTTAATTGCTGATTTTTGGTATACAGCTTGGGTGAAGGCAGGGAAACCTGTATTTACAACTAGGGCTTTTTCAAATGATTTAGCAACTGAATTAAAGTCGTTCAAACAGAATAAATTAATTCAAGATAGCTTGTTATTATCCAAGAAATCGAAGAGCGAGGAATAAAAAATAAAAGTATTATTAACCAACATTAAGTTTTTGCGCAATGGCAATGGCTATTTTTTCACCATCCATTGCAGCACTAACAATACCGCCGGCATAGCCTGCGCCTTCGCCACAAGGATATAGATTTGCAATTTGTGGGTGTTGGAAACTTGCTGCATCTCTTGGTATGCGCACAGGGGAGGAGGTCCTACTTTCGGTAGCAACTACAATGGCGTCATTGGTATAATACCCTTTCATTTTTTTACCGAATGCCTTGAAACCATCTTGTAAAGTTTGTTGTACAAACCTAGGTAATACAGTATTTAAATCGGCCGAATGCAAGCCTGGTAAATAACTTGCGTCGGGCAAGGTTGCAGAAATTTTGTTGGAACAAAAATCAATTAATCTGGCAGCGGGTGCCACTTGTTTTCCGCCGCCTGCTATAAAGGCCTGTTGTTCCACATGTTGTTGAAAAGCAAGCATAGCCAATGGGTGCAGAGAATCACCATTTACTACTTCTTCTAATAACAAGTTTTCATGCTGCTTATTTTGTTGCAATTGTTTTTTTAAAAAGTTGAATGCAGTAGGCGTATCAATTTGAACCACCATACCACTATTAGCATAAGGGTTATTACGTTTACTTGGACTCCATCCATTCACAACAATTTCGCCAGGAGCTGTTGCTGCTGGTGCAATAATGCCGCCTGGGCACATACAGAAGCTAAATACACCACGTTCGCCAACTTGTTCAACCAAACTATAGGAAGCAGGCGGCAAGTTAGGATCGCGCATGATGCAATGATATTGTATACTGTCAATTATTTGTTGTGGATGTTCCACGCGAACGCCTAATGCAAAAGGCTTTGCTTCAATTTGTATTTTTTTAGTATGTAGCAATGTAAAAATATCCCGGGCAGAATGGCCAGTGGCTAGTAGCACCGCACTAGCTGGGAAGCGATCGCCGCATGCAGTTATGACTTCCTTAATTACCCCATTCTCAATTACAAAGTCGGTTAATTTTTTTTCGAATATTACTTTGCCACCCGATTGTTCAATTTGCTCGCGCATTACAGTAATAATATGCGGTAATTTATTTGTCCCGATGTGCGGGTGTGCTTCATACAAAATGCTTTCGTCGGCACCAAATTGATAAAAGATGCGTAATATTTTGTCAATACTTCCTCTTTTATTACTGCGCGTGTATAATTTACCGTCACTATAAGTACCTGCGCCTCCTTCCCCAAAGCAATAGTTGCTTTCAGGATTTACAACACCTTCTTTATTTAATATTGCTAAATCTCTTCTTCTTGACCTTACATCTTTCCCCCTTTCTAATATAATTGGCTTTAATCCTTGTTGAATGCATTCTAAGGCCGCAAAAAGTCCTGCAGGTCCAGCACCAATAATAATTACTTCTTTGGCATTTTGCGGCAGGCTAGGAAAATGAATGGGTTCAATAAAACGTTGACTTGGGGCTTCATTAATGAATGCCTGTATTGTTAGGTTCATCCATACTTGCTGCCTACTTCTTGCATCTATAGACTGCTTTAAAATATGGTAGCCGTTAATATGGGACGCATCTTGTCCTGTGGACTGAGCAATGGCTTGAATTAATAAAGGCCCGTTGGCAGCCTCCTCGGGTTTAAGTCTTATTTGTATGGTCTGTTGCATGGGTTAGGTGTTTATCCTAAAAAAATGCTTAAAAAAAGGTTGCCTAAATGAATAAGCAACCTATTTAAAATTTATGTAATGTATTAGCTCAATTATACGGTTAGCTTAAGCTAGAAAGGTAAGTCGTCACCTGACTCATTCAAAGGAGCGTCAAAGTAACTTGTTGACTCGGTAGGCGCGGTATCACCACCTAAAGCAACTGCTTCCATTCTCCAAGCATCAAGGTTGGTTATATAGTTGTCTTTCCCGTCCTTGTTCCACTTAGAACCCTTAATATTAAATAACACTTTTACCGTATCGCCTAGGTTAAAACGGTCAGGCATAGCTGTTCTGTCCTGAACGCATTGAAACTTAACGTAATTGGTAATGATTTTACCATTGATATCGTCTGTTTTTTCAATCACAAACTCCCTTGTTTTAAAGGTTTCTTTCCTTTGTACGGTATCGTACTTTGCGATTAGTTTGCCTGTTAGTTCGTAGCTCATATTAATAATTAAGTGGGTAAATATAGGACTAAAAGGCGAAATACAATAGGCTAGCTTCCAAAGCAAATGAGTATTAGTTTCAGGCCTAATAAAATACTTTAAAAAAAAGTGGATAAACTCCCTTTTTTATAAAAATAAACCTATCTTGAATGCCGGATTTAACCAAGTGTTTTATGATATTTCTCCTGTTTTCGGGGGACGTAAAAAAAGTTTGAAACAAAAAATTTTTTTTTCAACATAAAGTATGAATATTCGCATTCTGAAACACCGAAAGGGGTTTTAGCACAAAGGTTAGAATCATCTTATTTCACTTTATAAAGGGGCATTAAGTAACATGGCTAAGAGCGCAGAATTAGTTTGGAGTAATTGTTTAAAAATTATTAAGGATATTGTCGAATGGCAACATTTTAAAACATGGTTTGAACCTATTCAACCTGTGGAATTAAAAGAGCAGGTTTTGATGATTCAAGTCCCTAGTCAATTTTTTTACGAATACATTGAAGAACATTACGTTAATCTGTTAGCGAAGACTCTTAAGCGTGAATTAGGGAAAGAAGCAAGGTTAGAATACCGTATCATGGTTGACAGCGGTAACAATAAGAAAGGATCAATGGACGTGCCAGCAAGTGGCATGAAAACATACAATACTAACGAGATGAATTTCCCGTTGGTTATTGACAATCCTGTAAGAAATCCTTTTGTGATTCCAGGATTGAAGAAAATGCAAATAGATCCTCAATTAAATCATAATTATACATTTGATTCTTATATCGAGGGTGATTGCAATAGGGTTGCTCGACGAGCTGGTAAAACAGTGGCTGAAAAACCAGGTGCAAATTCATTTAACCCATTGGTAATTTACGGTGGGGTAGGCTTAGGTAAAACACATTTGGCACAGGCAATAGGAAATGACGTTAAGCGTGCACATCCTAACAAAGTGGTTTTATATGTGAGCAGTGAAAAATTTATTAATCAGTTCCAGGATCATAGCCGTAACAACGCTATCAACGACTTTATACATTTTTATCAATTGATTGACGTGTTAATTATTGATGACGTTCAATTTTTTAATAGAGCTGAAAAAAGTCAGGACGCTTTCTTTGCTATCTTTAACCACTTACACCAAAGTGGAAAGCAGTTGGTTTTAACATCCGACAAAGCGCCTAAGGATTTGGAAGGTTTACAAGAAAGATTATTAAGTCGTTTCCGTTGGGGATTGAGTGCTGACATTCAAGTACCTGATTATGAAACAAGGATTGAAATATTAGAAAAGAAGATGAAGGCAGATGGTTTAGACATGCCTAAGGAAGTGGTTAAGTATGTGGCTTATAATATTAATACGAACGTAAGAGAATTAGAAGGTGCTTTAATATCATTACTTGCACAGTCTTCTTTGAATAAGAAAGAAATAGATGTTGAATTAGCAAAGAAGGTTTTACGCAACTTTGTTAAGACAAGTAGTAAAGAAATCACTATTGATGCAATTCAGAAAATGGTTTGTGAATTCTTCGAAGTGCCTTATGACAAGCTTTTACAAAAAACACGTAAGCGTGAAATAGTACAAGCAAGACAAATTACCATGTACTTAGCTAAGGCGTTTACCAAGAATTCATTAAAGACAATAGGAGAGCACTTTGGAGGTCGTGACCACACTACGGTAATCCATTCTTGTCAAACGGTAAAGGATTTAATGGACACCGATTCCATGTTTAGAGAGAATGTAATGGAGCTAACACAGAAGGTTCAGTTGGCTGCTATGTAGTCCGAAGGGCTCATTTTAACCTCCTGATAATGAGATATATAACTAATTTGTCCGGAATGAACTTTATTTGAGTTTATTCCGGACTTTTTTTAGGAATTTAACTCGCGAGTGCTTATTTTTGCACCCCTCGAAAGAGGTTTCGGAGGAGAGGTGGATGAGTGGCTGAAATCAGTAGTTTGCTAAACTGCCGTACGGGTTAAACTGTACCAAGGGTTCGAATCCCTTCCTCTCCGCTCTTTAGTTCATACTTAGGATTTTATACCGGTTTAAAATATTTGCAATTTACTTTTAAGTAGAATGTAAAAGTTCGGGAAGTAGCGCAGGCCGGTAGCGCACTTGGTTTGGGACCAAGGGGTCGCAGGTTCGAATCCTGTCTTCCCGACAAAAAAAGTCAGTAGCAATACTGGCTTTTTTTATGCCCATAGGTGAACAGGATTTGCCGAAGGCAACGAGCTGAAAAAATTTAAAAACACAAGCTTGCTTGATGTTGTATAAATTTTGAAATGCGCGCGTCATTGCGAAGCAATGAAATCCTGTTCACCTAAATAAATAGAATGCATGTCGGGAAGACAGTACTCGAACCACTACGGACGAATTTTGTACACCCCCATTAGGATAAGCGAACGAAGTGAGCTAATCCTAATGGGGAAGCGACGGCGATCCTGAATTGGTTGTTAATCCCCTGCTACAACCTCATTGGTGCCCAATTGTAAAGCGCTATGTGTTGTTCCATCAACTGCATTATAAAACTTAATTTTTCCAAGTTTTGTAACAGATTGTGCTGTGCCATTAAAAATTAATCTACCATAAGTTCCAGCACTTCCAGGTGCTGCATAAGTTCCTTCCCATCCATTTATGGTTAACACTATTCCATATGATAAATAATCTATAATTGCAGTATTAGCTGTTAAAGCATTAGTCTTACTGTTAGAAAAGTTAATTGAAGCATTTCCAAATGTGTATAAATAGGCTAGTGTTTGGCTAAATCCACCCATATTAAATATTCCTCCACTTATGCTTAACTCAGTTCCAACTGGCAAAGTATTATCGATTCCTAATTGAAGTGTACCTTCAAGTAGTGCAGTTCTGCCATTGTAAGTATTTACTCGACCTAACACTAGTGTGCCAAGTCCTTCTTTCGCGAAAATGCCACCAGTAATAATTCCATTAGCCATCCCATCATTAACACCTCCGCCAGTTGTCACAATAGTGTTCCCATTTTTAATGTAAATAACCCCGTTGAGTCCACTGTTTAAATAGCCAGAAGAGGCATCAATAGCCGCATTGCATGTAAATCCCTTGCCAGCTGTAATCCTAATGTTGCCACCATTGCTTGTTGTTAGATTATTATTAGGAGGGGGAAGCGTATTGCGTCCACCATAGGATTGAATAGTACCTGCTGTTGTAATTTTAATATTTTCAGTTGCTCTTAAAGTTATATCCCCTCCATTACTTCTGACCGAACCCCATGTTTGTGTGCCATATCCATAAGTGGAGATAGCATCTGTTATATTAATATTCAAACCTG
>CANHAE010000054.1 GCA_947458915.1 Bacteroidota bacterium
TGTATCCAGTTGCACCGTAGAGTCTATTTACAAGTTCTGTGTTATTTAATGTTGCACTATTAATATTGGGCGTGAATGTATAGGTGATTTCTGATCCGATGGTAGCGGATGTCCAAATGCCGCCACTAGTGGGGCTTGTACTAATTGTAATATTGCTATTTTGAGCACTAGCAATGTCGCATATAATTTGTAATCCAATCAATAATAAAACCGGGAGTAATTTGTTCATATTAATAGTAATAATCAAATTGAATTCTGTCACTTGCGGCTAACGAATAAGCACCATTATTGGTAGCGTTATACGTAAGGGTAGTGCCTGAAATACTATAAGCTGAATTGCTAATCCTAACGCCATTAATATACATTTTAACCTTGCTATTCACAGAAGGTGTTTGAGTTAAAGTGAATGATGTTTGGGATGTTGTGGCAGAAAATTCATTAGCAACCTCTCTGATTAAAGTAACGGAAGGAGAGCTAGAAACCCAGCTGGTCCCATTGGATGTTAAAACATTTCCATTTGTGCTAGGGGCAACTGTGGAAACTGCACTTGTGCCATTGCCTACAATAACTCCATTGGCTGTTAAAGTTGTAGCTCCTGTGCCTCCCTTTGTAACTGAAATAGTAGTAGCATTCCAAGTCCCGGTGCCAATGGTTCCAACTGTTGTAATAGCAGCCGATCCTATTGAAGGCGCAGCACCGATTGTGTTATAGGAAATAGTTTTAGCAGCCGATCCGTTAAATGTTGAACCAGTTGCATCTCCATTTCCGCTATTATTAATAGTTAAGTTATTGACTGTATTTGTTGAAAAACTAATATTGGCACTTCCGTCAAAGGATGTCCCATTAATAGTAACAGCGGTTGCTAATTTAGATGCCGTTGCAGCATTCCCATTAATTGATCCTATAATTAGATTACTAAAAGTTTTTGTACCTGTGACAGTTTGTGCACCATCAAGTGCCATGTCACCTTTGGAATTAAATGTTGACCAATCTGTTGCTGACAATATACCCCTGTTGGTAATCGAAGCTGTTGGAATATTTAGTGTTATGGTAGGACTTGTTGTTTCGTTTGCAACAGTACTAGTGATATCAGTTCCAGTGCTACCTAAGGTTAACGCTGCAACAGAAGTAACTGTTCCGGTTGTAAGAGTAGGTTTATTTAGAATGGAGGCGCCGCTGGCACTCGCATTCCAATCAATGTATGCATTGGCAAAACTAGCGGCACTTCCAGTAGTATTCTGATTTAGTGTAGGGAAGTTTGTTAAGTTAATTGCACTACCTGTTGGAGTTAAATAGTCAATACCAGCACTTGCTGCACTAACTGAAGTTCCATCGCTTTTAATTATCCCATTAATTGCACTCACTATAGGGTCTGCTTCGGTAAAAGAAGATAATTTATTATTAAAATTGCTCCAGTCGGTATTACTTAATAAGCCAGCTGTGACTAATGTGGAAGATGCCATTGGTATATTTAAGGTGTGTGTAGGTGCGACTGAGATGAATGTTGGGGAAGTGCCTAAACTCCCAATTCCAAAAGTTTGAACTTGATTTGTTAATCCATTTATAGAATATATTTGAGCATTATTAGTAACATTTCCTAGTCCTACTTTAGAAGCGCTAATACCTGAGGCAATTTTATTATCAGTAACTGCGTCATTGGATAACTTTTGAGTAGTTATACTGCCATCGGTAACTATAACAGAAGCTACAGAAGCATCTACATACGTTTTTATAGCTTTTACACTTGCGTATTTTTCATCATTCACATCGCCAACATTATTAATATCAATTGATTTGTTTTCACTATTTTCTTTTAAATTAATTCTATTACTAAGCGATACAGTGTCTCTACTAATGCGTGCGTTTAACATTGCAGTAGTATCGGCACTATTTAGTTTTAAACTTAAACGATTATTTATGGGGGCAATATCAAAAGATTTAGCGGCAAGTTGTGTTGGTGTGACATAAATGAAGCCACTATCTAGTAAATTCACTTTTGTACTAAGTGCTTCATTTATGGTAGATGCAGTTAATGTTGTAATATTTGAAGCAACTAATTCACTTACTACTTTTTTATAAGGAGCGAGCATTGCAGAAGTATCTGCACTTGAAATTTTACTAGTTACAGCTTCTTCTAGGCTTTTTATAACCTGGCTTTTTACATAAGCATTAAGCATTGCTGAAGTATCAGAAGTATTTAGCTTTTCATTTAAGCCTAAAGCCGATCCTGCATATAATGCATAAGGTACTGTTCCAAAAGGAGTTGTACCTAAGTCAATTAAATCCTTAGAGTAATCCCAGTTAGCTACTGGCGCAACAGGAGTGATAGCAATTTTAAGATTCAAAAAATATGGACCTTCTGGCCAATTAATATTTTGCAAGTTAGAAGCACTACCACCCACTTTTTTTCCTAGGCCAAGACTAATTGAAAATACACCTGTTGCATCTGTAATGGCTTCAAATTCTTCCATCAATACACTTTTCCCTGTTGCTGTATATTGAATGATATTTGATTGGACATAAATTTTTCTATCTTTTGCCGCATTGGATGCATTGTCTCTGGCTACTGCCTGAAAATATATTCCTGTGCCTGGTAATTGAGCCAACGATTTATGATTACTTAAAATAAAGTAGGTAAACAATATTAGCATAAAGGCTTTAATGTATTTCACTTGTTTCATAAATGCAATTATCATTATTGAGCGTTTAACCAATTAGGATAACAATTATTACTAAAGCAATAAATGACCAATGATTATATTTTCTTATTAAATTGTTCATTTGATACTATAGAATAAGGTTGTTTTAGATCCTCCTGTTGTGTAGTTTAATATTAAGTGTTTTGACCCAATTGACTCTATATTGTATATATATTCAATTGGGTTTAGTTGCTTAGTGATGGCTTGTACATGAATTTGTAATTGGTCGTTATTTTTTTCTACAGAATATGTGCCGGAAAAACCATCGGAATCGATTGTTTTTCTATTCTTTATAAAATTTATATAATAAGTAGACTGTCCAATATAAGTTTTAATCAAGTTGTCGGTTTGGGCATAATCTAAATACCAAGTTTTGTCTGCTAAGTATTGATACGAAAGGGTTATTTCATCGTTAGCATTATCCTTATTACATGCTATAACAATCAGGGTTGTGAATAATAAAACTGATTTTGAAATGCTAGAAATTAAGTTCATATAATTATTTAAAATAAGTCACTGGCTTTAATCATTAACCCTAATTCAAAGCGGTTTATATTAGTTTTAATAGGTGATTTTGTAATTGAACTAAGCCCTTGTTGGTAATGGATAAAAAGGGTATAAAATTGCTGATTATCAAACTCAAGCCCTATATCGCCATTTATAAATACTTTATGGTATGCACTTAACACTTTGTTATCGATACTAGCTTCGGAAAGCCGTAAGTCAAAACTTGGCCCTGCAACCATATATAGTTTGTATTTTGCCGCTTTAAAAATCGGTATTATTTTTTTCAGGTGTGAAGCTGCATTAAGGGTTAAGAATTGCTCATCCCCTTTAAAATTTGAAAATTCACCAACTATGGGTTTTATAGTTTTATTATCCTTGTAGTATGTGCCGGTTGATAATTTATTTAAAGTGAATAAAAATGAGTAGGAGTGCTTTTGTTTGTACATACCATCAATTCTAATCCCTCCGAAGAAACCTGGTTTTGCTACATTTTTATTAAAATCGCTTAAAAAATAATTGAAGTTTGAATTAAAGTTGCTTGATTCAATCACTTGCCTCGAAAAGTTTATACCACTTACCAACAAAAATTCATTTTTTGTAAAATTTGTAAATATTCGCCCCCAAGATTTTTTAAAACTTGACTTAATGGATTTTATTGTCCTATTTTCTTTTTGAATTAAGTATTCCTTATCTGAAGCTGATTGTTTGTTACGCTGTCCGAATGAAACAGTAGAAAAAATAAAACTATTGATTAAAAAAACTAATAGAAGCGACTTATACATTTGGTTGTATGTAGTTATAAAGTGATAAAATTGGAGACTACGAAAGTCCTCTAATTTTGGCTCCCTTTATATAGGGCATATGCCTCATTTGCTAATTTTTAAATGAGACAATAGCCAGGCATATGGAGAAAATAACAAATGCTAAAAGGTGGGAACTACTGCAAAGTAAATACTAATCTTGTTTGATGTTAGTAATAGCCCATTTAAGCAAACTATTATTGTCATTTGGTAGATTTAACTTCTTTATGATATTATATCTGTGATTACGAACTGTTTTTTCGGATACAAACAATAGTGCTGCAATTTCTTTACTCTTCTTTTGTTTTGAAATCAGGTCAATTATTTTGTATTCGGACATGCTTAAATCCTGTAAAATAGTATTATTTTGGTGTTTCTTTTCGATGTAACTAAATGCCATTTTTACTGTCACTTTAATTTGTTCTTCATTCCATGGCTTAACTATATAGTTTAGTGGATTGGTTAGTTCAGCGTCTTCGATAATTTGTTTATTACTAAAAGCAGTAACGTAAATTATTTCCAGTTTAGGTAGTATTATATAAACATCTTTAACAAAATCAATCCCTGTAAGCCCATCTCCTAAATTTATATCACATATAGCAAGGTTTGGCTTGAAGGTTTTTGCCTTAATAATTGCATCCGCGTGTGAATGAGCAATAATTGTTTCGTATCCCGCTGCTATTAGTAGCTCTTGCAAATCTACCGCCACAATTTGGTCATCTTCTAATATTAATATTCGATTATTGTTTATTTTCTTATCAATTAGTGTATTCATGTTTTTTTTTAAATAGTAAATTCAATATGGTAGCTAACTCCGTTATTTGTTCTAGTCGATAATTTAGCTTTAATTTGAGAACACATTATTTCAATAAGTTTTAATCCTAGGCTATCTTCCTTAATTTGGTCTTTTGAAAATCCTGGGCCATCATCACTTATCTCAAGTATTATTAAGTTATTAATTTTTGCAACGGTTATTTCGATTTTAGAACCATTGTTGTCATTAAAAGCATATTTGTAAGAATTTGAAATTATTTCATTTACTATTAAGCCAAGAGATATTATTTGTTCAATTGGAAGCTGAATAGAAGAGTCGATATTTATAATTTGTTCAATATTTCTATTTTCTTGTTTGTAAATAGATTTAAGGTGATTTGCTAAAGTTTCAATATACTTAAATGCCTCTACTGATTCAAAATTTTCGGAATTGTATAAGTATTCATGTACTAGTGCCATTGTTTGAATTCTATTTTGAACGGTCGATAGGTTACTTTTAATTTCAATATTATTGTTTCTCCTTTTTTGAAGATTCAATAAACTATACATTAGTTGAAGGTTGTTCTTAACCCTATGGTGTAATTCTTTAAGGAGTAAGTCGTTGTGTAATATATGTTCTTGGTTCTTTTTAATATTTTCTTCTAATAATAAATTTTTTAACGTCAGGGTTTTCTTATTTTTATTATTTAAGAATATTACGTAGACTAGGAATAACGCAATTATTGTTGACAAGGTCAGTACAAGCATTAGATTAGTTATTTTGACACTTTTGTTTTTATTTTCTTCTTCCGATTCTTTTAAATTTAAAATCTTACTCTTTAATTCGTATCGCCTTTTCCCCATTTCTAGCTGTGTTAATAACAAAACAGCTTGATTTTTTTTAATATTGGCATTTTGTAAATCGTTTAGCTGGCTGTATGCTTTCAAATAATGATAAGCTGAATCAAATTGCTTGGTTTTGCTAAAATAATCCGACTTTAATTTTAATAGGTTAAGTTTGTATTTATTTCTAGTAAAATTTAAACTTTCGAAATTTATATTAATAGTATCAAGGTATTTTTTTGCATTTTTTATATCATTAAGTAATAAATAACAATCACTAAGGATTATCATTTTTCCCAATTTATTCGGTTTGTCAAGTTCGCTGTGTGAAATGTCGTACTTTAACATTGGAATTGCTTTTCTTAAATTCCCCTTTTTTATTTCACATTTTGCAATTAATCCAATAAAATTTCCCTTCCAAAATTCAAGTAATTCTTTTGGGTATTTTTTATTGTTTCTTAATATAGTTTCATTGGTAATTGATAGTCCTAATTGGTAATATTTATAAGCACTATCAGCTTGGTTGTTTTTGAAATACAATTCACCTAAATGGAATTGCCGCCTAATATTATTGATGTTAAAATTTACAAAGTTGGTTTCAAACAATTTATAATCTTCTATTGCGGCTTCGTATAAGCCACAATCTCTATATATTGCCCAGTAGTTTCCTTTAAATCCATACTCGATTCTTTCTTTTCTAATTGCTATTGCCTTTGCCATTTCTCCTCTATCCCTGTAAATTTCTTCTATTTTCAAAAGGACATTCCTTATCTTTCCTTTTTCTAATTGTTGCTTTTTTTTATGTAAGTATTCTAATAGTTCCAAGCTCTTATCGTTATTCCCACTTTCAAAATAAATTAATGCTAAGGGATATCTTAATTTGAATAGTAAATTATCGTTTTTAGTTGTTTCAAAATGTTTGTATTGTTTTTCAAACAATTCCTTCCAAGTTGTGATAGGTAGTGTTAAGTAGACTGAATTTTTTTGTTCATCTGCATTAAGGCTATCCCATAATTTAATCATGCGCAATGCTGTTAATTCATGCGGCATTAAATTAGGATCAATTTTAAGTACCGAGACAGTTTTTTTAATAGCAGATATGCTTTGCTGACCATTTGCTACGCAAATTGTAAAAATAAATAGGATTAAGAGAGTGTATTTGCGCATTTTTGATTTCTTGAAATTAAAAGTATCTTATTTGAATAAGAATTTGAAATATTATTTTTTAGCATTATGGCTAATTATTTCTTAATGTTCATTCCTGTATTGATTTGTATGATAATATTTTGTTTTAATAGTTGAATAAATGAGGCATATGTCTTATAGTTTTCTATCGCAAATTGAGGTTTATTTGCTCTATTCTAAAATCTATATAATGTGCTTCAGCCCCATAATCATCTTTCGTAAACATATACTTTTATTTTTTACGTTCTCAACCCTTACTTTCCTTTTTGCTACGTCTAATTCTCTTGCTCAGTCTAATAATGGAGGTATTATATTCCAAGCATTAGCTAGGGATGCTTTTCATAATCCCGCCAACAGTCGTAAAATTTATATTCAAAGTAGCATAATTCAACATTCAAACTCAGGCTTGGTTGTATTATCAGAGGAGCATATTACTAATACCGATTATACTGGTGTATTTACTATTAGTATAGGACTTGGTTCGAAAATTGGAGGTGCAAAGGCTAGTTTGGTAGATATTGACTGGGTGAATGGCCCATATTTTTTAAACATTAAAATTGCAATTACTCCCGTTTCTCCGACGGACGACTGGTTTTTCCATAAAGAATGGGTTGATTTAGGTACAGCTGCTTTTGGGGTAGTTCCCTATGCGCTGAATGTTTTAGGAGCCAAGACTGTTAATACTAGTAGCACGGATAGTATTATCTATATGTCTAAATTATCAATTGCGGATACCTCGGTTATGCTTTCTGGATATAGTAAAAAGAGTTATGTTGACAGTTTATTGAATAATAAAGTTAGCCTCAATGAATTACCATTATTAGTTCGAGCATTTGATTCTGCTTCTCTTTCTAACCGAATTAATATGCGTTTATCACCTTCAGATACTATTAGTTTAAGTAATAGGATAGAAGATAAGTTATATATAAAAGACAGTATGCTAAAATATGTTACACCTTCTCAGTTAGCTGCTAAAACAGTTGATTTGTTGCCTATAAATTCTATTTTGAATACTAAGTTGAATATTAACGATACAGCCTCTATGTTAACGGCACGATTTGCAAGAGATACCATGTGGTTGTCTAGCAGAATAAATTTAAAAGTTGATTTATTAAATAGGTCTATCAATATGAATAGCCCTATGGATTATAGTAATGATAAGTATCCAAGTGTTAAGGCTATCAAAGATTATGTGGATACCCAAATTAGTTCAATTGCCTCTAGTGTGATTACTGTATCACCATTATCTTTTACATCTCCACTTGTTAATACATCATCTATTGTCTCCATACCATCCGCATCGTCAACTACTAATGGCTATTTAACTTCAACTAATTGGAATATTTTTAATAATAAAATAAATACTACCGAAAAAGCGGCGAATAATGGTGTAGCAACTTTGGGTGCTGATGGTAAAATTCCTTCAACACAAATACCTGCTACTTCATTCTCTCGTGTTGATGTGGTTACTAGTGAAGCAGCCATGTTATTATTGCCAGTTACTTTAACTGGGAGTTTTGCAATTAGAACAGATGTTAATAAGAGTTTCGTTTTAAGTCAATTACCTGCATCTAGTATACTTAATTGGGTTGAAATTGTTGCACCTGGAACGGTTACTTCAGTTAACGGACAAACAGGACCCGCTATTTCACTAACTACTGCCGACATTGGCACAAGCATTAATAAAAATTATGTAACCGACGTTATGTTGTCTGGAGTGCTATCAAATACATCAGGAACCAATACCGGCGACCAAGATTTAAGTTCATTTGCTACTACAATAAATCTGAATTTAAAAGCAAATACTACAGATGTCAATACAAGCTTAGCTTTAAAAGCAAACATTTTGGATGTAACTTCTAGTTTATCTTTAAAAGCAAATGCTTCGGATGTTGCAACTAGTTTAACTTCAAAAGCTAGTACTACTGATTTAACTTCGGGCTTAGCTACTAAAGTGGACAAAGTAACGGGTAAAGAATTGTCAACTAATGATTACTCCACTTTAGAGAAAGATAAATTAGCAGCAATATCAGGAACCAATACCGGCGATCAAGATTTAAGTAGTTATGCAACAACAGCTAGTGTAGCTTTAAAAGTAGACAAAGTAACGGGTAAGGAATTGTCAACTAATGATTATTCCACTTTAGAGAAAGATAAATTAGCAGCAATATCAGGAACCAATACCGGTGACCAGGATTTAAGTAGTTATGCAACAACAGCTAGTGTAGCTTTAAAAGTGGACAAAGTAACGGGTAAAGAATTGTCAACTAATGATTATACAACAACTGAAAAAAGTAAATTAGCAGCAATCACTGGCATCAACACTGGCGACCAAGATGTAAGTTCATTTGCTACATTGGCTGGAACCGAAACATTGAATAATAAAACTTTAGTAATTCCAATATTGGGAGATGCTACTGCAACAAGCCTTATTACTAGCGGAGAAATAAAAGCTAAACGATATGTTCAATTTTCAAATACAGCAGTTTCACCTCCATCAAGTGGAGCAATGACTTTAGACCTTAGCAGGGGAAATGTAATTCAGGTTGATTTAGCTTACAGCATAACAGGAATTACATTTACGAATGAAGCTGTTGGCACCTATATTATAAAGTTCAAGCAAACAGTAGGATCAAAAACAATTAATTTTCCGGATGCTTGGGTGTGGTCTGGTGGTATTGAGCCATCCGTTACATCAACAGTTGGAAGAACTGATATAGTAACATTAATAAATGATGGCACATTTTATTATGCAGCCATTGTTCAAAACTTCTTTTAATCATGAAATTAATTATAGCATTAATACCGTTCATTTCACTAACAGTTAATGCGCAAATAGTTCCCCAAGGTTTTATTATTCCGCCAGCCTATATGGAGTCGGTTAAAATTGATAACCAATACTGGCTAAAAAATAATTTAAATGTAGCATCTTATAATAATGGGGACCTGATTCCTTATTACTCAAACAGCACAGGATGGGGAAGTTTAACAACCCCTGCTAGTTGTTCTTATAATTTTGACGCATCTAATGATGCAGTGTATGGTAAACTATATAATTATTATGCAGTAGTAGATGCAAGGGGTATTTGCCCTTTGGGTTGGCATACTCCAACAGATCTCGAGTTTAGAACTTTAAATACAGCTATTGGAGGAAATGGGGGGACTTTAAAAGAGGTTGGTTTGGTACATTGGGATACGCCAAACTCAGGTGCCACAAATACTACTAATTTTTCTGCTTTAGGTGCTGGATATATGGGGACTTCTAGCCCGGCTAATCAAGGAATTGTAACTTATTATTGGACAGCTACAGCTAGTCCTTATGATGCTACTCGTGCGTATACTTGGTCCTTAAGCAAGGATAATACAATTTTCACTCAATCATATGAAAATACAAAAGTGGGTGGATTTTCGGTTCGCTGTATAAAAAATTAGCCGCAAAATATATTTATTCAACCTGTTACTTCAAGATAGGTTTCAACACCTTAAGTTTTCCATCAATTTTTTGTTCATCATAATTCAAACCTAGTATATGAGCAATTAATGGGTATACATTTACATTTTCAAAACTTTCAATTGTAATATCCTTCTTAAAAGCTGGGCCCCAAGCTATAAAACTTGCACGCATATCAGGTAAATAATTATCAAACCCATGTTTCCCTTTGGATGTTTTTCTATTTGATAAATTGAAAACTTTTGGTAAATGGGGGACTAAAATAATATCCCCTAATCTGTTGTGCCAGTCATCTGATTTTTTATAATGCCAATAAGCTGGTGTTTCGTCTAATTTGTAAGTCGAAAAATTAGTTTCTTTTTTTAATGCTTGGTAAGTGCTTTCTATTTTAGAAGTATCTTTTGCATATAAATGTAAAAGTGCATTACCCCAAGGCACCTTAAAGCTTTCGGTGTCAATAGCTTTAGGTAAACCCATGGTATTGATATTATCCACTTCAGTCATTCCGTGATCGGAAACAAATATATAATTAATAGGCAGGTTAAGTTTTGCAAGAGCTGCTTGTAAAGCATTTACACTGCTATCTACAAATTGGACGGATTTTTTTACGCGGGGGTCTTCTGGGCCATAATCGTGCGCATCGTGGTCAACATCGGGGAGATAAAAAGTAATTAAATGCGGCCTTTTTTCTTCGGGTAAACTTAACCAGTCTTTCACTGCTTGGATTCTTGTAGCAATTGAAATTTTTTCATTATAAATGTAATGATACGTTGGTTTAATTCCTTGAATTGCAGCTTCCGATGCCACCCAATAAAAACTTGCCGAGATCATTTTTTGTTGTTCTGCTAAAACCCAAAGCGGGGTACCTCCATACCATTTTCCTTCGGCCACCATTTTTTTATTATCCATGTTATAAAATTGACCTGTAGCAACGTCAATATATCCATTGTCAACTAATCCGTGGTGAGAAGGGTAGAGGCCGGTAACTATAGTGTAGTGATTTGGAAAAGTTACAGATGGATAAGCTGGGGTCATGTAACTTGCACGTACCCCTTTTTTTGACAAAGCCTGCAAATTAGTTGCTTCATATTTTTCAAAAAAATCGTTTCTAAAACCGTCGGCCGATATTAATATTACGTAAGGTTTTTCAATTTGGATTGGGCTATTTTGACGCCCACTAATTACTTGCTGTGTGGTATCAGTTGTATATTTATCAGCAAATGAACTATGGCGATCAACCATAATTGTGCTATCCTGTGAAAATACATTTCCCACACTTAATATTCCTAATAATAACACACTAAATAGCTTTCTCATTTCTTATCTTTTTTCTTATAAACAAACTCAATAGAATACTTGTAATTCCAACTAAAATACCTCCTCCTGCGTCTAGGGGAAAATGTTGACCTAGGTAAACACGGGAATATCCGCAGGCTAGGGCATAAAAAAATCCAACTGCTACCACCCAGTTCTTGGGGAATAAGTAAACAGTCACAAAATAAATAGTAAAAGCTGTTGCCGTATGCCCACTAGGGAAACTATTCCATGAATGCATTTCAACACCTGCAACAGTATGAAAGTCATTATGGTTAATTCCACTGGCAATTGGTCTACTAATATTTGGCCAAAATAATTGTTTTGGTATTTGGGTTAGTATTGTAGATAGCAGAAAATTTAATAATATGATTAAGGCATCCTTTTTGAACCAGCCAAAAACTAATAAAAAGTAAGGAATCCAAATCCAGCCTTCGGCAAGAAAGGTTAAGTACAAGAAGCATTGGTCGGCTACTTTCCCCAAATCATGATTTAACCATAGGAATAAGGGTTCTCTTGAAAATACTAAGCTTGAGCAAAGCAGGCATAATGCTAAGGCCAGGGAAATCCCCATGGCAACGTTTAAATGTTTATTACCTAGTTGGAACATATTAAATGGATTCGGTCAATTTTGCTTGTAAAATTAATGAATGTTTATAGCTTATTGTCAACTAATTGTATAAATGGTTGTTATAACTTTACATATTCCTATGAGCCAAGAAAAAGACCAAATAAAAGTAATTGGTGCCCGAGAGCACAATTTAAAGAATTTTGACATTTCAATACCCAAAAACGAATTAGTCGTTTTTACTGGAGTTAGTGGAAGTGGCAAGTCCTCCTTGGCTTTTGATACTATCTATAACGAGGGTCAAAGGCGTTACATGGAAAGCTTTAGTGCTTATGCCCGTCAATTTATGGGGCAAATGGAGCGACCAGATGTTGACCAAATTACTGGACTTTCTCCTGTTATTGCGATTGAACAAAAGACTACAAATAAAAACCCGCGTTCCACCGTTGGGACCGTTACGGAATTATATGATTTTTTAAGGTTATTGTATGCAAGGGCTGGTAAAGCCTATAGTTATAATACAGGTAAGCCAATGGTGAAGTTTTCTGAGGCTGAAATAGTACAAAATATATTCGCACAACTTAAGGATAAGAAAATTAATTTATTAGCACCGGTTGTTAGGGGACGTAAGGGGCATTATAGAGAATTATTTGAAGAGATACGTAAAAAGGGATTTGTGAAAGCAAGGGTGGATGGAGAGATAATTGAATTAAGGCCAAAATTTCAAGTAGACCGTTATAAAATACATGATATTGAAATAGTCGTGGACCGAATTCCTGTGAATGAAGCTATGAAAACGCGTTTAACAGAAAGTGTGCAACAGTGTTTAAAAATGGGCAATGGCTTATTGTTTTTATTAGAAGAAGGGAAGACGAAAGTGATTCAATATTCAAAACAACTAATGTGTGAGGAAACTGGTTTAAGTTATGAGGAACCTTCCCCAAATAGTTTTTCATTTAACTCGCCCTACGGCGCTTGTCCAACTTGTAAAGGATTGGGTAATGTATATTCAATTGACATGTCGCTTATTATCCCAGACAAAGCATTAA
>CANHAE010000055.1 GCA_947458915.1 Bacteroidota bacterium
GCAGTTACATACTGGTTCCCCGGTCCGAATATTTTATTCACCTTAGGTACACTTGCTGTTCCATAAGCCATTGCAGCAATTGCCTGAGCTCCACCAATTGTATATATTTCATCTATTCCCACTAACCCTGCAGCATAAATAATCGCAGGATGAATTTCACCTTCCATATTAGGAGGAGTACATAAGACTATCTTATTACATCCCGCTAATTTTGCAGGTATCCCTAACATTAATACAGTCGAAAATAAAGGCGCGGTTCCCCCTGGGATATAAATGCCTACTTTATCAATTCCTATTGATTTTCTCCAACACCAAACACCCGAAGTAGTTTCAATACGTTCTACTTTCTGTGTCTGCGCTTGATGGAATTTCTCAATATTTGATTTAGCCAATTCGATTGCCTTTTTTAAAGCAATTGAAACAGCATTTTCTGCTGCTGCCTTTGCAGCATCATTCAATATTATTTGTGTTAATTCGACTTTGTCAAATGCTGCGGTATAACGCAACAATGCTTCATCTCCATTTAGTTGCACGTCGTCCAAAATAGCTTGCACTTTTGGAAGCAAATTGGATGCATCAAAAACAGGTCGGGTTAATAATACTGGCCATGCAGTCTTTGCTGGCTGATTGTATACTTTAATCATTTATAAAATCATTTTTTCAATAGGTACAACTAATATTCCTTCTGCACCTGCTGCTTTTAATTGTTCGATAATTTCCCAAAAATCACTTTCTGCAATAACACTGTGAACACTACTCCAGCCTGGTGTTGCTAAGGCCACTACCGTAGGACTTCTCATACCTGGTAATAAAGAAATAATTTTATCTAAATGTTCATTCGGCGCATTTAATAAAACATACTTATTCTTTTTGGCTTTTTTTACTGATTCGATTCTAAATAACAAGCGATCCAAAATAGCTTGTGCTTCTACCGAGAATTTTTTATGCTTTATTAAAACTGCTTGTGAATTTAAAATTACCTCGGCTTCTTTTAAACCATTCATGAATAAAGTGGACCCACTACTAACCAAGTCGCAAACCACATCTGCCAAGCCAATACCAGGAGCTATTTCAACACTTCCACTTATTTCGTGAATTTCCGCTTTAATATTATGCTTATCTAGGTATTGTTGAACCAACACCGGATAGCTAGTTGCAATTTTTTTGCCCGATAAAAATTCAGGTCCCGTAAAGGTATCTCCCTTGCGAATAGCAAAACTCAAACGGCATTTGCCAAAACCCAACTCATAAACAACATCTACACTTTTCGCCTTTTCATACACTTCATTTTCACCAACAAAACCAATATCAGCAACTCCATTTTCTACATATTGTGGGATATCGTCGTCGCGAAGAAAAAACAATTCAATGGGAAAGTTCGTTGCTTCTGCCTTAAGCTTATTTACTCCATTATTAATATCAATGCCACATTCTTTTAACAAACGCATTGAATCCTCATTTAGTCTTCCTGATTTTTGAATCGCTAATCTTAAACGCATAATTGATAGTTGAAATTAAAAGGGCTTACTAATTAGTAAGCCCTTTGGTTGAATATAGTAATACATACCTACACTTCCATAGCTTACCCCTTAGGTAACATATGATGATGATGGATATGAATGTTTATTGTCATGGTGCAAATTTACAACCCTTTTGTAAAATACCCAATAAAAAAGCCCTTTTTTGCCTAATTTCAGTGAACAATCGTACAAATGAATACTAACTTTTCTAAAATTACCCTTTTGGCTTGTTTTATGGCTTTAAACTTGTCCTTATTTAGCCAGTCTGCAAATTTAATTATTGGCACTTACACTAATAAAGGAAGTAAGGGAATATATGTTTTCAAATTTGATACAGCTACCGGAAAAGCAACTGAATTAAGCCATACCGATAGTGCAATAAATCCCTCATTCCTTACAATTTCAAAAGACAAACAATTCGTTTATGCTGTCAATGAGACAAACGATGGGCAAGTTAGTTCCTATATATTAAAGGGCAATAAATTAATACTCTTACAACAAAAATCAACCAAGGGAGCGAACCCTTGTCATGTCACTCTAAGTCCAGACCAACGTAGTTTATTTGTTGCAAACTATAGCGAAGGTAGCTTGACTAGTTTTCATAGGTCTGCTGATGGGTTACTATCCAATGCAAGGCAAATTATTAAACATAAAGGAAGTAGCGTAAATACAACCAGGCAAGAAAAGGCACACATGCATGGCAGTTTTATTTCCCCTGATGGAAATTATTTATTAGCCACCGATTTGGGTATGGATGAAACCACTATTTATCCCTATAATAAAAACAGTACTCCTTTGTTAGATGAATTCAAAGCTAAAGTGATTAAATCCTTTCCAGGAAGCGGTCCAAGGCATTTAGCCTTTTCTAATAATGGACGTTTCATTTACATTCTAGAGGAGCTAACAGGTAGTATTAGTGTCTACAATTTTAAAAAAGGACAAGCCACTTTTTTACAAAAAGTACTAATGCATCCCGCTGATTTTAAAGACAACTTTGGAAGTGCAGATATTCATTTGTCGCCTGATGGACTATTTCTATACGCTTCAAATAGAGGTAGTGAAAATAATATTGTCAAATTCCCTGTGTTAACAAATGGGAAACTTGCTGATAAGCAAATTAAGTACTTTTCAACAAAAGGTATCGGTCCTCGTAATTTTACCTTAAGTTCCGAAGGCAATTGGTTATTAGTGGCCAATCAAAATTCTGATAATATTACCATTTTAAAAAGGGATAAAATAACTGGTGACTTAATTGCAACGGGCAATAGTATTAAAGTATCTACGCCGGTTTGTTTAGTATTGTTTTAATAAACTTTAAACCAATCAGGATCAGGACCTCCTTCTCCATTGTAATTAATGAGCAACTCATCCCCTTGCGCAATTGCTTGAAGGGTAATAAAGGAAATAGTTAGGTAGTCAAAGTCCATTTCATACTTGCAATTAGCTAGCTTAGCGTGATTATAAATAGATGCATATCCTAAAGCGATAATGGCACTTTTATTATCTTCTCCCCATTCAAACACATAATTATACAATAAGGTCTCTTCTACCTTTTTACGCTCAGTAGGGTCTAAAACGATAACTGGAGCAATTTCAATGGTGGTGCCTGCAGCTATGGGCGCTGTGGCAAATACGCCTCTTCCACGGCTGGGTGACTCGATAATTGATAAAATAGGTAGTATCATAACATAAAGTTAATATATACTTTAATGTTTTTCGTAAATTGCAGCCATGCAGGAAAAATTAGAAGAAGAAATCATATTATCAGAAGTCTTTCTAGAAATAGTTAGCAAGGCCGACAAACTGCTTCTAAAGGAATTTTTAGATGAACAAAACATTAGTGATGTAGTGGAATTAGTCAATGAATTTCCTCAACACGAGAGTTTGATTATTGATAATATGACCGTGCACCGTGCAGTGAGTGTTTTTAAGTTATTAGACATTAACCAGCAGAAGGATATTGTAAAAGAAATTCCCGCACGTAAAACTGCTAAAATTTTAAATGAGCTCCCTCCCGATGACCGAACTGACTTTTTAGAAGAACTGCCAAAAGCTGCCATTCGTGATTTAATTAAATTATTAAACCCAGAGGAAAGGAAAATTACGCTTTCATTATTAGGCTACCCAGAGGATAGCGTAGGTCGTTTAATGACAACTGACTATGTTTATGTTTATCCTGCATTCACTGTAGGACAGGTATTGGATAATATTCGCAAATACGGAAAGAATTCAGAAACAATCGATGTTATTTATATTATTGACGAACAAGGATGTTTAGTGGATGATATAAGAATTAGAGATTTATTATTAGCAAAGCCTGAGGATATTGTTGGTGAAATTATAGACGGAAGATTTGTTGCACTAAATGTGTATGACGACCAAGAACACGCGAGTCAGGTTTTTAAAATGAATAACCGTACGGCTATTCCTGTTGTGGATGACAACAATGTTTTGCTTGGTATTGTTACCATTGATGATATTCTTTGGGTAACGAATGAAGAGTTTAGCGAGGATATGCAAAAAATGGGAGGTACTGAAGCCTTGAATGAACCCTATTTGGATATTTCAATTTTTAATTTATTCAAAAAAAGAATTACTTGGCTAGTAGTTTTGTTTTTGGGAGAAATGTTAACTGCTTCGGCAATGGGTTACTTCCAAAATGAATTAGACAAAGTATTGGTGCTTGCTACATTTATTCCATTGATTTTGTCAAGCGGAGGAAATACTGGCTCTCAAGCTTCTACCCTAATTATTCAAGCAATGTCGGTTGGCGAAATTACGATTGCTGATTGGTGGAGAATTTTAAGACGTGAAATTTTTAGCGGATTTTTATTAGGTATCATTTTAGGGATGATTGGATTTTTTGAAGTGCTTATACTACACTTTATTAAACCAGATTTTTACGGCATTCACTGGATGTTAATTGCTGGCACTATTGGTTTGACATTAGTGGGTGTTGTTATTTGGGGAACGATCACAGGTTCAATGTTGCCAATTGTACTAAAAAAACTAGGCGCCGATCCTGCTGTTTCTTCAGCACCTTTTGTAGCCACACTAGTGGATGTCACTGCTATATTAATTTACTTTAGTTTAGCCTACCAATTTTTGCACGGAACACTTCTTTAAAACGCTAACTATTTCTTAAAAATTATCAAGCATTTGTGTATAATCCCTTTTATTAAGTAAGAATTTCCTTAACTTCCAAGTATGATTACTTTTATAAAATCGTTTAAATACCTAACGCCATTTGTATTACAAGCACTTGGTATAGTAGCTTTCACAAATTTTGGCATCTATTGTTGGCTGCCATTACTATTCACCTTCTTCTTAGTGCCCATATTAGAACTATTAATAAAACCAGATAGCAAAAATTTGGACCAAGTGGAAGAAGAACTTGCCAAGAAAAATAAAGCCTACGATTTTATACTATACATAGCCGTCATCTTACAATATTATTCACTGTGGCTGTTTTTAACAAATTTTAATTTTTCGAATTTAACTTCACTTGACATAATTGGTCGTGTGATAAGCATGGGATTGCTTTGTGGTTCTTTTGGCATTAATGTTGCACATGAATTAGGCCATAGAGTTAATGTATTTGATCAATTTTTAGCAAAGTTATTATTACTAACAAGTTTATACATGCATTTCTTTATAGAACATAATAAAGGGCATCATAAACATGTAGCTACTCCGCATGACCCAAGTACTGCAAAGCTAAATCAATCAGTGTACTTTTTTTGGCCTCAGACTTTAATAGGTACATATAGAAGCGCTTGGCATATCGCTATTGAAGAAGCTAAGAAAAAGAATAAATTATTTTACCAAATTAATAATGAAATGTTTGTATTCCAACTAATACAAATTACTTTTATTTTTTGCATCTACTTCTTCTTTGGGTTTCCAATTACAATTTTATTTATACTATCAGCACTCATTGGCGCATTGCTACTTGAGACAGTTAATTACATCGAGCATTATGGTTTAAGCAGGCAACAAACAACTAATAATCAATACGAACGAGTGCAGCCAACGCATAGTTGGAATAGTAACCATGTGTTAGGCAGGTTATTACTATTTGAATTAAGCCGACACAGTGATCATCATTATATGGCATCTCGTAAATATCAAATTCTACGCAATATTGATAATGCACCTCAAATGCCTACAGGATACCCTGGAATGATGTTATTGTCCTTATTCCCAGCGTTGTGGTTTAAGGTAATGCATCATCAAATGCATATTCAGCAGATTAAGGATTAACCTGGTTTGAAATGGAAATAGATGAAATACTTGGGTTTGCACTTTCCTTAGCTGAAACTGAAGAATCCTTCCCTTTTGGGCCAGACTCAGTTGTATTGAAAACGAAAGGCAAAATATTTATTATTTTGAATTTAGCATCTGAGCCATTGTCCATGAACTATAAAGCAAGTCCGGAAGATATTATAGAACAAAGGGAAACCTATAACGAATATGTTTTCCCGGGATATCATATGAATAAAAAACACTGGAATACTTTGCATATTAATAGGTACATGCAAGCCAAAGTAGTTCAAGGCTTTATTCAAAAATCTTACCATTTGGTTCGGAAAAAATAGTTGCATTTATACTAAAACAGTGCCGCCTTCATTAAAATCAGGGTTCTTACTTAATTCCTTCATATTGTTCAAAGTAATCGTAGAAATCTGGTCCATTGCTTGTTTAGTAAAAAAAGCTTGATGTGCTGTAATCAACACATTATAAGCTTAAAATTAGGTCAAATATAAATTGCGTACCTTGCAAGCCATTATGAGTACAAATTTCAAGTCCCTAAACCTTATAGAGCCCTTATTACTAGCGCTTTACGAAGAAGGTTACACGACACCAACCCCTATTCAAGCCCAGTCAATTCCTATTGTTTTAAGTGGAAAAGACTTATTAGGTTGTGCACAAACCGGCACAGGCAAAACAGCCGCTTTTACCTTACCTATTATACAGTTATTATTACAAAATGCAACTGGAGAAAAGCGTAAAAAAATTAGAAGCTTAATAGTTACCCCTACACGAGAATTAGCCATTCAAATTGCAGAAAGTTTTAACGCCTATGGAAGGCATACACCCTTAAATTGCACTGTAATTTTCGGAGGTGTTTCTCAAGGCCCACAAGTAACTGCAATTAGAAACGGCGTTGACGTTGTCATTGCAACCCCTGGACGTTTGTTAGATTTAATGAACCAAGGTTTTATTAGTATCCGAGATGTTGAAATATTTGTGTTAGATGAAGCCGACAGAATGTTAGATATGGGATTCGTGCATGATGTAAAAAAACTACTTGCAGTACTTCCTAAGAAAAGACAATCACTTTTCTTTTCAGCAACAATGCCTCCTGAAATTGTCAACTTAGCAAATACTATTTTATTTCACCCTGAAAAAGTAACGGTAACCCCTGTATCTTCTACTGTTGAAATTATTGATCAATCGATTTATTTTATTGACAAACACAATAAAAATTCCTTATTAATACAAATACTGAAGGACACTAATATAAAAACTGCCTTAGTTTTTACACGCACAAAACATGGTGCCGATAAAGTAGTGAATACCCTAATCAAATTTGGCATAAAGGCGGAAGCTATTCATGGTAACAAATCTCAAAATGCAAGACAACGTGCACTGAGTAATTTTAAGGAGCAAACTACACGCGTTTTAGTCGCTACCGATATTGCAGCTAGAGGAATTGATGTTGACAACCTAGCTTATGTGATTAACTTCGAAATTCCCAATATTCCTGAAACTTACGTACATAGAATTGGAAGAACAGGACGTGCTGGGGCAAATGGTACCGCCGTTTCTTTCTGCGATGCAAGTGAAAAGGAGTTTTTAAGAGATATTGAAAAACTGATAGCCAAAAAGATCCCTGTTATAGAAGATCATCCATACCCTTTAATGGATCACGATGCTGTTCAAGAACCCCAAAAGCAAGGCCGAGGCAATTCAGGCCATTCAAGAGCTAAGAGTTTAAATGGCGGTGGTCAGAAAAGTAGATTTGGCAATGCTAAACCGAGGCGCTATTAGTATATTTGATATAACAAAAAGGTTATATCAAATGCGTTTACTTTTATTGGTTTCCCTATTTTTTTGCACTGCTGCAAATGCGCAGGACACCCTAATTAAAAAAAGTGACTTAGTTAGTACTTCCAAAGTATTTGATTTAAGTTTTACTACTAAAGAAATTGATACCCTTTATCCCGACGTAGTCGACAATTTAGGCAACTTAAAAGCTATGCACAAGTTGTCATTAAATAATAACGTGCCTCTGAGTTTATGGCAAAACCCCCAATTGCCTGGGATGGAGTTTAATAAAAAGCAAAATCCAATTAACTGGAATAAACCTAGCAATGTAATGTTGCCTAAAAATATCAATGAATTAGCTTTTTATTCGATTGATCAGTTGGCTGCCTTACTACAAACAAAAAAAATCAGCTCACTTGAATTAACCAAGTTCTTCATTGACAGGATTAAAAAATATGGAGACACCCTTGAATGTGTAATTAGTATTCATGAAGAAATAGCTTATGAGCAAGCCAAAAATGCCGATAAAGAAATTCAAGCAGGGAAATATCGTGGTTTATTACACGGCATCCCATACGGGTTAAAGGATTTATTTGCTATAAAAAATACTAAAACAACATGGGGAGCAGCACCTTATAAAAACCAACGCATTGAAGAAGATGCATTTGTTTATACAAAACTTAAAGAAGCGGGTGCAGTGTTAGTAGCAAAATTCACCTTAGGCGCTTTAGCAATGGGCGATTATTGGTATGGTGGAAGGACAAGAAATCCCTGGAATTTAAAAAATGGATCCTCTGGGTCTTCGGCAGGTTCTACCTCGGCAACAGTCGCAGGATTGGTGCCTTTTGCAATTGGTACTGAAACATGGGGAAGTATAGTTTCACCAGCTACGGTTTGTGGTGCTACTGGCTTAAGGCCCACTTTTGGCTCCATAAGCCGCAGCGGAGCTATGGCATTAAGTTATAGCCTTGACAAAGTAGGCCCAATATGCAGGTCGGCAAACGATGCAGCAATTGTTTTTAGTTATATACATGGCACCGATGGCAAGGACCTTGCTGCAGTAAACATGCCTTTTAATTATGAACCTACTAAAAATATTAAAAAGCTTAAGATAGGATATGCTAAAAATTATTTTAATAAAATTAAGGATACTACTAGCAACGAATGGAAAGCATTAGAAGTATTTAAGCAACTAGGTATTGAACTCATTCCCGTAAATTTTCCAGACAGCGGTGTATACAATTTCAATATAATGGATGTAATTATTGGTGCTGAATGTGCAGCTCAATTTGACGAAATGACTAGATTAAATATTGATGACGAATTAACTAGACAAACAAAAAATGACTGGCCAAACCAATTTAGGACTGCCCGATTTGTTCCAGCAGTTGAATATATAAATGCACAAAGGCATAGGACCATTTTAATGCAAGAAGTGAACAAAGTGATGCAACAATTTGATGCCATCATTTGCCCTTCTCGCGGTGCGGAAGGCAACCAGTCCGCAATCACCAACCTAACAGGTCATCCAGTTGTATGTGTACCAAGCGGTTTTGATAAAAAATATAATTTACCAACAGGTATCAGTTTTGTAGGTAAATTATATGACGAAGCAAGTATCTTGAAAATAGCAGCAGCTTATCAAGATGCCACAAAATGGGATGAACTACATCCTAACTTATTTACTAAATAAACTTGGTAGCAAAAATATTATTAAAAACAACTCGCCAATGAACTAGGCTATGGTTTTATTTAACAAAACACTGCTGCACTAAATAAAATAAAGCGCGGTATTAATTCCTTAAGAAGTCCATTAAAAGTTAAATAAATTTATACCAACTCCGAGTTGCCATTGCTTTGTTTTCCATTGAGCCTCGTCATTTAATTGTGCTTGAAGTTGTTTAAAAGAAGCGACATTTTCCATTCCAATTATATACCTGCCATAAAGGAAAAAACCGCCTAGGTCAATTTTTGCACCCCCAATAAAGGCAAACTCTCCGTTTTTAAAAGCAAGCGAAGCGTTTTCTTTGCCATCTTTTTTCTGATCAATTAAAATTGAATATTGCGGTCCAGCTTGAAACAACAATCCTTTAAAAGGTTTTACTTGTAGCAATACAGGAATTGCTAAGTAATTCAAATGATAGGTTTCTGGGTTAGTAATATTATTGACAGAAAAGTCAAGTGGATTGGGTCCTGTTTCTAACTTCGTTTGTGATAAAATTACTTCAGGCGCAATACTTATTGCTTTGGTAATGCCTAATTGAACAGTTGCTCCAATATGGTAAGATGCTGCATGCCTATCTACATAAACGTTATTGACTGATGAGAAGTTTTGCCCTACTTTTATACCTATTGCAAATTTTTGCTGCGCACTAGCATGAATAGTAACAAGTAATGTAAATAAAAAAATAATTTTTTTCATAAAATAGTTTGTGTTGCTTATAAAACGCTTGAAATTAAAAATAGTTACAAATGTAGCCCCCTATTTTTAAAATAAGTTCCAATAATCAATATATGTAACTTGTTTGTAGCTAATTGTAAAGTTACACTAATTCAATCAAAGTCACTTCTGGCATAATACCTACCCGCCCTGGATAACCTAAAAATCCAAAGCCTCTGTTCACATATAATTGCTGCCCTCCATTTTTATAAATACCAGCCCATTGCTTATACACCCACTGTACAGGGCTCCATTTGAAGTAAGGATTCTCTAAGCCAAATTGCATTCCATGTGTGTGACCGGATAGCATTAAATCTATCTGAGGATATGCTGTAACAACCTGTGCATCCCAATGACTAGGGTCGTGACTCATTAAAATAATTGGATCTTCATTATGTACGCCCTCCATGGCAATATCCATTTTTCCATATTTAGGAAACCTGGCTTTTGCTCCCCAGTTCTCAATTCCAACTAATTGTATAAAGGCGCCCTCCTTAACAATTCTAACATTTTCATTCATTAGTAAACGCCATCCTAAATTATTATGCACCTGCATTAGGTCTTGTAAATTTTTTGTTTTTGCCTCAGGACTATCCCAGCTCACGTAATCCCCATAGTCGTGATTTCCTAAAATACTAAACACACCATGTGGTGCTTTTATTTTATTAAATACTTCCATCCAATCAGTCATCTCGGTAGCCCTATCATTTACTAAATCTCCAGTAAACAAAACCAAATCGGCATTTTGTTGTAGGATTAACTCAATTCCTTTTTTAACCGCTGCTGGGTCTTTTAAACTTCCGCTATGAATATCACTAATATGAACAATTTTAAATCCAATAAAAGCGCTAGGTAGCCCTTTTATGACTACTTTCTTTTTTACCAATTTATAATTATACTTATTACCAAAACCATAAAGCAAAGAAAAGAATAGTGTCGAAGAAGCACCAATACCTAACCAACTTAAAAAAGCTGAACGAGGAATACCATTTTCGGTATTCATAAATTTCGCACCTGTAGAGGAAGCAATTTGACCAACCGTCCAAAATGTACCTCTCCTAATATCGTCGATTAAAAAGAAAAGGACCATAAAAACCTGCGCCATTACCCACCCTATGCTTATGGAAAAAATATATTGCCTGAAATAGGGATTGGTGATAAAAGGGAAAAGCAAGAACGAACAAATGCTTGTAATACACAAACTCCAATAAACGACATTAATAGTCAATTTAGTAGTAGCCGTTGTTCCTTGAAGCAACCCCCTTACTACCTGATAGATGTAAAAGTCAATCAGAATTAATACTATCACTAGGATGAAAAGAAAAAAAGGGTTTCGCATATTGTTATTTAAAGGGTAAAATTACGGTCAAAAGCCTCATGAATCGCCAATTTAATACCTAATTGTTACCATTTATCCCGTATTTTTGGCACAAATTAAGGATACCCATTTTATGGCAAGAATTATTGGAATAGCGAATCAAAAAGGGGGAGTTGGGAAAACTACTTCTGCAATTAATATTGCGGCAAGTTTAGCCGTGTTAGAATATAAAACATTGTTAATTGATGCTGATCCTCAGGCAAATAGCACCACAGGGGTAGGCTTTGATTTACATAATATTACCACTAGTTTATATGATGGAATGATTAATCATACCCCATTATCAGATATTGTTTTAAAAACCGAAATTCCACACCTAGATTTAATACCTTCTCATATTGATTTGGTTGGCGCAGAAATTGAATTAGTCAACTTTCCTAATAGGGAAAATGTACTCAAGGAGCTTTTAGCTCCAATCAGGGACCAATATGATTTCATAATTATTGATTGTTTACCCTCTTTAGGTTTAATTACCGTTAATTCATTAGTTGCTGCTGACAGCGTTATTGTACCAGTACAATGTGAATTTTTTGCATTAGAGGGTTTAGGGAAGTTATTAAATACAATCAAAATTGTGCAAAGCAGGCTAAATCCTGAATTGCAAATTGAGGGCATTTTAATGACCATGTATGACGGTCGTTTACGTTTAAGCAACCAAGTAGTTAGTGAAGTGAGAAAGCATTTTGACGACATGGTATTTTCTACCATCATTCATAGAAATACAAGATTAAGTGAAGCGCCAAGTGTGGGCAAGCCTGTTATATTGTATGACGCAGATAGTAAGGGAACAGTGAATTACTTAAACTTGGCAAAAGAAATTTTACAAAAAAATGGCATGACCAATATGAGCAATGCCGAGCGCATAATTGATTAACTATGAGCAAGAGTACACCAAGTAAGGATTTAATAGGAAAAGGACTACGTTCTTTATTGCAAAATATGGATGCGGAGTTTAAAAACCCTGCAGGAAAAGTGCAACCGGCTGCAATTGAAAAAGCAATAGCTAGTAACCGTATACTTTTATCAGACATACAAGTAAATCCTAAGAATCCAAGAAAAGATTTTGACGAAAAAGCATTGAAGGAATTAGCTGAATCACTGAAAATGCATGACTTAATACAGCCACTTACTGTCGCTGTATTAGCAAATGGGAAGTTTCAGTTAATTGCAGGTGAAAGAAGATTCCGTGCAGCTAAATTGGCGGGGCTTACCGACGTGCCTGCTTATATTAGATTAGGCAACGATAAAGAATTATTAGAATTAGCTTTACTAGAGAATTTACAAAGGGTTGATTTAAATGAAATTGAAATAGCACTTAGTTACCAACGTATGATGGATGAGTTAAACTATACACAGGAGCAAGTTGCTGAAAGAATGGGCAAAGACCGTTCAACTATCTCCAACTATATTCGTTTACTTGAGTTACCTCCTAGCATACAATCGGCTGTTAGGAATGGTAGTATTAGTGTAAGCTTGGCAAAATTACTTATTGGAAAAGAAATTGATAAGCAATTGTTCCTTTTTAAAGAAATTACGGAGAAGCATTTAACAGTAAGGCAAGCAGAAGAATTGATTAAAAAAATGGGGCATGCTAATAAAACAAATGCTACACAAAATAAAAATCAACTTTCCCCTGTTTATAAAAAATTAGAAGATAAATTATCAAGTCACTTATCCGCTAAAGTGGAATTACAACATCAA
>CANHAE010000056.1 GCA_947458915.1 Bacteroidota bacterium
ACTATGCAGAATGAAGTTGTTTTACAAGATGTAGTAATCAAATTTGCAGGCGACAGTGGAGATGGAATGCAGTTAACCGGACAACAGTTTACAAACAATACCGCAATCCTAGGAATAGATATTGCTACTTTCCCAGATTTCCCTGCTGAAATTAGAGCCCCGATAGGAACTTTACCAGGTGTAAGTGGGTTTCAACTTCACTTTAGTTCAAACTCCGTATATACACCAGGCGATATTTGTGATGTGCTTGTTGCTATGAATGCCGCTGCATTAAAAGTGAATTTAAAGGGCCTAAAAAAAGGCGGAAAAATTATTGCAAACATAGATGGTTTTGATACAAAAAATTTACGCCTAGCAAATTATCCGGACGGCGTTAACCCTTTAGAGGACGGCAGTTTAGACGGATACGAGTTAACAAAAATTGATATTACTAAATTAACACGCGAAGCATTAAAAGACTTTCCAGAATTAGGAAATAAAGAAAGAGATCGTGCGAAAAATATGTTTGTATTAGGTGTTATTTATTGGATTTACAACCGAGACTTAGACACTACCCTTGCATTCTTGAAAGAAAAATTTGGCAAAAAAGAAGTGATTTTTAATAGTAACGTTGCTGTATTAAAAGCAGGTTATTATTTTGGCGAAACTGCTGAACTTTTCAGCGCACGTTACAAGGTTGAAAAATCAAAAATGGAGCCAGGTACTTACAGAAGTATTATGGGTAACCAAGCATTGTCAATGGGTTTAGTTGCTGCTTCACAAAAAAGTGGCCTTCCTATTTTCTTAGGTTCTTACCCTATTACTCCGGCTACCGATATATTACATGAGTTAAGTAAGTATAAAAATTTTGGTGTTAGAACTTTCCAAGCGGAGGACGAAATTGCAGGTATTTCTGCTGCAATTGGTGCGAGCTACGGGGGACAAATTGGCTTAACAACAACTTCTGGACCAGGCATGGCGTTAAAAACTGAAGCCATGGGTTTAGCAATGATGTTAGAATTACCTTTAGTAATAGTTAACATTCAAAGAGGTGGACCTTCAACAGGTTTGCCAACTAAGACAGAGCAAAGTGATTTAATGCAGGCTTACTACGGACGTAACGGAGAAGCACCAATTCCTATCATTTCCGCTGCTACGCCAAGTGATTGTTTTGATGTTGCTTTTGAGGCAGTTAGAATTGCGTTACAACATATGACGCCTGTAATTTTGTTAAGCGATGGTTATATTGCAAATGGTGCTGAACCTTGGAAATTCCCTAATGCAAGTGACCTTCCTAAAATAGAAGTAGCATTTAAAACTAAACTAGACGAAGGAGAAGAAAAATTCTTGCCTTACAAGCGAAATGAGAAACTAGCAAGGCCTTGGGCAGTGCCTGGAACACCAGGTTTAGAACATAGAATTGGCGGATTAGAGAAACAACATGAAACAGGTAATGTAAATTACGAAGCTGAAAACCACCAGTTCATGATTAAAATGCGTGAAGCAAAAGTAGACAAGATTGCTGACTATATCCCTTTACAAACCATTGACAGTGGCGCAGAGAAAGGCAAAGTATTGGTACTAGGATGGGGTTCGACATATGGCACCATTAAGAGTACTGTACTTGACTTACAAAATCAAGGAAAATCGGTAAGCCATGCACATATTAAGTACATGCGTCCTTTTCCTAAAAATTTAGGAGACATTTTGAAGAATTTTGACACTATTCTAATTCCAGAAATTAATAACGGTCAGCTAATTAAAATTATCCGTGATAAATATTTAGTAGACGCAAAAGCTTATAATAAAATGATGGGTATCCCTATCACTAAGCAAGAATTAACAGACGCAATTTTACAATTTTTATAAATTTTACTACCCTATTTAATTAGGTTAAGCATCCTGCAAAAACAGGATGCTTTTTTATGCTACGTATTGCTGTTTCTTTTTGGATTCCTTTTCGAAAAATTTACAAAATGTTTGTAAACCACAATCCTCACATTTCGGACTTCTTGCTAAACAAGTATAGCGTCCATGAAGAATTAACCAATGATGTGCCGTATGCACCAATTCCCTTGGTATATTTTTTATGAGTACTTTTTCTACTGCCAAAGGAGTAGTTGCTGTTAATGGAACCAATCCGATCCTTTTGCTAACTCTATTTACATGCGTATCCACCGCCATATTAGGCTGATTGTCCACAACGCTTGTAATGACATTTGCTGTTTTTCTGCCAACACCAGGAAGAGTTACAAGCGCCTCAATAGTCATGGGCACTTCTGATCCAAATTCATTAACAAGCTTAGCACTCATTCCAATCAAATGCTTTGTTTTATTATTAGGATAGGAAATACTTCTTACTAATGGGAATAGTTCATCAAAGGTAGCCTGAGCCATTTTTTGTGGAGTGGGGAACTTTTCAAAAATGGCTGGGGTAGTTAAATTCACTCTTTTATCTGTACACTGTGCGGATAAAATAACAGCCACTAGTAATTCAAATGGATTCTGATAGGATAATTCAGTTTCTGCAATAGGCATATGACTTTGAAAATAAGTCAACACCTTTTCATAACGTTCTTTCTTTATCATTTTTTTTCAGTTGAAGGCATAGTGTCTTCAAATAAATAAACTTCCTCTCCTTCCCGACGCAGCAGGTACCTTTCACGTGCATATTTTTCAATAGCAGCTGGATTGTTTTGTAAATTATTAAGCTGCCCTTTGGTTTGTTCTATTTCTTTTTGATAATATTTTTTAGCAGCTTCTAACTTATTTAATTCAGTGCGTCTTTCTTTCTGCTGGAAAAAATCTCGTTGATCGAAAAACAACATCCATATTACAAAGCCTAATGACACGACAAAGTATCGATTGAATATATAAGGAGCTACTTTTTTAAAAAATGTCATACTAATGGATTGACGTAAAATTAACATAGTTCTGATAATGCACAAAAAAGAATGCCTCCTAATTTGAATTAGGAGGCATTCTTTAACAACTATACTATTAGTCCTTGGGGAACTACTAATATTATTTATTACCAAATTTTATTTTCCCTTTAGTTGGGAATACACCAGTTTCTCCTAATTGTTCTTCAATACGGATTAATTGATTGTATTTAGCCATACGGTCACTACGCGAAGCTGACCCTGTTTTAATTTGACCACAATTTAAAGCAACTGCTAAATCAGCAATTGTGGTATCTTCTGTTTCACCACTTCTGTGAGACATGATGGTATTGTAACCATTATGTTGTGCCAAAGTAACTGCATTGATGGTTTCAGTTAAAGTACCAATTTGGTTTACTTTTACCAATAAGCCATTTGCAATTTTCTTATCAATTCCTGTTTGCAAACGTGTCACGTTTGTAACAAATAAATCATCTCCTACTAATTGACATTTATCTCCAATAGTGGTAGTTAAATTCTTCCAGCCATTCCAATCGTCCTCAGCCATACCGTCTTCGATTGAAACAATTGGGTACTTCTTAACCCAGCTTTCCCAATATTTAACCAACTGGTCAGAACTCATTTCTTTACCTGTACTCTTATGGAAAACATATTTTTTCTTTTTTGCATTCCACAATTCACTGTTAGCTGCATCCATTGCAATGGCAATTTGAGAACCTGTTTTATAACCAGCCGCTTGGATTGCTTCTAAAACTGTTTCAATAGCTTCCTCATTACTTTGAATATTTGGCGCAAAACCACCTTCATCACCAACGTTAGTACTATATCCTTTTTTCTTTAAGGTACTTTTTAACTGATGGAAAATTTCTACACCCCAACGTAAACCTTCGCTAAAACTAGGCGCCCCAACAGGCATGATCATAAATTCTTGGAAATCGATTTTATTATCAGCATGCGCTCCACCATTCAAAATATTCATCATTGGCATAGGCAATGTTCTTGCATTCGTGCCACCAATATATCTGTACAAAGGCAAGTTTGCTTCTTCAGCAGCTGCTTTAGCTACCGCTAAACTAACAGCCAATATAGCATTTGCACCTAATTTGCTTTTATTGGCAGTGCCATCAAGTTCAATCATTATTTGGTCAATTGCAGCTTGTGCGGTAATGTCAAACCCATTAATATTTTTAGCAATGATGTCATTTACATTTTTAACCGCTTTCAAAACACCCTTTCCTATGTACTTCTTTTTGTCGTTGTCTCTTAATTCAGCAGCTTCGTGAATACCAGTGCTAGCTCCACTTGGTACAGCGGCACGACCTAGTGCGCCTTCATCTGTTAATACGTCTACTTCAACTGTAGGATTTCCACGACTATCTAAAATTTGTCTTGCACGAACTTCAATAATGTAACTCATATATTTTATTTTCTATTAGCTATGTAAGTAAAACCGAGACTGCAATTTACACCCTTTTTTTTAATGGGTAAGCAATTTGAAAATTTCTTCTAAACTAGCTTCTTGTGTATGCAAGCGTTGAATATTCAAACTATTAGCTAAAGCAAAACTCATTAAGTTTTTTTTCACCAAATTAATATCGGATGCTTTAATTACTAACGTGTGTTTGTCTTCCTGTAGTATACTATATTGGTTCCAAAAAGGATCGCTTAAAAGCTGGGTAATATCCTCCTCGAAAACAACTATTACGGCTTGTTGTGAAGGCTTCAATAAATCATCTATTAAAGTATCGGCCACTAACTCGCCTTGATGCAGCACTAATACCCTAGTACAAATGGCAGTAACCTCTTGTAATATATGTGTTGAAAATAAAATCATTGCGCCTGCGCTTAAAGATTTTATTAGCTGTCTAATTTCAATTAATTGATTGGGATCTAAGCCTGAAGTGGGTTCGTCTAGTAACACCAATGCAGGTTTGTGAATAATGGCTGCAGCAATGCCCACTCTTTGCTTGTAGCCTTTTGACAAGTCTCCAATTTTTTTATGCTGCATATTGGACAAGCCAGTTTGTTCAATCAATTCATTTATTCTTTGCGTTGGAGCAGCAAGCTTATGTACTTCACTAAGGAATTTAAAATATTCTCTTACATACATTTCTTCATACAATGCATTAGACTCGGGCAAATAACCAACTAATTTTTTAAACGCAATGGGTTCATTTAAAAGGGAAATACCATTTAAGGTAACATCCCCTTGGTCTGGTTGCAAATAGCCTGCAATCATTTTAAGGGTGGTACTCTTGCCTGCCCCATTGGGACCCAAAAATCCAACTACTTCCCCCTTATTAATGCTAAAGGACAGTGATGCCACCGCCTTTTGGGTAGCATAATTTTTCGAAATATTATTTACGATAAAAGACATGACACAAAAGTAGTTCTAATCATCCAATTCTGCGGAGCTCTCAGGCAAATGGTCGTATTCTCCTTTAAAACCGTAGTAGCCAAAAATGAAGAAGCCAAAACAAATTGGTGCAAAAATGGATAAAATGATAACCCACTGTAACATTACATTGGCCTTTGTAGCTTCTGTTGCATTACTGATTTTTTGCATCGCTTGTGAAGCTAAAAACCATATCAATATTGGTGCCGCAGCCATCCAAACCAATCCGAGCATTTTTTTAATATTATTCATTACAATTTTTTTATCGTTAATTAATCCATAACATTTTTATCCACCTTATTGGTCAAGTAAACTACTCCAATAAACAAACAAATACTTGCCACGCCAATAGGATACCATAAACCTGCTAATGGGTCACCTGCTGGATTGTCTGCATTTTTCGTGAATTCTACAATTAAGGTACCTAAGAATGGCACTAGTCCTCCAAAAACTCCATTACCAATATGATAAGGCAATGACATTGACGTATACCTGATTTTTGTAGGGAACATTTCAACAAGGAATGCAGCTATTGGACCATACACCATTGTAACGTATAATATTTGTACAAAAACCAACCAAATTAAATTCCAATAAGTATCGTTGTCTAACGTTTTTTCAATAACAACACTTGGCTTAACCGACTTATTTATAACCACAATGTTTGCGGATTTAGTTTCATCTACAATAGTACCATTAGGTGCTTTTACTTTGGCAATTATCGTATCGGTTTTAGTACTATCTAATTTATTTACTTGCGTAAAACTAATTACTCCGGCATCTCCAACAGCATAGGCGGCTGCTATATGCAACGTATCTGTTTTAGTATACCTAAAATGTGCACCGTCAGTGTAAGCTGTATCGTAATGGTGAATGATATACAATTTTGTATTATCCTTATGGTCAATTGACGCCATTAAAGGAGCAGTGACCGTATTAGCTAAATCAATTTTTTCAACCCTGTTATTGGCACTTGTAACATCAAGGAAATGTTGATATATAGGTCGGTAGGTTAAAATACCTGCTAACATCCCTGCCATCATAATCCATTTTCTACCAATTCGGTCACTCAAGTATCCAAAAATCACAAAAAACGGAGTGGCAAATAATATAGCCCATAGCATTAAGTTTCGAGACTGTATGAAATCTACTTTACACACCGTTTCAATAAAACTTTGTGCATAAAATTGTCCCGTATACCAAATAACACCTTGCCCCATTACAGCGCCAAACAAAGCCAATAAAACCATCTTGAAATTTGCCTTACGTCCAAAACTTTCCTTTAAGGGATTCACCGATGTTTTCCCTTCCGCTTTTAATTTTGAGAACATAGGTGATTCGCTCATTTTCATTCTAATCAAAATAGAAACAATCACTAGTAAAAGCGAAATCCAAAATGGATATCTCCATCCACCCCATTCTGCACTAAATTTCTCAACACCTTGATTAGAACGAATTAAAATTATAATACCTAATGCCAAAAACAAACCTAAAGTTGCAGTGGTTTGAATCCAACTAGTCCAAAAACCTCTTCTATCAGCTGGCGCATGTTCGGCAACATAAGTCGCTGCTCCACCATACTCGCCACCCAACGCCAAACCTTGTAATAAACGCAACACCAATACAATAATTGGTGCAGCCCATCCAATAGAAGCATAGCCTGGTACTAAACCAATTGCAAATGTAGATCCCCCCATTATTAACAAGGTTAACAAAAAAGTGTACTTCCTTCCAATTAAATCTCCTAGCCTTCCAAACACCAATGCACCAAATGGCCTAACAATAAAACCAGCGGCAAAAATAGCTAGCGTGCTTAAAAGCGCTGCAGTACCAGCGTCAGCAGGGAAAAATTGTTGTGAGATAATGGTAGCCAACATTCCAAAAATGTAAAAATCATACCATTCTATAAGTGTCCCCACTGAAGAGGCTCCAATTACAAATGCAATTTTACTCGAATCTTTTGCTTGGCTCATGTTTTAATTTACTTGTGAAAATTCAAGTTAAATATTTTAATTTAAAAAATGTAAATTTGAGATAACTAATCTAAGTTCAATGTATGAGTTACCCTTATCAAATTAAAGACCTTGCAGCTTACCATGCAGCCTATAAAAAAAGCATTGAAGAACCAGGGGCTTTCTGGAGTGAAATTGCAGCAACCTTTACTTGGAAAAAGAAATGGGATACTGCGTTAGACTGGAACTTCAAGGATCCAAAAATAGAATGGTTCAAAGGTGGTAAACTAAATATTACCGAAAATTGCTTGGACAGGCATTTAGAAGAACGAGGCGATACGCCTGCGATTATCTGGGAGCCAAATGATCCTGAAGAACACCACCGCATTATTACCTATAAGCAACTACATAATAAAGTATGTCAGTTTTCACAAGTACTTTATAACAATGGCGTAAAAAAAGGTGACCGTGTTTGTATATATATGGGCATGATTCCAGAATTAGCCATTGCTGTTTTAGCTTGTGCAAGAATTGGTGCTATTCATAGCGTTATTTTTGGCGGTTTCTCGGCGCAAAGTATTGCCGATCGCTTGGAAGATGCAAAAGCTGAATTTATTGTAACATGCGATGGTGCATACAGAGGCGCAAAAGACATTCCCTTAAAATCGGTTATAGACGACGCATTAATTGGTAACAAAACAATTAAAAAAGTAATTGTTTGCACTAGAACAAGGACAGCTGTATCCATGTTAAAAGGACGTGACGTTTGGTGGGAAGATGAAATTAAAAAAGTAGAAACACAAGGGCTTCATTTTGTGCCAGCTGAAGAAATGGATGCCGAAGATCCGTTGTTTATTTTATATACTTCGGGGTCGACTGGTAAACCAAAAGGCGTTGTCCACAGCGTTGCAGGATATATGGTATACACGAATTACACTTTTGTAAACGTATTCCAATACCAACCTAACGATATATTTTTCTGCACTGCGGACGTGGGTTGGATTACTGGACATAGTTATATAATATACGGACCACTCAGTGCAGGAGGAACTTCCTTAATGTTTGAAGGTATCCCTACCTTCCCTGATGCTGGAAGATTTTGGAGTATTATTGACAAATTCCGTGTGAATATTTTATACACTGCACCTACTGCTATTCGCTCTTTGATGGGATTTGGTTTAGGACCTGTAAAGGACCATGACCTAAGTAGCTTAAAAGTTTTGGGGACAGTGGGCGAGCCTATTAATGAAGAAGCTTGGCATTGGTATGACGAACATATTGGTAAAAAAAGATGTCCAATTGTTGATACTTGGTGGCAAACAGAAACAGGGGGTATTTTAATTTCGAATATGGCGGGTATAACTCCAGGCAAGCCAGGATGGGCAACTTATCCAATGCCAGGTGTAAAAGCACTGTTAGTAGACGACCAAGGTGTTGAAGTAACCACTCAAGAAGAAGGTTTGTATAGAGGTAACTTATGTATAGCTCAACCATGGCCAGGAATTTTAAGAACTACCTATGGCGATCACGAACGTTGCAGAACGAATTATTTTGCTACTTATGATAACTTATATTTTACAGGAGATGGCGCCCTAAAAACAGATGACGGACAATTTAGAATCACAGGACGTGTTGACGATGTATTGAATGTAAGTGGTCATAGAATAGGAACCGCTGAAGTAGAAAATGCTATTAATATGCACGCAGGCGTGGTAGAAAGTGCTGTAGTTGGCTACCCTCATGATATTAAAGGACAAGGAATTTATGCATATGTGATTTACACTGGCTCTCATGGTCAAGATACGCATGGTACTGCCGAAATGATTAGAAAGGATATTTTACAAACTGTCACAAGAATTATTGGCGCCATTGCCAAACCAGATAAAATTCAGTTTGTATCAGGATTGCCTAAAACACGTTCTGGAAAAATTATGCGTCGAATACTTCGCAAAGTTGCAGAAGGAGAATTAAGTAATTTAGGAGACACTTCAACTTTACTAGATCCAGGTGTTGTAGATGAAATTGTAAATGGTGTTTTATAAGATTTGATTTAGCCAACTCCTATTAATATCATAGTTGAAGAAGCTTAATGAAAAATTTTTCCGAAAATAAAAGGCCTCAATTGAGGCCTTTTATTTTATACAACTATTTATTAGGCAACTAGCTTATTGTTGCATTAAATTTTTTAGCTTACTAGATAAGAAAAATAAAATGATTGAAGCAATACCTGCCATAAAAACAAAGAACATAAAAAATTCATGGAGGTTGCTAATTTGATAGCCAGCAAATGATGTAATCTTCCCATTTTCAGGATACAAAGCACTAAATACACCTGCTAGTTTATTGGCGAAGGCATTGGCTGTAAACCAAACTGCCATTAATAAAGATGCGAATTTAACTGGCGCCAATTTATTGAATAAGGATAACCCAATTGGAGACAAGCACAATTCACCAAATGTATGCATCATATACATTCCAATTAACCAAATCATACTTACTTTAACACCAGCACCTACCCCATTTACACCTGTTGCGATCCAGAAATAGCCCAATGCCAATAATAGTAAACCCATTGCCATTTTAAATGGCGAAGAAGGTTCTATATTACGCTTTCCAAGTTTTATCCAAACCCATGCAACCAATGGAGCAAGTGTAACCACAAATATTGAATTTAATGATTGAAAAAAGCTAGTAGGTACTTCAAAGAAACCTAAATTTCTTTGTGTATTTTCTGAAGCAAAATAGGTTAATGAAGCACCAGCTTGTTCAAAAGCACTCCAAAAAAAGATTACAAAGAATGAGACCGTGAATAACACAGCTACTTTTTTCTTTTGAATTGCATCTAATGATTTATCAGAAAATATAATAAAAGCAATAAATAAAATACATGCAAGTAATAACCAAAATAAATAACTTACCACCATAATATCTATATACACTAGTGCAATTGTTACTAAGGAAATTAAAAATAAAAATCCAACCATCACTGGCATTTTTTGAAAAAACTTAGGCGCATTTTTAGGTGCTAGGCCAATTTGCTCTCCTTGAGGATTCACTAAATATTTTTTCTGAAATACCATTTGAGTAATTACGCTTAAAAGCATCGCAACACCCCCAGCCAAAAAGGCCCATTTAAAATCTCCATCCTTTCCCGTATCGCCAAGAGCCCCACATATTATTGGTCCCAAGGCCCCTCCTGTATTGATACCCATATAAAAAATAGTATAAGCCGCGTCGGTTTTCGAGTCTCCTTTAGCATATAATTGACCCACCATACTGGAAATATTTGGCTTAAAGAACCCATTTCCCGCAATCATACACCCTAAACCAGTATAAAACAAAGGCGTGGCGATGGCTGCGCTTTCGTAAAAGTGACCACAAAAAAACAAAAAGAACTCTCCAATTGCCATCACCAAACCTCCTGCAATGATAGAACGGTTATTACCCCAATACCTGTCAGCAATATATCCCCCCAATAAGGGTGTTAAGTATACTAGGCCTGTGTAACTACCATATACCTGAGAAGCAAATACTTTATCAAAAAGCAGTGCCTTTGTTAAAAACAAAACCAAAATAGCACGCATTCCATAATAGTTGAATCGCTCCCACATTTCGGTTGCAAACAAAACATATAATCCTTTGGGATGTTTTAAAGCGTTTGTAGACATAAGTTATCGTTTAATTAATTCACTCAAATTAATAAAATCCCTTCAATAATTTTTACTTTCGTGGAGCAAACCCTTAATTATGAATATTTTATTGATTGGAAGTGGCGGAAGAGAACATGCTTTGGCTTGGAAAATGACTAAAAGCCACCAGGCAGACCAAATATTCATAGCTCCCGGAAACCCAGGCACAGCTGGCATAGGGACGAATGTACCTATTGAAGTCTCCGATTTTGAAGGGTTAAAAGAATGTGTTTTAGAAAATAATATTGAAATGGTAGTGGTAGGACCTGAAGAACCACTTGTAAGGGGTATTTATGACTTTTTTGCGAATGACCCAATGACAAGCCATGTAAATATCATTGGGCCTTCAGTAAATGCTGCTCAATTAGAGGGAAGTAAGGCTTTTAGCAAACACTTTATGCAAAGGCACCAAATTCCCACTGCTAGCTATGCCGAATTTACGGCAGCCAATTATGAAATGGGATGCTCTTATATACTTAATCATTCCCTTCCAATTGTGTTAAAGGCCGACGGTTTAGCGGCTGGAAAGGGGGTAATTATTGCACAAACCCACACAGAAGCATTGGCTTGTTTCGAAGAAATGATCCAAAACAAGCAATTTGGGGAAGCAAGCGCAAAAGTAGTGATAGAGCAGTTTTTAGAAGGAATTGAAGTAAGCGTTTTTGCACTAACCGATGGTATTAGTTACCAAATAATTGGCCATGCAAAGGATTACAAAAGAATCGGCGAAGGGGACACTGGATTAAATACAGGGGGCATGGGTTGCGTGAGTCCAGTGCCTTTTATGGATAGTGTGTTTATGGAAAAAGTGGAACAACGCATTATTAAACCAACTATTCAGGGAATTCATCAGGAAGGACTGATTTATAAGGGTTTTGTGTTTTTTGGTTTAATGAACTGCGGGGGAGAACCTTATGTAATTGAATACAATTGCAGGTTAGGCGACCCTGAAACAGAAGTTATTCTACCAAGGCTCCAAACCGATTTAGTGAGCTTATTAGCGGCAGTCGATAATGGAACTTTGGCTGACGTAAATATTGAATATAATGAAAATGCATTTGCAACCGTAATGGCGGTAAGTGGAGGTTATCCAGGTGTATATAAAAAGGACTTTATAATTAGCGGCTTCGAAGCTGCGCAAAACATTCCAGATACCCTTGTATTTCAAGCTGGTACTGGCTTAAAGGAAAATGCAATTGTTACAAAAGGAGGCAGAGTTTTAACGGTAACCGCCCAGGGCACTACTATCCAGGACGCCGTAAAAAAGGCGCAAAACACTTTGTCTTTGCTTCATTTTGAAGGCATGAATTTCAGAAAAGATATTGGATTCGAGTTCAAGTAAAAGTTTTTAACAAAACAAGCAGTTGATTAATTCATAAAAAGCTTTGTAGTTCAAGGTTTTTAGCTGATTTTTGCATCATTCAAATTGAACTTTAAAATTTTTCGTATAATGGGATTATTTAATTTTTTTACTCAGGAAATTGCGATGGACTTAGGTACCGCAAATACCCTTATCATTCACAATGACGAAGTAGTTGTGAATGAACCTTCTATTATTGCCCTTAACAGAAACAATATGAAGGAAGTTTTAGGTGTAGGTAAAAAGGCCTTGTTAATGCATGAAAAAACGCACGAAAGTATTAGAACAATTCGTCCATTAAAAGATGGCGTTATTGCCGATTTTAATGCTGCAGAATTAATGATTCGTGAGTTGATGAAAATGATTTATCCAAAGAAGCCTTTATTTCCTCCAAGTTGGAGAATGGTAATTTGTATACCCTCTTCTATTACTGAAGTAGAGAAAAGAGCGGTGCGTGATAGTGCTGAACAAGCAGGCGCTAAAGAAGTTTATATGATTCACGAACCTATGGCTGCGGCTTTAGGTATTGGCATAGATGTAGAAGAACCTGTTGGAAATATGATTATAGATATCGGAGGTGGTACCACTGGAATTACAGTAATTGCTTTAGCAGG
>CANHAE010000057.1 GCA_947458915.1 Bacteroidota bacterium
ATAATCAATAAAATTTCAATTATTGTCCCCGCTTATAATGAAGCTTCTACGATATCCAATATTTTAGATAAGCTCATTCATTTATCATTGATAAATAATATAACTAAAGAAATTATTGTTGTAAATGATTGTTCCACTGACAATACTAGTGCCATAGTTAAAAATATAATTACTACTCATCCTGCTTCTGAAATTGTTTTTATTTCACATGAAAAAAATGCAGGAAAAGGAGCAGCTATTCATACTGGAATAAAAAATGCTACAGGGGACTATTTGATTATTCAAGATGCCGACTTGGAATATGATCCCAATGAATTCAATATACTTTTGAAACCAGTAATTGATGGTTTTGCGGATGTAGTATATGGGTCAAGATTTTTGGGAGGATCGGCACATCGAATTTTATTTTTTTGGCATACTATTGGAAACAAATTTTTAACCTTCCTATCTAATTTATTTACAAATTTAAATTTAACAGATATGGAAACTTGTTACAAACTTTTCAAAACCGATATTATTAAGGGAATAAAACTAAATGAAAAAAGGTTCGGTTTTGAGCCAGAAGTCACTTCTAAAATTGCAAAAATAAAAAATATTAGAATTTACGAAGTGGGTATTTCTTATTATGGAAGAACCTATGCGGAAGGAAAAAAAATTAACTGGAAAGATGGGTTTAGGGCTATTTATTGTATTCTCAGGTATAATTTATTTTCCCACTAAGTTGGCTAATGTTTGAGGACGTAATCTTTCAGCTAATTGAATAGAAGCGTTTGTCGTAGTAAATTAATTATATACCCGCAAACTATTCGAACAAATAGTCGTATTCTTTCACCAACCTTAATGTAGTTCTTATATGCAATAAGCCAACACTGCTAACCAACAATAAGAACACGGCTAAACCTTTTAATAAGGTTAATATAAATGCGCTATTAAGTTCAGTAGGTAAAGTGGGTTGTTGCTGTAAAAATTCGTCAATAAAAACTTGCAAAGTAGCATTGGTTGAAACCAGAATGCTAATAGAATTAATAAAAAATACAGCACAAAGAAAAAGACTCACATAGGCATTCAACTTAATCCAGTCTTTTAATTTAGCAGACTGAGGTTGCTCCCTTTGAATGCCCAATTTCAAAAACTTAAAACTTACAAAAGTGTAAATCACAAGGCATGCAATTATAAATACCATAATAAGGGTACTTGGATTAGCTAAAGCTGAAATAAATAAAGCAATGTCCAAAAATGCGAATATTAATGAAATAGGTATTAATAAGTAGGATAGGACTACGTAAAGTTTTAAATTTTGTGGCATGTACTTATTTTAAATTCAATTTTATATGCAGTTCTTCAAATTGTTTATCGTCAATGGTGCTAGGTGCATCTAACATTACATCACGTCCACTATTGTTTTTAGGGAATGCGATAAAATCTCGTATACTTTCACTTCCACCTAATAACGCACACAAGCGATCAAAGCCAAAAGCTAATCCACCATGTGGAGGTGCACCATATTCAAAAGCACCTAGCAAGAAGCCAAATTTATGTTGGGCTTCTTCAGGTGACATACCCAAAGCTGCAAACATTTTTTCTTGTAATGCTCTTTGGAAAATACGAATAGAACCTCCGCCAATTTCGTTTCCGTTTAATACCATATCATATGCATTCGCTTTGATATTTGCGTAAGGGTGTTCTAGGTATTTTGCAGCGTCTTTAATTTCAGGTGCATTATTAATCATAACATCAATATGGTCGGGCTTAGGAGAAGTGAACGGATGGTGCCTAGCTACCCAACGGTTACCTTCTTCATCATATTCAAACAATGGGAAATCCAATACCCACAGTAACCTGAATTCATCGTCTTTTCTAAATCCTAATTGTTTGCCTAATTCTAAACGTAAGTCACTTATTGCTTTACGTGTTTTTTCTTCTGCACCGGCAAGTACTAATATTAAATCTCCTGCTTTTGCATTTGCTGCTGCAGCAATCGCTTTTAATTTATTTTCATTATAAAACTTGTCAACACTGCTTTTAAAAGTACCATCGGCATTACATTTAATAAATACTAAACCCTTCATGCCAATTTGTGGACGTTTAACCCACTCGGTTAAATCATCGGTTTGTTTACGTGAGTAGTCGCTGCATCCCGGAACAGCAATTGCAATAACCGTTTCTGCTTCATCAAACACTTTAAAATCAACGCCGTTAATTAAGGCTGCTTGGTCCTGCTTTTCGGCATATACATGTGATGGTTTTTTCAAATTGCAAAGTTCCATACCAAAACGTATATCTGGCTTGTCGTTACCATAATTCCACATTGCGTCCTCCCATGTCATTCTTTGCACCGTGTCGGTATAATCAATATTCTTTACGTCCTTGAAAATGCTTTTAATTAAACCTTCAAACATATTTAATACGTCCTCCTGTTCTACAAAACTCATTTCACAGTCAATCTGTGTAAATTCAGGTTGTCTGTCAGCTCTTAAATCCTCGTCTCTAAAACATTTTACTATTTGGTAATAGCGGTCATAGCCACTCACCATTAATAATTGTTTAAAAGTTTGTGGTGATTGTGGTAATGCGTAAAATTCACCTTCATTCATTCTGCTTGGTACAACAAAATCACGGGCTCCTTCGGGCGTAGATTTTATTAAGAAGGGAGTTTCAATATCCATGAAACCTTTTTCATGCAAATAGTTCCTTGTGGCGCGGTTTACATTATAACGCAATTCCATGTTCTTCTTAATTGCATTTCTTCTTAAATCCAAGAAACGATATTTCATTCTTATGTCATCACCTCCATCAGTATCATCTTGGATAGTAAATGGTGGAACGATTGATGCATTTAATATTTTAAAATCTGTAACATTTAATTCAATCTCGCCAGTAGGAATAGTTAAGTTTTTACTAGAACGTTCAATTACGGTCCCTTTTACTTGAATTACAAACTCGCGACCTAGTGGTTGTGCATCAAGCTGTGCTTGTAATTCTTCGCCCATTAATAGTTGAGTTATACCATAACGGTCCCTTAGGTCCACAAAAGTGATTGCTCCAAATTTTCTGATTGTTTGAACCCAACCTGCAAGGGTTACATTTTGGTTTACAAATTCAATATTTAATTCTCCACAATGATGCGTACGGTACATATAAATCTATTAAAATGTTAGGTCTGCAAATATAGCCCAAATCCTATAAAATCACGACCTTTGGTGTATGTCAGCACAAGCAATTTCCAATCGAACTAGGCGTATCGTATTATCGGGGTTTTTCTTTTTTGCGGGTATTTGCTTTGCTAGTTGGGCAAGTCGAATTCCTGACGTAAAGATGCAGCTGGGCTTAAATGATGCTGAATTTGGGGGAATGTTGCTTTTTTTGCCATTAGGGTCATTTATTGGCATCCCTATTTCTGGAAGCTTAACTTCTTTATATGGCAGTAATAGAATGCTAAAGATAGCTGCTGTATTATACCCAGTTGCCCTAATAATGCTTGGTCTTGTCACAAATACCTGGCAATTAGGAATTTGTTTATTCTTTTTTGGGATGGCGGGTAACTTATACAATGTTTCTGTAAATACGCAAGCAGTAGTGTTAGTTAAATCGTTTGAAAAAAGCATTATTTCTACTTTTCATGGCTTTTGGAGTTTAGCTGGTTTTGCAGGTGGGCTTATTGGCGGTTTTTTTGTTGCTCAGGACATGTCGGTGCTAAGTCAATTTTTAGTTATCGCAGGTATTTCTTATTTATTTTTATTTATCGCGCACCCTTATTTATTACAAAGTGAGAAAAACAAACAATCACTTAACAAAATGTGGAATAAGCCAAGTCCGCTTATGTTACAATTTGGTTTTATTGCATTGAGTAATATGATATGTGAAGGAATGATGTTTGATTGGAGTGGGGTGTTTTTTCAGGATGTTGCAAAAGTGTCAACCGAATTGAGGACTATTGGCTATATAAGTTTTATGGCTTGCATGACAACAGGTAGAATGTTTGCCGACAAATTAATTACATATTGGGGAGCAAGAAAACAGTTAATGTTAAGCGGGCTATTGGTAATAATTGGTTTAATAATTGCCGTAAGCTTCCCTTCATTAACTGTTAGTGCTATAGGTTTTATGTTTGTTGGATTTGGAGTGTCTTCGGTGATACCTACAATTTATGGTAGTGTAGGAAAGTCCGCAGCACCAGGCCAGGCAAGTATTGCACTAGCTTCGGTTTCGTCGGTTGGTTTTTTTGGCTTTTTAATTGGGCCCCCTATAATTGGATTCTTGTCTCAAGCAATTGGACTGCGTTGGGCATTCTTGTCAGTTGCATTGTTGGGGTTTGTTACTTTTTTACAAGCGTATCGCTTAAAGAAGTATTTGTAATTATTATAAAGTAAGTGGGTCATGCCTATGCCTTGGCATGTATAATAAATAATAATAAGCAAGAATTAATACACCTATAAATGAAGGTATAACCGCTAAGTGTTTAACACTATATGTTTGATAAATTAGGATATGGTCAACACCGAAAAACTCAGTACACATCCAAAAAGAGTTAGCTGTAATCCATACAGTAATTGCTAAATTATGACATAACTCTGAAACAACTTTTCTCGTTCTCCATGAAATTATAATAGAAATGATTAGTGTTGGAATAATCATGGCAATGCCTAATGGTTTCCAAAACATACACCATGCAATATCTTTAAATAACCAAAACACGATATGTAAGTTCTCCATTCTTCTATATGCAAGGGGGATATTATAGTAATTTGTTTTTTGGCTAGACATGTTAGATCGTTTCTTTATTATTAAATGTATTTTAAAATTGGCCTTAAAAATAATTTATATTTATTAGGATTGCAATAGTCCTTGAAACCTATTAATATTTACTTCAGGTTCAATAGGCAAACCCAATTCAAGGTGTTCAATTAATTGGCTAGTAAAATAGGGCGCTAGGGAGCAACCCTTGGTACCCATGCCATTGCAAATGCCAAGTTGGGGGTAGGAAGGATGCATGCCCACAAAGGGCCTGCGATCTCTATTTGCGGGCCTAACGCCAACAATATGATCGACAATTTCAAAGGGCAATTTTAAATACATAGCTAAAGCGTCTTTCGTTTTTTCTCTAAATTCCTGCGTAGGTGCTATGTTGTCGAAACTCCACTCATAACTTGATCCTACCCAAAATAAATCATCCTCCCATGGGATTATAGAAATGTTCGATTTGTAAATATGATTTGTAGGCAATCCTGGCACTTTAATAATTAATGCTTCTCCTTTATTCGGAGCAAATGGAAGTTTATTAAAGTAGTTATTATACATAGAGTGAATCCCATCACAAAAAATTATATAATCCGCTTGTATATTTTTCCAACTTACTCCATTTTCAATGAATGCTAAATCACTTATTTCGAAATTGGATTCAATATAGTTTCCTTTATTTTGTAAATCCAAGCGAGAAGCAGACAACATTTTATTCAAATCAATCCAATAACATTCGTCTATAGCACCCGTTCCGTAAGGGGTATTAAAAAAGGCGTTTACTATTTCGGGATTATTTTTGAATAGGTAAACATTATCATGCGTTAAACGATACTCAAAGCTTTCTTTCATTTGTTCGGAAGGATGCAAAAGAATTGCCGGGGCTTTTTTAATAACATCAGTATTAAGTGTTTCACCTAATGCTGCGTAAGCCTCCACTGCAAAGGGCAAAATAGAATTTATCATCCAGGTTTGAACAATTCTTCTTCCCGTTACCGGGTTCATTACACCACTCGCTACGCTCGTGGCAGCATGTATGGTAGTGTCGTTAATAATTTTAAAGGAAAGCTGCCGCTGCTGCAAGAAGTAACTCATCCATGTGCCTACTAGGCCTTGTCCAACAATTAAATATTTTACTTTTTTCTGCAAACGGAATTATTTTTTTCTTGTAGGGACAGTAAATCGAATACTATCTTTTATTTTATCAACTTCAGCAATTAGCAGTATATCAAATTTCCCATCGTAAGCGTCAGGTACAGTAAATGGAAATTCGGCATCAAAAGCAGTTCCTGCAATGGTTGTAAAATATTGAAAAGGGAACACATTCAAAAACCAACCATCCACCGATTGTTGTGTTTTATTATTTAACAAAGAAAGTATTAGGTTGCCCGTTTGTTCTGATTTGAAATTATGAGACACGCTTACCTTAAGGGTATGCGCTTCCCCTGCTTTTAATACTATAGGAGGGGTAGCGTGGATGCTTAATTTTGTTGTTTGAGCTGTTGCAAAAAAACACATAAAACAAAAGCAAAAAAATAAGGGTGTACATTTCATACTACGAATTTACAATAAAAAATCCCTTACTATTTTCATAATAAGGGATTGCTATAAAAGTGTTTTGAACTATTTATTTTTTCAATGCGGCAGCCATTGTTTTACCAATGTCAGCAGGGCTGGCACAAACGTGAATACCACAAGCAGCCATAATTTTCATTTTAGCTTCAGCAGTATCGTCTGCACCACCAATAATAGCACCAGCGTGCCCCATACGGCGTCCTGGAGGCGCTGTTTGACCTGCGATAAATCCTACAACAGGTTTTCTTAAGTTGTCTTTAATCCAATTAGCTGCATCTGCTTCCATACTACCTCCAATTTCGCCAATCATAATGATACCTTCAGTTTCAGGATCGTTCATTAATAATTCAACAGCTTCTTTAGTAGTTGTTCCAATGATAGGATCGCCACCAATTCCAATTGCTGTTGTTACACCTAAACCTGCTTTTACTACTTGGTCAGCAGCTTCGTAAGTTAAGGTTCCACTTTTTGAAACAATTCCAATAGTTCCTTTCTTGAAAATAAAGCCAGGCATGATACCTACTTTTGCCTCTTCTGCTGTAATTACCCCTGGACAATTGGGCCCTATTAATCTTGTATTTTTTCCAACTAAAAAGTTTTTCACTTTAACCATATCCTGAACAGGAATTCCTTCTGTAATACAAACTACCAAAGCAATACCAGCTTCGGCCGCTTCCATAATTGCATCGGCTGCAAATGCAGGAGGTACAAAAATAATACTCACATTAGCGCCTGTATTTTTTACAGCATCTGCAACGGTATTAAAAACGGGTCTATCTAAATGTGTTGAACCACCTTTACCTGGAGTTACTCCACCTACTAATTGAGTGCCATATTCTATCATTTGGCTTGCGTGGAAACTACCTTCTGTACCGGTAAAACCCTGTACAATTATCTTCGAGTTCTTGTTAACTAATACTGACATTGGGACTGAATTTGTTATTTGTGCCGCAAAAATAGGCTAAACCCGCTTTTTTTACCCTTATTTCTTAACAAAAATTCCATGTTTTTTTATAAATGACTTGCAAGTAGTACTTTTGTCGCTCGGAAAGACAAACAAAAATTAAATTTATGGCAACAACATCAGACATCAGTCGCGGGATGATTTTAAAATTGGACAATAATTTATACTCTGTAGTGGAGTTTGGAGAGAACAAAACAGCACGCGCAGCTGCTAAAATTTGGGCTAAGCTTAAAGGGGTTGATAACAAAAGGTCTATTGAAAAGACATGGAATAGTGGAGAAACCATTTATCCTGTTCGTGTTGAAAAGAAGACTTTTCAGTTCTTATATAAGGATGACAGCGGTTATAACCTTATGAATAATGAGACATTTGAGCAAATTGTTATGGCAGAAGAAATGATCGACGCCCCTCAGTATTTAATTGAAGGCGCTGAAGTATTTGTATTTATGAATACAGAAACCGAATTGCCAATTGGTGCGGAGTTGCCAGAAAAAATTGACGTTTTAATTACTTATTGCGAAAATGGGGTTAAAGGTGATACTGCAACACGTGCTTTGAAAGCAGCTACTTTGGAATCAGGTGCTACCGTAATGGTTCCGTTATTTGTGAATGAAGGGGAGAAAATCAAGATTAACACAAAAAATGGCGAATACGTAGAAAGAGTGAAGTAACTAACTAAGGCCTTTATTTAATGTAAGGCCTTAGTTATTTACACGCTAATGATTTTAAAAAGGGCCCCATAAACGGGCCCTTTTTGCTTACATATATTAGAATATACATGGAATAGGGAATTATTGATTCCCTATTTTTATGCCTAAAACCCATGTTTTTGATAAAAAAAGCCCATTTTTTACGTAAAATCAATAAAAATACCCCAATTTTACCCAAAATTGCCAAACATGGACTTAAAACAAATTCACGACCTAATAAAGGTTGTAAACAAAAGTAATATTGGAGAAATTAGTATTGAAGACAAAGACGGTAAAGTAACGATTAAGCAAAAAGAGGATAAAATCACAGTGAATTCAGCTCCTGCTCAAATGTATACTGCTGCTCCTGCATCTGCCCCAGTGGCCGCTCCAGTTGCAACTAATACACCTGCAGCGCCAGTTGCCGATAACCTAATTACTATTAAAAGTCCAATGATTGGAACTTTTTACCGTCGCGCAGCACCTGACAAGCCATTAATGGCTGAAGAGGGAACAGAAGTTTCACCTGGTAAAGTAGTTTGTATCATTGAAGCGATGAAACTTTTCAATGAAATTGAAAGTGAAATAAAAGGCACTATCGTAAAAGTGTTAGTGGAAGATGCTAGCCCAGTTGAATATGACCAACCATTGTTCTTGGTTCAACCAGCTTAGGCCCCCCATTTTCTAATTTAAATTAAAAAAATGTTTAAAAAAATATTGATAGCCAATCGTGGCGAAATTGCTTTGCGTATAATTAGAACTTGTAGAGAAATGGGTATTAAAACGGTAGCCGTTTATTCTACAGCCGATAAGGATAGCTTGCATGTGAAATTTGCCGATGAGGCGGTTTGTATTGGAGGTCCAAAAGGCCAGGATTCATATTTAAATATTCCGCACATAATGGCAGCTTGTGAAATTACCAATGCTGATGCAGTGCACCCGGGGTATGGATTCTTAGCAGAGAACGCAAAATTTGCTCAAATTTGTGCCGACCATGATATTAAGTTTATTGGACCCACTCCTGAGATGATTAATAAAATGGGGGACAAAATTACGGCAAAGGATACCATGATTAAAGCAGGTGTTCCAGTGGTTCCAGGTAGTGAAGGTTTACTAGAAGGAGTTGCTGAAGCCAAAGTGCTAGCAAAAAAAATTGGATACCCTGTAATTATTAAAGCTACAGCAGGTGGAGGTGGTAAAGGAATGCGTGTGGTTTGGAGCGAACAAGAAATTGAAAAATCATTTGAAGGAGCAAAGATGGAAGCTGGTGCTTCTTTTAAAAATGATGGCTTGTACATGGAGAAATTCGTAGAAGAGCCAAGGCATATTGAAATACAAGTTGCTGGCGACCAATTTGGAAATGTTTGTCATTTAAGTGAACGTGATTGTTCCATTCAAAGAAGGCATCAAAAATTAGTGGAAGAATCTCCATCGCCATTTATGACGCCTGATTTACGTCAAAGAATGGGAGATGCTGCTATTAAAGCGGCAAAAGCAATTAATTATGAAAGTGTGGGTACGGTAGAATTTTTAGTAGACAAGCACCGTAATTTTTATTTCATGGAAATGAATACACGTATTCAAGTTGAACATTGCGTAACAGAAGAAGTAGTTGGATACGACTTAGTTAAAGAGCAAATTAAAATAGCAGCTGGCGAGAAAATTTCAGGGAAGAATTATGAACCTAAATTACATGCAATTGAGTGTCGTATAAATGCCGAAGACCCTTACAATGATTTCCGCCCTTGCCCAGGTAAAATAACGGTATTGCATACACCAGGTGGACATGGGGTGCGTATCGATAGCCATGTGTATGCTGGCTATGTCATTCCTCCTTACTACGATTCAATGGTTGGCAAATTAATTACCATTGCCCAAACACGTGAGGAAGCTATTAACACTATGTATCGTGCCTTAAGTGAGTATGTAATTGAAGGAGTGCATACAACTATTCCTTTTCATTTACAATTAATGCAAAACGAAGATTTTATATCAGGAAACTTTACAACAAAGTTCTTGGAAGGATTTAAGATGAAGTAATTTTTTCTTCGCTTTTGAAAGAAAGATAAAAGCTAGAAAAAATTCTCTAATGAAATTAAATAAGGGAGCCCCATAAAGGAGCTCCTTTTTTTATTAGTTCTTTTTCTCCACTTTATTATATTAAAAATGCCCCTGATTACTCGGGGGCATTTTTGTGTTATTACTAGCCTCTGGGGATTATTTTGTGCTTTCTACTATCTCAAAAACAACATTTCTCTATACTTAGGCAAAGTCCATAATTCATCGTCTACCAATTGCTCTAATTTGTCAACGTGGTAACGAATTTTATCAAAGTATTGGGCTTTTACTTTTGCTTCGTAAGTGATTGCTTTTTCTCTTGAATCAACAATATTATTTGCTACTTTCCTTGCTTCTACCATTTTGTGCACATTGTCGTATACTTCTTGAATATGCGTGCTCACATCCTTCAATAAAGTTAACTGTCCTTTATATAATTTTTCAGGTAATGCAGCTTCGCGTAACAAGTTTACATTTTTCAATAACTCATTTTGGTATTTAATTGCAGCAGGAATAATATGGTTAGTTGCTAAATCACCCATTACACGTGCTTCTATTTGAACCTTCTTAATGTAAGTTTCTAATTCAATTTCGTAACGTGCTTCTAATTCACCATGTGTGTAAATGTTATTGTCCTTGAATAATTTTTTAGATTTTTCAGTAACCATAGCGTCCAATGCAACAGGAGTTGTCTTTAAATTAGGTAGGCCTCTTTTTTCTGCTTCCTTGTGCCACTCTTCGCTGTAGCCGTCTCCTTCAAATAAAATCTTCTTGCTAGATACAATGTACTTTTGAATTACTTGCATAATCGCAATTTCTTTTTTATCTCCTTTTTCAATTAAGGCATCTACTTCTTGTGAGAATTTCACCAAAGTGTCAGCAATAATGGTATTTAATACAGTCATTGGATGTCCGCAATTGGCAGTTGAACCAACAGCACGGAATTCAAATTTATTACCTGTAAACGCGAATGGAGATGTTCTATTACGATCGGTATTGTCGATCATTAATTCAGGAATGCTACGGTGTAAATCTAATTTTAAGATAGCTTCGTCTTGTTCGTCAAATTTACCACCTACTCTTGTTTCTACATCGTTTAATACTTTAGTTAAGTATTCGCCAATGAATACAGAAATGATTGCTGGTGGGGCTTCGTTAGCGCCTAATCTAAAATCATTAGAAGCGGATGCAATAGATGCTCTTAAAATATCAGCATAATCATGTACTGCTTTAATAGTGTTCACAAAGAAAGTTAAGAACATTAAGTTGGTCTTTGGGGTTTTACCTGGTGCTAATAAATTAATACCAGTATCCGTAGCCATACTCCAGTTATTATGCTTGCCACTTCCGTTAATTCCAGCAAATGGTTTTTCGTGCAACAGCACTACCAAACGATGACGTTTCGCAACGCGGGTCATTACATCCATAAGTAGGATATTATGATCCACTGCAATATTACATTCTTCAAAAATAGGCGCACACTCAAATTGAGCAGGCGCTACTTCATTATGTCTTGTTCTTAAAGGAATACCCAATTTGTAAGATTCATTTTCGTAATCACGCATGAATGCATAAATTCTTTCTGGGATAGATCCGAAATAATGATCTTCTAATTGTTGTCCTTTTGCTGGAGCCGATCCAAATACGGTGCGTCCACATTGCACTAAATCGGGACGTGCATTTACTAATGCTTCATCAATCACAAAATATTCTTGCTCCCAACCTAGGGTAGGAGTAACCTTAGTTACATTTTTATCGAAATAATTACACACAGTAACAGCAGCTTTATTAACTGCTTCCACCGCTTTCATAAGTGGTGCTTTGTAATCCAACGACTCTCCAGTGTAAGCAATGAATATGGTTGGTATACATAAAGTTTTTCCGTTTCCAATTTCAATAATGAAAGCAGGAGAAGAAGGGTCCCAAGCTGAATAACCTCTTGCTTCAAAAGTAGCCCTTAACCCACCATTTGGAAATGAAGATGCATCAGGTTCTTGTTGTATTAATGCTGCTCCGTCAAATTCTTCTATTGCAGTACCATCGGCTTTTAACGTAAAGAATGAGTCATGCTTTTCAGCAGTTGCTCCACTTAATGGTTGAAACCAATGTGTGAAGTGAGTTACACCTTTACTTTCTGCCCATGCACGAATGCCTGTTGCAATTTGATTGGCAACTGCACGGTCAATTCTTTTCGAACCTTTATTACTATTAACTAAACTCTTATAAGCTTCATCACTTAAAAACTCTCTAGCAGTTTTTAAAGTGAATACACTTTCGCCAAAAATGCCTGTTATTTTTGACCCACTTACATTTGGAGACGTTGGTTTATTATGACTTACATAATTTACCGCTTCTTTTCTTAATGACATATATGATTAAATTTTATATTAGCAATTGGACA
>CANHAE010000058.1 GCA_947458915.1 Bacteroidota bacterium
AATAAAATCATTGCCCGATTGTAAACTTACCGGACTTGATATTAGTAACGCCGCTTTATTAATTGCCAAAGAAAATGCAGAAAAATTAAATGCCCATGTAGAATGGGTGCAAGAAGATATTTTAATGACGGCTTCCCTGCCCGACACCTACGATATTATGGTTAGCAACCCTCCTTATATTCCAATACGAGAATTAGCAGACATGCAAGGGCAAGTTAAAGACTATGAGCCAAATATCGCTTTGTTTGTGTTAAATGAGGATCCTTTGCAGTTTTATAAAGCTATTGCACGACTAGGGAAGCAATGCTTGTCTACTAATGGACAACTATTTTTTGAAATTCATTATGACCAAGGTGAAAACATGCTTACACTGTTAGACGAAATGGGATACCATGCAGAATTAAGGCAGGACATGTTCGGTAAAAACAGAATGGTAAGGGCTAGTTTAAAAAATAAAAAGGGCCATTTTAATTAGGTACAAGACTTTTCAAATTAGTGCGTCGGGTCTACTGCAATTACAGGTGTAGCGCCTAATTTTTTTACAATTTGCATCACTTGAATAGTCACCCCTAATTTTGCAACACTATCGCCATTAATTACCACCGAAGGCTTATCGGTTTCCTTTGCTAAAAAAGTACCTAACTGACTAGAGAGTGAATCCAATGAAACTGGTGTAGCGCCTATGAATAAATTTTGATCCTTGTCAATTGTGACAACTACCGTCTGCTTTGCTTTGGTATCACTAGCCGACTTAGGATTAGACACTTTTATTACATTCGGATTTGCTAAAGTGGATACAATTAAGAAAAACAATAATAAGATAAATAAAATATCATTCAACGCACCCGTATGCACTTCTGGCTGATGTCTTAACCGATTTCGCAGATTCATAAATTAAGAATGAGTTGGTTCTTGTAAAATGTCTAAGAAATCAGCACTAGCCACTTCCATTTTATTTGCATTCTTATCTATTTGAGTTGATAAGAAATTATGCCCAACATATGCAATCAAGCCAATGATTAAGCCAGTAGCCGAAGTAATCATTTTAGTATATATACCACCAGCAATTGTATTTAATGTATACTCACCAGTTGAAGCAATGCCATAAAACAACTGTACCATTCCAATGATTGTTCCCAAGAAACCAAACATAGGTGCGATCCCTGCAACCAATGACAATATATTTAAATTACGCTCCATTGAATACATCTCTAATTTGCCCACGTTTTCCATGCTCTTTTCAATCGCATCTAATGGCTTACCAATTCTCATAATTCCTTTTTCAATCATTTTCGCTACTGAATTCTCGGTACTCTTTGCAAAACTTTTTGCAGCAGTAATATTTCCAGAAATAATATTATCTCTAATTATTAACATGAATTTAGGATCGGTTGTTCCCGCTTTTTTTATAGCTAAAAAACGTTCTATAAAAACAAATATTGCAATAACCAACAAGGCATATAAAGGATACATTATCCAGCCGCCCTTTTGCAATAAGCTTATCAAAGAAATTTTATTTTCGGTAACCTGTAACAAAAACAACATATTGTTTAATTTATTTTTAAAGTTAATCGGTTTTACTTGAATTATAATAGGTGTGAATAACTATCAAAATGTTAAATTATTTCTACTAGGTTTACTAACACTTCTACCGATTTTTCCATATCCCTAACACCTATCCATTCATGCTTGCTATGAATGGCTTGCATACCCGTAAAAATATTAGGGGTAGGAAGACCCATAAAACTCATCCTACTACCGTCGGTGCCGCCCCTTATAGGTGCTACTTTTGGTATGACTCCTGCCCTTTTATAAGCATTCAGTGCATTTTCCACTATTGCAGGATGCAAGTCAATTATCTCCCGCATATTTCGGTACTGTTCGGTAATAGTCATTGATAATTTCACATTTGAAAAGTCGGAATGCTTAGCTAATGCGTTTTTTGCAATATTTAATAAACGCTCGGCATGTAATTTCAAAGTAGGTGTATCAAAATCGCGTACTAAAAATTCAATCCTTGCTTTTTCTGCACCCCCTTCCATATGATTTGGATGCACAAATCCTGCACGTCCTTCAGTTTGTTCAGGACACCATTCTGTATTAGGTAATGCCGCTAATATTGCGCCTGCAGCTTTAATTGCATTTTGCATAATGCCTTTTGCAGCACCAGGGTGCGCAATCACGCCTTCAATATGTAATACTATATAATCGGCGCTAAACGTTTCCATTTCAAAGTCACCCAATGCACCGCCATCTAATGTATACCCGTAATCTGCTCCTAGTTTTTTCAAATCTAAAAAATCAGTTCCTTTTCCCACTTCTTCATCGGGAGTAAATAATATTTTTACAGGACCATGTTGTATTGCAGGATTTTGCATTAAATAACTTGCTAGTTCTACAATGATAGCAACTCCCGCCTTGTCGTCCGCCCCTAACAAAGTTTTTCCAGATGCAGTAATAATGGACCCACCAATAAATTCTTTCAAATAAGGATATTGTTCAATCGAAATTACTTGTGTTGCGTCATCGGGGAGTGTTATTGGTAAGCCGTTATAATGCTTATGTAGTATAGGCTTTACATATGTGCCACTGCAGTCAGGCGCGGTGTCAACATGTGCGCAAAAACAAATCACCGGAACTTGAATGGAACTATTAGCTGGAATTGTTGCCATTACATATCCATGTTCGTCCATTGCTGCATCTTTAATACCTATGTCTTGTAGTTCCGCTACAAGCATGGAAAGCAAATCTTTTTGTTTACTAGTCGAAGGGAAGGTGTTACTTGTTGGGTCACTTTGCGTGTCTATTTGGACATACTTCATAAACCTTTCTGCCACTTTTAAATTATCAAATGCCATAAATATACATAAATACTAAGTGAGTAAAATTTTGTACTGATAAAGTTAAGCTGAATGTGGCGTATAAAAAAAGGCGCCCCAATAATTTGGGACGCCTTGGTTATTTAGCAATAAAATTATTAAGGCATAATAATTTTAGAAGGCGTGTCAATGTTTACTAATTCTAAATCAAAAGTCAAGTCTTGTCCAGCTAAAGAATGGTTTGCGTCTAAAACAACCACTTCCTCTTTTACTTCAACTACAATAACTTGAAATTGTTGTCCTTGGCCGTTGTTCATAGTCAATGCCATCCCAATTTCAGGATTTAAGTCAGCAGGAAATTGTGTTTTCGGGAATTCTACAATCATTTCAGGTTGTTTAGGCCCGTACGCTTCCATAAATGGAATATGGATTGTTTTTTTCTCACCAACTGTCATGCCTAATACTCCACTATCAAAACCCGGAATAACCATTCCAGTTCCTACTTCAAACTCTAAAGGGGCTCTTCCTTTTGAAGAATCAAATGTCTCACCACTAGTTAAAGTACCGTGATAATGCACTTGAATGGTATCACCATTTTTTACTTGTTGCATATTGTATTTTTTAAATAAAGCACCTAGGGTGCAAAGGGCAAAAGTACATAATTATGCCAGATAAACTAACTTTGCATCATGGACAAAAAGCCAAGGATCGTTTTTATGGGTACCCCTGCCTTTGCAGTGGCTTCGTTAAGTGCGCTTTTAGAAGCGAAAATGAATGTGGTTGGGGTTGTTACGGCACCCGATAAACCAGGTGGAAGAGGAATGCAATTGCAGCAAAGTGCGGTTAAGCAATTTGCGATAGCACATGATTTACCCGTTTTACAACCCGACAAACTAAAATCATCTGAATTTTTCGAGGCTTTAAGCAATTGGGAAGCCGATATTCAGGTGGTAGTTGCCTTTAGGATGCTTCCTGAAACAATTTGGTCAATGCCCCCAATGGGTACTTTAAATGTTCATGGCTCCTTGTTACCTCAATACCGTGGCGCAGCACCCATTAATTGGGCAATCATTAACGGGGAGCCCGAAACAGGTGTTACCACTTTCCAGCTGCAGCATGCAATTGATACAGGGGCTATTTTACTACAGGATCGTATTCCTATCACGCCTAATATGACAGCAGGTGAACTGCATGATAAAATGATGATTGCGGGTGCCCATTTATTAATTAAAACACTCAACAACCTTTTCAATAATAGTATTAAAAGTATTCCTCAAAACGATTCAGTTACTATAAAGCATGCGCCTAAAATTTTCACAAAGGACTGCGAAATTAATTGGCATAAAACGGCAACTGAAGTACATAATTTAGTACGCGGACTAGCTCCATTTCCCGGAGCAATCACTAAAATAGAAGGCAAAATTGTAAAACTATTCTCCACAAATATACTTGAAGAAAAACCAAAAGAAACTGCAGGCACATTTGTGACCGACGGGAAAACCTTTGCGCGCATTGCTTGTAGCGATGCCTACCTAATATTAAACGACATTCAATGGGAGGGAAAAAAACGCATGCCAATCACTGATTTTTTAAGAGGCTACAGAAACCCTAATTAAAAAGCGTGTCGAAATACTAGACTGCCCTTACTGTAATATTTTTTTGAAATCATCAAGTGGGGCAATTCCCACATGCCTCCATACTTCTTTTCCCTTTTTATAAATTATGAAAGTAGGTAAGTCGTCTGATTTTAAATATTTCATTACGTCAACATCATTCCCCCCATCCACTGCTAAAAAGTAAAACTGAATTGTGGGATCTTTTTTCAATGAATCCATTGTAGGCAACATTTTCCTGCAAGGTGGACACCACTCAGCACCAACATCTACAAGCACTAGTTCATTAGCCGCAATTACATTCTCGACGTCTGCAATACGCATTTGCGCCTTTGCATTTCCTCCTACAATGGGCAAGCCTTTCATTTTCCAATTGCTCATTCCCCCTTCTAAATTGGTCACTTTAAAACCTTGATTCACTAAGTAATCCTGAGCGGAGGCGCTTCTCCCCCCTGAAGCGCAATAAATATAAACTGGAATATTTTTATCTAAAAATTGAGTTCTCCTTTTAAATTCAGTTTCATCTATCCAATTCGCTTGTAAAGCATGTTCTATATATCCGCTGTTAAATTCAGCTGCAGTTCTTACATCTAAAATTTGCACACCCCCTTTATCAATTGCCGCCTTAAAGGTAATTGCATCAACTAGTAAGGGTGATTGACTTGTTTCGGTGTTATTAGAACTGGATTGCGCACAGCTTATAAAAAATACGACCATGCTTAACAATGAAGCAACAAATTTGGCTTTCATAAATGAAATTAATAGGTAACAGAAATTTGAAATGTCTTATTCGTAATGCCCAAAATAGCCGCAGCAGCATCGTTTAAACGATATTGAACTGCATTGCCCACTTCAGGTAATGAATTAATTACTTTTGCACAAATACTTTTAAAATCCGACGTAGTGATTCTTACAACAGTACCTACTGGCAATTGGTTGGTTAAAATATAAAATTTCTTATCCTGCCAACCACTCAAACTTTTAAAAACTGCTGCAGTACCTTCTAGTGTTTGAAAAGATGCCGCCTTTTTTTGATTTGAAAACAGCGATGCAAAGTAGCCTTCATCTTCTATTTTTGCACCACTCACCACAATTGATTTGTGCACACTATCGGTTAGCCTAACTTTTTCTTTATTTTGAGCAATCATTTGCAGTGGCGCACTAATTGGCATTTGGACAGCTGAGCCGTTGTTAATAGTTGGGCTAACTATATTTTGAGCCTTCTTTTTTGTGGAATATTTATGCTTCTTTGCGCGCTTCCTACTTTTAGCAGGAACTGGCTTTTTCTTCTTTTTCTGTTTACCTGACTGTATCGTTTTCTTTTTTGCGCTAGCATTTGTTGACTGCTTTTTTGATTGCTTTTGCTTTAAAGCATTTGCATCAACCGAAGCAACCAAGCTCAATACAGCCATAAATAATATAAACCAGCTTTTAAACATGCTGCAAAGTTACAAAAACCAAGTGCAAAGAAAGATATAAAATTACTTATATTAAATATATATAATATATAATAATCAGTATTTCAATATTCTCCATTCATTTGGATAGTAATTATTCGATCTATTAGGCAATAGCTTTATCCATCCTAAACGGATATTATTGTATACAATTGCTTGCCATCCCTTTCCACCTGGCAAATTTAAATCGGCCCTCCTTAGGTATTGCAATGCAGTTTCTTCCTCTACTTCCATGCTACCAAAGGGAAGGTTCACCCAATTACTCATAGCCAAAGCATGGGAAGGGATAAAGTCCTTACCTTTTATTTCGCCTATAGTAAGACCCATTTTTTTAATATATAAATGCTTGAGTAATGCTTTTAGTTCGGCTTCAAATTTTTTCGACAAGGCCAATATAGATGATTGATGATTTATGTAATCGTAGGTTAAGGGCAAATCAAAATAAGCTTGCAACACTTCTAATTCTTTTTTAGTGGTTGCAATTAGTTTAACATCATCACTAAAATAATCTGCTGAAGTTGTTTGCAACTTTTGAAACACAGCAATAAAAAACCCCTCCCCCTTTATTTTATCAGGATAAAACCTAAAGCCTTTTGCATGAATAATTGGGCTTTCGCATGCAACTATATTCCAAGCAGCTGGCAATGGTATGTCCACACTTTGCATACCTTGAATACCTCCAATAAAATCCATCATTTTTTCGTCTTCAGAAAAAGAATAAGAACAGGTAGAATATATTAAATACCCGCCTTCTTTTAAAGTATCAATACTATCCTCTATAATTCTAGTTTGCCTTGTGCTACAATGTTGTACACTATCCAAGCTCCACTGCTCAATAGCAGCAGGGTCCTTCCTAAACAAGCCACTGCCACTGCAAGGGGCGTCAACCATTAACACATCAAAGAAATTAGGCAAGGCCTTAAAATGAGAAGGATCGTTTTGTGAAACCACAACATGATCCCCTCCCCATTTAGTAACATTTTCAACGAGTACTGCATTACGTTGTTTAATAGTTTCATTAGCAACCACCAAACCGTCTGGAAAATAATTTGCCATTAAAGTTGTTTTACCTCCAGGGGCGGCACATAAATCCAATACCTTTTCATTAGTAGGATTCGGAATTATTTGGGATAAAACATGATGTAAAAACATACTACTTGCTTCTTGCACATAGTAAGCACCTGCATGCCATATTGGGTCAGTAACAAAAAAAGGGCGTGTAGGTAAATAATAAGCTCCGCTACACCATGGAATAGCTTGTTTATCATTTAAGAAATGATGTTTACTTATATCAAATTGCTTAGCTGAATTTAGCCTTACCGAGGTTATTTGTTCTTTTAATGTATGCACCGCAACAAAACTGTCTCGACTAAATCCAGGCAGGCCTTCTAAAGAATCTAAAAATGTGTTAGGTAGCAATGGGAATAATTAATAACGGATTATAAAATTTTCTTTTTCTTTTTGGGCTTTCCGAAAAAATACCAGGCCTACAAAAAATAAGTCAATAGTGAGTGTTACTGACTTGTCATGCTTAATTTCTGTCCACGCTCTTTCCATTTCAGCGCTCCAATGAATATCATCAAAAACTAAAACAGAAGCCTCATTCGATTTCACTTTTAGGCAATTAAAATAACGCATAGTGGGTTCATACTTATGGTTGCCATCAACATAAGCAAAGCCAATATTTGAAATACTATCTAAATACAAAGGAAGTGTTATGTCAAAATCTCCTTCAATCAGTTCAATAGTATCCAGCCCTAATTCAGCGAAAGTTTTACGCGCATGCTTTGCCACATTTGGAGCACCCTCCATGGTAACTACTTTCCCTAAAGGACACGCGGCAGCTAAATAGCTAGTGGTAATACCCAAGGAAGTGCCCATTTCCAGCACAGTGGATGGTTTAAAGTAATTCACTAAGCTCCCAAGTAAACGACTGTATTTTTGGGGTTTCAAGGCAGCTTTCGCAATTGCGCTTACAGTTCTTTTGCTGTTATTATTTTGTCTTGATCCTGCACCTCTGTCCCATACTTCGACAAGTTCCCTGTTGTTTAATAAACAGGTGCGATACGCTTCTATGGAAGCTGGAAATGCAGGCGTGTTTTTTTTATTCAATACCTCCTTAATAAATGTATAAACAAAAGGGGAATGCACTCCATGGCCATTGCCATTAGCCGCTGTAAAATAATATTGTAAATACTTGATAAAAAGTTTTGGGGTTGAATACATACGGCTATTTTCTTTTCCAACATTCAATGTCAAAAGAAAATGCATGTTTTTCGTCTGCCGCAAAAACATCGGATGAATTTTTAAACCAGTCTTCATTTAAAACAGGAAAAAAAGTATCCCCCTCAATAGTAGTGTGGACTCTTGTAAGCCAAATTTTATGTGCAAATGGCAATGCCATCTCGTAAATCTGGCCTCCCCCAATTACCATCAATTCTTTATAATCTTCTTTTTCCGCTAATTGTATTGCTTCGCTTAAACTATGCACAATACTAGCACCAGCTTGACTATAGTCAGCCTGATTGGTAAGTATAATATTCAACCTGCCAGGCAGTAACCTACTGCCCATGGATTCAAATGTTTTTCGTCCCATTAAAATGGGCATGGCCCAAGTAGTGTTCTTAAAGAATCTCATATCTTTTGGCAAATGCCAAAGCAATTGATTGTTCTTGCCTATTGCATTATTATCAGAAGCAGCTACTACAAGGGTTATATTCATGCGTGATTTATTATTAATTAAACAGCTACTGGCGCTTTAATTCCCGGATGACTTTCATAGTTTTCTAATGTGAAATCAGAAAATTGAAAGGAGAAAATGTCTTTCACTTCTGGATTAATTTTCATTGTAGGCAAAGCAAACGGTGTTCTTGATAATTGCAATCTCGCTTGTTCAAAATGGTTATTATACAAATGCACGTCGCCAAAACTGTGTACGAAATCACCATACTGTAAACCACAAACCTGGGCGACCATCATGGTTAATAATGCGTAGGAAGCAATATTAAAAGGGACCCCTAAAAAAACATCCGCACTTCGTTGGTACAACTGGCAGCTTAGCTTTCCGTCTGCCACATAAAACTGAAACATATTATGACATGGCATTAATGCCATTTTGGACAACTCCCCTACATTCCAAGCACTCACTATAATTCTTCTACTATCCGGAGTATTTTTAATTTGATGTATTACTTCTGTAATTTGGTCAATCACTTTACCATTAGCGCCTTCCCAGCTCCTCCATTGTTTGCCATACACTGGACCTAAGTCACCATTTGCATCGGCCCATTCATCCCAAATACGCACTCCATTTTCTTGTAAATATTTTATATTGGTATCCCCTTTCAAGAACCACAATAATTCATGTACTATACTTTTTAAATGTACTTTTTTAGTAGTGACCATAGGAAATCCTTTCGCCAAATCAAAACGCATTTGATAACCGAAACAACTTTTGGTTCCTGTACCTGTACGATCGGTTTTTTGTGCTCCGTCGTCTAGAATATGTTGTAATAAAGTTAGGTATTGTTGCATGCTGCAATTTACAACCAATACCCTTTAGTGTAAAATCATTTTTTTGCTTTTCGACGCGCTAATTCGGTCCTAATTAGGGTTAATTCCCTGCTAGTTTGGCCATTCACGCTGGTATTCTCCTCGGCCCTGCGCATTAAATAAGGAATTACATCTTGTAATGGACCAAAAGGCAAGTACTTGCTCACATTATAGCCAGCTGTAGACATATTAAAAGTGATATGATCACTCATTCCATATAATTGTGAAAAATGAACGTGTTCATGGTTTGCAACCATTCCGTTGTGCTCCATTTCCTTGGCAATAAGTAAATTGCTTTGTTCATTATGAGAGGCCAATATTAATGATATGGTAGCTACATTTTTAAGACAATAAGCGGCTGCTTCATCATAATCCTTATCGGTAGCAACTTTAGTGTCATGTATTGGAGAAGGGTACCCAAGCTTTTCAGCGCGTGCTCTTTCTTTTTCCATATAAGCACCTCGCACCAATTTCGCACCTAAAATAAATTTACCTTCCAAGGCTAATTTGTGAGATAATTGCAAGAAACTTAAACGGTCGTTTCTATATAACTGATAAGTGTTGTATACAACTGCTTTACTTTTATTAAAAACAGTCATTAACTCAACAGCTAACCTATCAATGGGGTCTTGAATCCATGTTTCTTCCGCATCAATTAAGACACCAATTCCTTTTTCACTAGCCATTTCACAAATTGCATACATTCTTTCTCTAACGCTTACCCAGGAAGCGTCTTCGGACTCACTATCATGAATTCCACTCCTTAACCTTGGGGCTTCATTAAGTTTTTCCAACAAAAACATGCTAGCAATTCCAGTTATTTTAACACTCACAAAAGGAATATTTTGCTGTGTAGCTGCAAATTCAATTGCATTAATAATTTGATCCGTAACGTTGTCAAAATTTTCTTCTCCTTCCTTAGCCTCAACACCGTAATCCAAAATTACTTGTACTTTATAAGCACCCAATTGTTTACATACTCTTGCCGATTCTTCTAAAGTTTCCCCACCTACAAATTGATTAAAAACAGTACTACGCAATATCCCATTAATAGGGAAACCTGATTTCATTAAAATTGGCGTCAATTTTGTTGCAATAGATGCAACCAAAGGACTTTGTATGGCACTAAACAAGAACCTTGCTTTTTTTAAATCAGCTGTTGTCTTATATGCAAATGCATTCCGGGTATTTTCTAAGGATATATTCATGCTAACGTTCATTCGTATTACAAATATCGGTTGTTCATTTTGAATGACAAAATATAGTCAACTTATATTGCTTGATGATTAAAGGGTTGGATAACCATTTCACTTACTACACCAGAAGCAGGTTGTTGACATAGGAACCAAATTGATTTTGCAGCTTCTTCGGCTTGAATCATTTTTTCTCTTTGCACTCTTAAATTTATAGTATCCCAGAATGGAGAATCAACCCCTCCTAAATAAATTTGAGTGATTCGTATTTCTGTTCTTTTTAATTCTTCTCTAATAGATTGCATCATACCAACTAAGGCATACTTACTTGCGCAGTAGGCAGCTGCACCAGACATAGGTATTTTACCCAAAATGCCGGGAATATTAATGATCAAGCCTTTTTTAACCTCTACCATTTTAGGCAGTATTGCTTTTAATACGTCAAAGGTACTCATCACATTTACTTGAAATGAATTTAACATGTCAGCAGATGCTAACTGATCAAAAGGCTTTATTAAACCAATGCCTGCTGCATTTATGAAAATATCAAAAGGCGCACTTACTGTTGATAAACTTGAAGTAAATTGTTTAACTGAAACTTGGTCAGCCAAGTCAACTTGAAGGATTTGTTCACTTGGGATTTGATACTTAGTAGCTAAGTCAGCAAGCTTTGCCGCACTCCTTCCTGCTACCCAAACAATAGCACCACTACTATTTAACAATTGCACCAAATGAGCCCCAATTCCACCAGTTGCCCCTAAAACCAATACCTTCTTGTATTTCAATGTTTCCATATTTGCATTTTTACTATAACAACCTATTGCCTACTATTGTTTAGTAAAAGCATGTATTTTTACAGTAATAACCTTGAAAGTTCAAAATTCGTATTAATGAAAATTATTGCTACCGAAATATACCTTTTTAAAATACCCATGATTCCTTTTGTAATTGCAACGGGCACTATGGAATTCGCACAAAACGTACTTATAAAAATCAAAACAGATGAAGGCATTGAAGGCATTGGAGAATGTTCTGCTTTCCCAATGATCGTAGGCGAAACCCAATTAAGTTGTTACCAATTAGCAAAACATTTTGCCGCGCATTGGAAAGGCAAGGACCCGTTAGCCATTACCGAACGGCTAGCAGAATTAGATATAATAATAGCAGGCAACTATACGGCCAAAAGCGCTTTTGATATTGCCTTGTATGACATTGCTGCAAAAGCAGCCAACCTTCCTTTGTATGCTTATTTAGGTGGCAAGCCAAAGCCAATTGAATCCGACTTGACTATTGGAATTGATAGTCCTGAAAATATGGCAAAACAAGCCATTGAATTTGTTGCCAAAGGGGTAAATATTATAAAAGTTAAATTAGGGAAGAATCCGGTTCAGGATATTGAAAGAATTAAGCAAATTAGAACAGCTATAGGTTCCAAGACTCAATTAAGAATCGATGCGAACCAAGGATGGTCGCAAAAAGATGCGTTAATGGTTTTACAAGGCTTAGCCCAATATGATATTGATTTTTGCGAACAACCTATGCATA
>CANHAE010000059.1 GCA_947458915.1 Bacteroidota bacterium
AAATGCATAAGAAGCTTCAACATCATAAGTGAAATGAGCTGCCCCTAAACTCCAATGTATATTTTTACCGTTTGCTTCCCAGCTTGGAAATTCACCGCCCATTTCTGTTAATAATTTACTAGGGAAAGCGGCGCTTTTTGCATCTGCAACCGAAATTTCCACCGACTTGCCAACCTGTGGTATAGTTACATAATATATATTGTTGTTTACTTGTGCAATAGCCGATTTCCCTTTTGGAGCAATTAAAATAATTGCTGCACTAGAAGCTGGGTTGTTTTCTTTTGCCGCATCATCTTCATCCATCATTTCTGGAATAATACATGGGTCACTACTAATTTTTCCATTGTGTGTAGGTATACTTCCGTATGTGGTGATACCTGTAATTTTTACAATTTCTTTTTCATCAGTACCATCCCATGCCATAGAAAGTAAACGACCATTACTATTTAAATAAATTCTATTTTCATTTGTTACAAAATGAGCATTATAACGTCCGTTTGCTTTATCAATTACAGTAATTACACCTGTCGCTAAATCCATCCAACAAATCTCATCCTCTGAATCATTGTATGTTGGATCCACGGCATTTTTAAAATTTTGCGCAGTGGTTCGGTTAAACACAATTCTTTTACCACTAGGATCTACTGCGATTCCTTGGTACAAAGCATTTTCGGCGGTAAGTTTAGTAACGGAACCGGTTGAAATATCTATACTTCTAATAGCACCACCTTCCTCGCTCCATGTTGAAAAATAAATAGTTGTACCGTTACTATGCCATGCTGGTTGTGCTTCAGTAAAATTATTTTTTGTTAAGCGTTTTGGTTTTCCGTTTGGATAGTCCATTACGTATAAACGATTTAATACAGTAAATGCCAATTTTTTTCCATCAGGAGAAGCTACTGCATCACGAATTTGTGTAGCCCTTGCAGCTGTATCCTTTATTGGGTATTTAAATGAAACAGCTGGGCCCATTTCAATACTTCCATTTACTTGATAAGGTATTTCCTGTTGCGCAGCTGTTTCAATATTTATTTTATTTATTTTTCCTCCATAAGAAGCCAATAAATATTTACTATCTGGCGTAAAAGTCATAGCCGGTAATACCCCTAACGGCGCGATGGATTCTTGGTCGTCCCTTTGAATTGGATAAGCCAACCATGTTTCTTCGCCTGTAGTTAAGTTTCTTTTTACCAATCCTGTTTTATCTTCAAACCTAGTGCCATAAACCAACCACTTACCATCCTTTGACAATACTGGTGTGAAGGCTGAACCGTACCTTGAAGCAATACTTCTTGTAGTTCCTTTTTCTCTATCATATACACCAATACTATATTGTGGCAACATTGCATTATAATTCCATGCGCCAGTGCGCGAAGAATAATATACAAAACGGCCATCGGGACTTATTGCAGGATCGATTGTTTTCAAAGTAGCTGGCGTAGCAATTAAACTAGTTCCTGCACCACCATTTTTATGCATCAAATATAATTTTGTGTTTCTTCTACCTTTTGTATAAACTATATAATTTCCATCGGGAGTGTACACGGCGCCTGGAAAATTTTGGTTATTTTCTTCGGACAAAGCAACTGTATCTTTTTTCTCAATATCAATGTACCAAAGGTTTTCGCTACCTCCACGGTCGGAAATAAATAAAATTCTTTTGCCGTCCGGGCTATAACTTGGATGATTATCATAAGCCATCCCTTTAGTTACAACAGTGGCATTCCCTCCTTCAATAGGTAAGCTATAAATATCACCCATTAAGTCAAATAACAATGTTTTTCCGTCGGGGCTAATGCTTAACGAAGTCCATGTTCCTTCGGCAGTGTTTAGTGGAATTGCTCTTGTTGCTTTAAGGGGCAAACCCTTGTAATTTGTAAAACTGGTACTGTCTTTTTTAGTACTATTTTTTTGTTGAGCTTGTACCTGAAATAAACTCAAGCACGAAAAAATCATCAAAGAAATAAATCGCATAATATATATTTTTTGAAAGTTACTTAAATCAGGATAAATGTCTATTATTTTAGGCGGTCACTTATTACCGCTTATCCAAGATTAGCCTTTCTTATGTAAAAATTTTCTTAAAATCATTTGCTTTTATTTCTATTTACGAAATCAATCGTATTTTTAATTATGCATATATTTAAATGGATGCGCTTTTTTTTACTAACTACCTTATTGTTAAGTAGTTATGGACTTTTTAGTCAAAATATTACCATCAATGGTATGGTAATAGATAGTGTCCTTAAAAAGCCACTAAATTCAGCAACCATATCCTTGGCTAATGCGAAGGATTCCTCCCTATTAAGTTTTACTAGGTCCGAGGACGATGGTTATTTTGAAATTAAAAATGTGAAAGCGGGTAAGTACCTTTTATCTATTTCCTACATTGGTTATGAGCATTTATGGCTTTCCCTTACTGTAGGGGCGAATGCTAAAGTTGATTTAGGCAATATTTATTTAATGGATGCTAGTAAAATGACAACTGTTACCGTTACTGCTAGAAGGCCTCCAGTGGTAATTAACAACGACACCGTTGAATTTAATTCTGAGAACTTTAAAACTGTGCCCAATGCAGTGGTGGAGGATTTACTTAAAAAGATGCCAGGAATTGAAGTAGATAAGTCAGGTGCTATCACAGTAAATGGCAAAACGGTCACTAAAGTATTTGTAAATGGGAAAGAAATGTTTACAGGCGATCCTAAAATGGCAACTAAAAATTTAGCAGCGGATGCCATTGATAAAATTCAAGTATATGACCGCAAGTCGGACCAAGCCATGTTTACAGGTATTGATGATGGTAGTGAAGAGACAGCGATTAATTTAAAAATGAAGAAGGATAGGAATAATTCTACTTTTGGAAAATTGAGTGCGGGAGGTGGAACACCAGAAAGGTTTGATGCTTCTGGTAATGTTAACCGATTTAATAATGACATGCAATTGTCATTGATAGGCGCTGCAAACAATACAAATCGTCAAGGATTTTCGAACGGAGATATTTCAAGCTTTTCAGGAGCAGGTGGCGGTGGCCGTGGTGGTGGCGGTATAACCATTTCATTTAATGGCGGCGGCGGTGGAACCGATAATAATGCACAAGGGATTGCAACAACACTTTCAACCGGTGTAAACTATTCTAATGTTTTCAATGATAAAAAAACCGACTTCAATGCGAACTTAGCAGTGAGTGATGTAGAAAGAAATAACAATAGTAAATCTTTTACACAAAATTTAACGCCAGGCAATTCATTTAACAGAAGTTCTATTTCGAATAGTATTAGCGATAACCAACAACAAAAATTTGGAAGCGTGATTGACCATAAAGTTTCTGAAAGTTTTTCTTTTAAATTCACACCCAATATCACTAGGCAACACAATACTTCGGTAAGTAATTCTGAAACTATTACCTCCCTAACCGACGGAACCATTACCAACGAGGCAACAACAAATTCTACTTCGGCTACTGATGCATTAAATGCATCAAGTAATTTATTGTTAAGAAAAAAATTCGCAAAAAAAGGGAGAACAATTTCTTCAACTATTACAAATAGTTATAACGAATCTACTTCTAATGGAACACAGTTTACAGAGCAATTGTATTACGCAGGAGGTGCTGTAGTAAATGATTCTATACTGGATCAAGTAAATATAAGAAAAGGGAACACCACGGCATATTCGGCGAATGTAGTATACACGGAACCTATTACTAAAAAATCATTGCTTGAATTTAATGCTTATTTAAATAAAAGTATTGGGTCAAGCCGCAGAGAAGTGAGAGATAATAATACAGGTTTATTAAATACCAACTTGTCTAATGAATTTAATAGCGACTATACTTATACAGGTGGGGGAATTAACTTCAGGGCGAATCAGAAAAAATTTAATTTCAGTACCGGTTTTTCTTTACAAAACACAAATTTAAAAGGGGAGAATGTAAGTAAGAATACAAAGCTTAGTCAGGATTTTCAAGATATCTTACCTACAGCTACTTTCCAGTACAATTTTTCTCAGACTAAGAATTTGAATATTAATTATCGCACTTCGACACAACAGCCTTCTATTACGCAGCTCCAGCCGGTATTAGACCAAAGTAATATTAACTACCAAAGCATTGGTAATCCCGATTTGAAAAGAAGCTATGTGCACAATTTGAACTTAAGGTATTTTGCTTCAAAAATTTTAGCACAAAAGAATTTCTTTGCTACTTTAAATGCATCTACAACGAACAATTCTATTGTTAACAAAGACAGTGTATTACCTAGCAGGGTGATTCGTTCAACACCAGTGAATGTAAATGGCGCGTATAGAATTAATGGTGCTTTGAATTATGGATTTGGTATTAAGAAAATTTACTCAAGATTTAATTTTGGTATTAACGGAGGCTTTAATAATAATATATCCTATGCAAATGGATTGTTGAACACTATTGTTACCAAATCAGCAGGGCCTTCTTTCTCGTATACTTTCCAATTAGAGGAAGTTATAGACATTGACCTTTCAACGCGTTATTCATTTAGTAAAACTAATAACGCAATTAATGCAGGATTGAATACAAACTATTTAACTAAAGTATTTTCGGCAGATGTAACCAACTACCTGCCATTTAATTTTATTTTAAACCAGTCAATGAACTATACGGTTAATTCTGGGAGAGCAGCTGGATTTAATACAGCAGTGCCTATTTGGAATGTGTCTATTTCTAAATATTTCATGAAAAATAAAAGAGCAGAACTTAAAATGAGTGCCTTTGATTTATTGAATAAAAATATTGGAATTAGCCGAAACGTATCTCAAAATCAAATTGTTGACCAAGAATATAACGTGATTAACCAATACTTCTTATTAAGCTTTACCTATAGTTTACAAAAATCGGGCTTAGCAAATAAGGGTCGTGCAATGACAATTAGAATGTAGAAAATAAATTATAAATAAATAAAAATTAACAAGTATATGAAAAAAGTATTGTTATTAGTTGCAGTCATAATAGCTTCGGTTACTATGGTAGCTGCACAAGCTAAAGAAGGCAAGATTGTTTATGAACGAAAAGTGAATATGTATAAAACCATAACCGATCCTGAAATGAGGGCGAGAATTCCTGAGTTTAGAACAGACAAATTTGAATTACTGTATAATGGTACTTCAAGTTTATACCGTCCTTCAACTGACGATGAAGGTCCAGACCCGTTTGCTAATAATGGTGGTGACCGTGGTGGCCAACGCTTTATTTTTAGAGGAATGGAAGCGACTACTTTTACCGATATCCCAAATGCTATTCAGTACGAAGCGCGCGCAATTATGGAAAAGGAATTTTTGATTGTTGATTCTTTGAAAACCTACAAATGGAAAATTTCTGGCGAAACTAAAACAATAGCTAAGTATGTATGTAAGAAAGCAAGTACCATGATTACCGCACCTCAAGTGACAATGCGTATGGGTGTTGGCGGTGGACGTAATAGGGACACGACTGCTGGTGCCAACACAATTAAGATGAAGGAAACAGAATTAGTAGTTTGGTATACAGATGAAATACCTGTATCTGTTGGACCAGATAATTATTCTGGGTTGCCGGGTGCTATTTTGGAAGTAGACATGGACAATGGCGCCAATGTAACTACTGCTGTAGAGATCACTGCTAAATATCCTAAAAAGGAATTGGTTCAACCAACAAAAGGAGAAAAAATGACACGTGCTCAGTTTATGGATAGTATGAGAAAGATTATGGAAGATATGCAGAAAGGTGGTGGTTTTAGAATGGGAGGAGTGAGTATTAGAGCGTCGAATAACTAATTTGACTAATGCAAAATTGAATTGAATAAGTTGCTGGAAAATTTTAAAATCCAACAAAATAAGAAGCCCGAGGGCTTCTTATTTTGTTATAGTCCATTTCCAACCAATGGTAATATTTCGAGGTTCTCCCATATAATAGGAATAGGCGCTACTCCCTTTTACACTAAAGTTTTTTGTTGCCATAGTAGCATAATAGGCATTTGTAACGTTAAGTAGGTTTAACCAAAATTCATTGCGCTTTATTTTATAGCTCATCCTATAATTGAGCACCTCAAAACCTGGGTAAGTGGTTGCATTTGTTTCATCCATAAAATAACGTGATTGATGCTGCCATTCTAAGGAGCTTTGCCATTTTGCATTTAGGTTCCAGTACAGGCTTAAATTACTAAAAAAACGAGGGGCTGCATTCATTTCATTGCCACTTACATCAGTTCCCTTTATTAGGGTGTTTTGGTAGGTATGCTTTGTATTGGTTGCATTCCAATGTATTTCAAGCTGCTTATTAGCCTTGTATTTCAGTTGGTATTCAATACCAATATGCTTAGTACTTCCTGAATTTTGGTTTAGGTTAACACCGTCTGCTTGCCGCACTGAAATAATTTCGTTTTTCCCATTTAATTGATACAAGGAAAATTCGGCATATAAATTTTTATATTGTCCCCAAGCGCCTAACTCGAAATTTTTAAATTGCTGAGGCAGTAAATAAGGTATTCTTATGGCGTTGTATATTTCCGTTATTTGGGGTGGCACAAAACCACCACTGTAATTAATGTATCCGCCAATATTATTTCTGTTGTAAGTAAAGCCAATCTTTGGCGTCCAATTGGTGAAATTATTATTTGAAGAAGGTGTCCCACTATTTATAGTATTATTAAAAAAGTATTTAAAATTATCATACCTCAATGTTATATTCATGCTTAACGCATTGGTAAGCGTAGAGAGGAAATTTAGATAAAGCGCTTTATTATTTATAGAAGTATTATAGGCTGTTAATAAAGAGTCTGGTGTGGGCTTGTTAAAACTTATATATTTCCCACTGGCAGTGTCTTTTATGATATTAATAAAGTGGGCAACTAAATTTTGCTTGGTACCATCCCAATAACCACCAGCTACTAATTTACTTTTTATATTTTTGAAATTCCAAACTTGTTGCATATCAATTACCACAGAATTAAAGTGGTTGCTGTTTTCTAGCCCTTTAAATTTTATGGGATTATTGGTTGAAGCAATGGAATAAGTAGGATTTTGATCCATTGTATTATTTCGATACATTATGTTTATGCGGGCATAACTATTTGCATTCCATGTATGCTGTAAATTTTGATGTATTCTTAACGCATTTATTTTTCTAAATGTAAAGGACTGCAAAGAAGTAAAATTCTTTTGTGCAAAGTGAACGCTATCCACCGACCCTGTCATTTGAGCATAATAATTTATAAAATGAAAACTTTGATAGCCGCTCCATTTTTTATTTAGTGTAAAATCCTTTTTAAGGCTTATTGCTTTTTTCGAAAAATCACTATAATCTATTGGCCCTTTTTTTTGATCACTCCAACTTGCATTTGCCACCCAAGTGCCATTTTTTGTTGGGCCGGACCAGCTAAGGTCAAGCCTTTTTAACCCTAAGTTGTTTGCTTGTGCATTCAATTCAAGCAGGGCATTAGATGTACCTGATTTTGTCAAAAAATTTACCACACCACCAATAGCTTCTGCCCCATACAATGCAGAAGCTGGTCCTTTAATCACTTCAATTGATTTTGTAGCGGACGTGTTAATTTCAATAAGTGCATTATTGCTGAATAAGCCACTAGTGCGTATAGGGATTCCGTCCTCTAGGTACAAATACAAGCCTTTAAGTGAAATTGGTTGTCGTATGGCCATCATATGCTGCTCGTTGCCAATAGTAGGCATGTATACGCCACTTACTTTATTTAATAAGAAGTCAATTCTGCTCGCTTTTGTTTTTGCAATTACCTCAGGTGTAATTACAGCAATGGCTATTGGCGATTCAATCCTGCGTTGTTGCAGTTTATTAGCACTGACAATAACTGTGGTTAATGGTTTATAGGTAGTGTCCTGCGCTTGGGCGTGATGTAGTAGTAATAAAAGGAACAACAAATACACAGTAAACTTCATAGCTTCAAATTTACTAGTTAATCATAGTTCTACACAAATTCAATGCAATTATATCTCCTTGGCTACCATTAAAAACAAAGGCCCTCAAATTTTGAGGGCCTTTGTAAGCAAACGTTGAATATATTAATATAATTAATACACTATAAAAATAAGCTTACTATAAAATAAGTAATTGCAGCAAGCGTAGCACTTACTGGGATGGTTAACACCCAAGCCCATAATAAGCTTGTAGTAACGCCCCAACGTACGGCGCTTAAACGTTTTGTTGCTCCTACACCAATAATGGAACCTGTAATTGTATGTGTGGTAGAAACCGGAATGCCCATTTGTCCAGTGAAGAACAAAGTAAAGGCACCTGCAGTTTCTGCAGCTACACCCTCAAGTGGGGTAACTTTTGTAATTTTCGACCCCATTGTTTTTACAATTTTCCAACCACCGCTCATGGTACCAATTCCGATAGCTAAATAACAGGCAACTGGAACCCAACTAGGTAATTGACTAAAATCCTGTATACTACCACTTGCAATTAATGCTGCACCAATTATACCCATTACCTTTTGAGCGTCATTACCTCCATGCCCAATACTAAATGCAGCAGAACTGAATAACTGCAATTTTTTAAACATGTTAGCAATCGAATAAGCAGTGGGTGTTTTAATTTTTTCCACATAAAAATACACCAACATAAATAAAATAGCTGTTCCAATGATTCCATAAACTATCATTGAATTATCGGCCTTGTCAATTTCTGCAGCAAATTTCTTTTCAATATTAAACTTGGTCAATTTTGCTTCCACCTTTTCGATATTTTTTGGTCGAATAGGGTAAATGCCGTTCATTAGTATAATTGCAGAATCTTTTGTGATACTACCTGCTAAATACAACTTAATAGGTCCTTTGTATCCTTCTGTTTTTTCTTTCACAATATCATATTCCGCCTTGGCTGAGTCACTTTCTGCGGCTTTAGCTTCTAAAAACAAGAAATCATTTGCATTTCTAGCGTCATCCTTCAATTTACTCACTGCTACACTTTCTAACCAGCCATTTTGTTTTGCAGTTGCAGCAATTTTGTTTGCACTTGAATTATCGAAATCATTTAATAGGGGGTGCAATAATTCATAGGTAGTATTTGCCTTATTTAATTTTTCTTCATTTAATGACAATGCTGCCAATAAAATGGTGTCATTGGGTGTTTTTAATAACTCTTCTTTAATAGAAACAACTTCTTTTTTATATTTATCTATACCGTAGAATTTTTTTACGTTTTCGTTTATTTTACTATTCTCAAATATGTCAAACATTACAACAGTTGCTAGTGTTGCAAGGCTAATAATAAACATACGCCACCATATATTTCTCATAATAGTAACTATGGTAATAAAAACAGAAATAATAATACCAATAATAGGGGCTAAGAAAATAAACAAAACTGTTTTCATGATGGTATCAGCATCTACAATTTTTGACCAAGAAATATCAAATCCTTTTATCATTAAGGCATGTGCTATTGCAGCCCCTGCGAATCCACCAATTAGGGTATGTGAGGAAGAGGAAGGGATACCATACCACCAAGTAAGTAAGTTCCAAAAAATTGCTGCTAATAAACCGGAAAAGATTACAGGAAGCGTTATAAATTCTTTATATACTGTTTTGCTAATAGAGTTTGCAACTGCGTGGTCTTTAAAAATCCAATAAGCAACGGAATTGAATAAAGCTGCCCATAAAACAGCTTGTAACGGCGTTAATACCTTTGTTGAAACCACTGTTGCAATTGAGTTTGCAGCATCATGGAAACCATTGATATAATCGAATATCAAGGCAAGGGCTATAATAATAATTAATAATGTCATCTTGAATTTAATTAAGCGTACTTGATAATAATAGTTTCAATCACATTTGAAACATCCTCTATTTTATCAGTGGCAATTTCTAACACTTGATATATTTCTCTTTTCTTGATAACTTCTTTAAAATCATTTTCTTGTTCAAATAATTTTTCAATACTCATATCAAAAACATCGTCCGCTTGATTTTCAATACTATTAACCTTAATCATTGCCTCAGTCATTTCTTTAATATTCTTCATATTACGTAAACCTAAAACCGCCTTCTTAGTTTCTTGGGTTCCTTGTAAAATCAATTCCGCTAACTTATGTATTCCTGTATCGTTAGGGTTTACTTTATAAAAATTTATTTTTTTTGCAGATGCATAAATGTAATCTGCAATATCGTCTAGGGAAGTTGCTAAGTAGTGAATGTCTTCTCTATCAAATGGCGTTATAAAATTTCTTCCTAATTCCGTAAAAATATTATGCGTTAGGTCGTCATTTTTATGTTCCAAGTTTTCTATTTGAGCTAAAATATTTGCTCTTACGTCTATGTCTGGCTCGTTAACCATTTCTTTTAATTTAACACCCATTTCATATACGTGTTCTGCAACTTCTTCGAATAACTGAAAAAACACACGGTCTTTTGGCAAGAAAATCTTCATGATTGAATTGAAATCCATAAAAAAAATATTTGATGATTATTTAAATACGACTACAAACCTCCCGAATTAGTCATTGATTATGTAAAATCCAATATTACCAAATTGTTAAGAAACCTAAATTAATTGAATATCAACTAGTTATACTAGCTTACATACTCCTTTTTCTTATTACTTAACAATTTGGTAATACTGGGATAACCTTCGGTTAATAATCTTAATTGTTACTTTGCTTCAATAATTAAGCACTTATTCAATGAAAAAATATCTCCTATTAATTTGCCTTGCTTCATTTACTTTATTTATGCCCAATAAAGGAGCCGCACAATTTTTGATGGATATGGTGGACACTACAAAGGACGCGGGCAAAGGTTTATTGAGTATTTATAAGAAATACGACCACTTAAAAATAGGAGGCTATATTCAACCACAGTTTCAATTAGCTGCTGAAAAAGGGATAAAGAATTTTGAGGGAGGTGATTTTGGAACCCAAGTGAGTAATAGGTTTATGCTAAGAAGAAGCAGGGTGAGAATTGACTATGTACATTTTGGGCAGACCAAGGACCCGGGAGTGCAAATTGTATTTCAATTTGATGCCAATGAAAGAGGTTTTACAGTTAGGGATGTTTGGGGAAGGGTATTTGATAATAAAACCAAGCTATTTTCCTTTACTACGGGTATGTTCGCTAGGCCCTTTGGTCATGAAGTCAATTATAGTAGTAGCGACCGAGAATCTCCGGAAAGAGGTAGGATGTCTCAATTACTTATGAAAAGTGAACGAGATTTAGGGGCTATGATAAGCTTTGATCCACGAAGAAACATTCGTGGATTAAACAAAGTAAAATTGGATTTGGCAATTTTCAACGGACAAGGCATTAATACAACGGGGGATTTTGATAATAGTAAAGACTTAGTTATTAGGCTTTCTTCAAAACCTATTAAGTTATCGCAAGAGACTCAATTAACATTTGGCGCTTCCACTCTGCAGGGGGGACTCATGCAAAATACAAAGTATAAATATTATACCGGCGCACTTAATGGGCTAAAAACCACTTTGGTTGATTCAAGTACTCAAAACCTATGGGCAGACGCACCAAGAAAATATTATGGCGCAGATATACAAGTTAAAATAAAGAATAAGGTTGGATTTTCGGAATTCAGGGCTGAAATAGCAGGTGGGCAGCAGTCGGCATCGGCTAATAATAGTGAAACACCTGTAACCTTACTTTCGGGTACCGATGGTTTACATGTAAGGAATTTCAATGGCGCTTATTTTTACTATGTTCAAACCTTATTCTCAATTAAGCATCAGTTAGTCATTAAATACGACTGGTACGACCCTAATACCAATGTTGCTGGCAAGGAAATAGGTGCGCAAGGTTCAAATTTTAGTGCTGCAAATATAAAGTATACCACTTTAGGTATGGGATACGTAAATTATATGTCTGAAAATATAAAGTTAGTCGTTTACTATGCTAAGGTTTGGAACGAAACAACCCAGTTAATAGGCTACTCAAAGGATGTAAATGACAATGTATTAACGCTTAGGATGCAGTTTAGATTTTAAGGATCAACTACTAAAACAACTAGGTAGTATAATAAAAAAGGGAAACAGTAACTGCTTCCCTTTTTTTACTTCCATAGCTTTCCCCCAAAAGCTGATACAATTTCTGATTATTGTCTATTATTTAAAGTAATTAAGTTACCAATTGAGTTTAGTAATAGGTTATTTCTTAT
>CANHAE010000060.1 GCA_947458915.1 Bacteroidota bacterium
AGCATATAAGTGGTTTGCAGATGGTAAAAAAATATTGCTTGAAATAAAAGATTTCAATTATGCCGACACGGCGAAATCAAAATTAAGAAAGCCGTATGAAATTGACAGGTATAAATTTAAGGCCGATTATGAAGGCTACCTAGATAATCGTAAAACACATTTATACAGTTTTAATGTAGCCACAAAAAAACTAGATACATTAACTAGGGGCATGTTCAATGAGTCCGATGCGGTAATAAGTAGTGATGGTACGATGGTGGCCTATGCGAGTAACACTACTTCGAATGTTGACCAAAATTCTAACACGGAAATTTTTGTTTTAGGACTTAATGCAAAAGCAACACCAGTTAAATTAACTAATTACAAAGGCGCTGACGAGCAACCCCAATTTAGTCCCGATAATAAAAGCATTGCTTTTTTAAGAGCTACTTCGGAAGATAATTATAACATGTACGACCTAAGAAATATAGGTGTGATAAATATTGAAACGAAAGCGGTGAACATTATTACGAGCAAATACGACCAGTCGTTTAGTGATATTATTTGGACTATTGACAGTAAAAGTATAACAGCTTTGGTAGAAGAAGACCGCAATCAAAATTTGGTTGAAGTAAATGTAGCAACCGGTGAAGTAAAATTAATTGAAAACGAAATAGGGGTATATACGGCTACGCATATGAATAACAATGGCAAAATGGTTGCCTTATTTAGTAATGCGCATGTGCCTGAGGAAATTTATGTTGCAGATGGAGTTGGTTTTAAAAAAATCACAAAAATTCAGGATGAATTTTTGGCGCCACTCAAACAAATAGCAGTTAAAGGTATTAGTGCCATGGCCAGTGATAAAAGTAAAGTAAATGGTATTTTATATTTAGCCGATAGTAATGCTAAAAAATTGCCTCTTTTATTGTTCATTCATGGTGGGCCTTATGCACAGGACGACTATTCCTTTGATTTAACTAGGCAAATATATGCGGCAGCAGGTTATGCAGTGGCAGCCGTAAATTATAGAGGTAGTAGTGGCCGTGGCGCGCATTACGCAAAATGTATTGCTGCGGATTGGGGAAATAAAGAAGTAAAAGATATTATTGCCATTGCCAACCAATTAATTAAAGACGGCGTAGCAGATTCTAGTAAGCTTTCTATTGCGGGTTGGAGCTACGGAGGTATTCTTACTAATTATACAATTGCAACCGACCACAGGTTTAAAGCTGCTATTAGTGGTGCAGGTAGCTCCTTGGCCCTTTCGTTTTATGGCTCAGACATGTATATTACACAATACGAGGCAGAGCTTGGAAAACCTTGGGAAAACTTACAAAAATGGCTAGACCTTTCTTATCCATTTTTTAAAGTAAAAGAAATTAAAACGCCTACTTTATTCATGGCAAGCCAGGCCGATTTTAATGTGCCTGTTATTGGCGCTGAACAAATGTATCAGGCATTTAAATCAGAGGGAATACCTACTCAATTAATTCTATATCCCAACCAAAATCACGGCATTGTTGTTCCGAGCTATTTAGTACATAGGTATAATAGTCATATTAATTGGCTCAAGACTTATTTGAAATAACAATTGCATGGATAAAATTATTCGATGGGGAATGATAGGTTGCGGTAGTGTAACGGAAGTTAAAAGCGGCCCAGCTTTTAACAAAGTGGCCCGTTCGCAATTATTTGGCGTAATGCGTCGGGACGCTATTAAGCTAAAAGATTACGCAGCTAGGCATGCAGTTCCTTATTTTACAACCGATGCAAATGCCTTAATTAACCATTCCGAAATAGACGCTATATATATTGCTACGCCACCAAAATACCATCAGGAGTATGCTATTGCGGCAATGCAAGCAGGAAAGCATGTTTATGTTGAAAAGCCAATGGCTTTGAATGTGGCAGCCTGTCTTAGTATGAAAGAAGCTGCCGAAAAACTTAATGTAAAATTAGTAATTGCGCATTATAGGAGGGAGTTGCCTTTGTTTATGCATGTAAAAAAACTTATTCAAGAACAAACAATTGGTAAAGTGCATAGTGTAAATATTATTATGCATAAATATGCCAAATCTAAAGAAGCATACGCAACTGACTGGAGAGTGAAGCCGACAATTGCAGGAGCAGGTTTTTTTTACGACTTAGCGCCACACCAACTAGATTTAATTTTTTATTTTTTTGGCAAAGCTATTTCATTTAGTGGGTCCGCTACTAACCAGGCAGGCCTGTACGAGGCAGAAGACACGGTTAACGGTATTATAAAAATGGAAAACGATATTTTGGTTAAAGGCAATTGGTGTTTTGTTGTTGAGCCGGGTGAGGAAAAAGATTTGTTTGAAATTATTGGAACAAATGGGAAAATTAGTTTTCCTGTTTTTGGTCATGAAATTTTAGTTGAAAAAGAGGGAACTTTAGAGACAATTGTTTTTGATCCACCAATGCATAATCAACAAAATTTAATTGCAAAAATTGTTCCTTATTTTTTAGGTGTAGAAGAAAATCCTTGTGGAGCCGAAGAAGCGATAGAATCCATGGAAGTGATGGAGGCCTTCGTTTACGGGAAAGCGGGTATCTAAATGTTTTTATTAACTGCCTTAAATTTGTTTTATGAAAATAGCTATAAACTGGATTTTTTTTGTTTCTGTAATTTTTACAAATGCACTGGCAAATATTTTACCCATTAATGGATACAATACAGGCCAAGTTTCAGGATTCTATCCAAATTATTTTGTGCCGGCAGGTTTTACCTTTTCAATATGGGGAATTATTTATTTGCTTTTATTTACTTATACAATTGCATTCACCTATTATAATATCAAATCCGATAAGTTTTCTAATGTAAAGGCTTACTTAAAAAAAGTAAATCCACTTTATTTAATAACCTGTATTTTAAATATTTCTTGGATTTTTGCCTGGCATTATTTGCAAGTTGAATTGAGTGTGATAATAATGTTATGCTTTTTAACAGCTTTATGTAAAATATTTATTGAATCTAATAAATTCGTTCAAGTACTAAAGCCTACGCAGGTTTTTTTATTAATTACTCCATTTGCAATTTATCTGGGATGGATTAGCGTAGCCACTATTGCCAACTTCACTGCTTTGTTTGTTAAACTTTCTTGGAGTGGATTTGGAATGGAGCCAATTTATTGGAGTGGCCTAATGATATTAATTGCTATTGCGCTAGGATTGCTTTTCTTATTCAAATATGGCGCTATTAGCTTCACAATAGTAATTGTATGGGCTTTATGGGGAATAAATGCGCGTCAAGAGAAAGTGGAATTAATAAGCGGCGTTAGCAGTCTTGGCCTAGTAATATTGCTGGGTTCGATTGTATTTTATGTTTTTGAAAAAGCTAAAAAAAGGCTAACGCAATAAATTAAAAAAACAGCTGCTCAATAAATATTACCAACGCCATACTTAATACGAACCAGCCAAAGCCTTTTTTGAGCTTTGCGCCATCCATTGTTTTATTTAAAAAATTACCTATAATTATTCCTAAGGTGGATAGTAATATAATAGTAATTAAGAATTCCCAATCAACCGCAACATGAAGCAAGTCACCGCTAAACCCTACCAATGATTTTATAGAAATAATTACGATAGAAGATGCAATTGCTTTTTTCATTGGAAGTTTTGCAAGCAACACTAACGCAGGAATAATTAAAAATCCACCCCCAGCCCCAACAATACCAGTTAATAAACCTTCGCCTAGCCCGACCAACATTAAGGCAACTCCATACACTGGCAGCTGGCCTTCAACTTCTTTTTTACTTTTATTTAAAATCATAGAAATTGCAGCCAATGTCATTAGGGTAGCAAAAAACAACATAATAAAGTCATTTTTTGATATTGCCAATGCATGAGTAACATCTATAGTATTAGGGATTGCAGACAAAATAAACCGCCTAGCCAAAAATACGCCTAAGATAGAAGGCAGGCCAAAGACCAAAATTGTTTTTATTTCTACCAATTTCTGCTTTAACCTTGAAATTATACCGGCAATACTGCTAAGTCCCACAATAGCAAGGGAATAGGTAGTTGCAAGTAATGGGTCCACGTGAAACAAGTAAACTAATACTGGAACAGTTAGGATAGACCCCCCACTGCCAATTAAGCCTAATGATATACCTATAAGTATGGATGATAAATAGCCTAAAAGCGCCATGTAGATTTATTTTTTTGCAAACATCGTATTTGTGTGAAACAAGTTATGTACTATTTGTCACTTATTAAATAAATTTGCTCAAAAGTGATATTTGTCACTGTATTTTTTAATTTTAAGGTGCAAATTTGGTCTTGATAACAATAATATAATTATGAAAATAGAACAAATATATACGGGATGTTTGGCACAAGGTGCTTATTATATAATGAGTGATGGCGAAGTGGCCATTATTGATCCGTTAAGAGAAGTGGAGCCCTATATTCAAAAAGCAAAATTAGATAAAGCAAAAATAAAATATGTTTTAGAAACACATTTTCATGCCGACTTTGTTTCTGGACATTTGGACCTAGCTAGTAAAACTGGCGCAAAAATTGTTTTTGGACCAACAGCTACTCCTTCTTTTGATTTTTATAGTGCCAAAGACGGCGAAGAATTAAAACTAGGAAAAATAAAATTACGCGTACTGCATACACCAGGTCACACCATGGAGAGTACTTGTTATTTGTTAATTGATGAGCATGGAAAAGAAACTGCTTTATTTAGCGGGGACACTTTATTTATTGGAGATGTGGGCAGGCCCGATTTAGCGCAAAAAGTAAAGGCTGAATTAACACAGGATATTTTAGCAAGTCATTTATTTGATTCACTCAGAAATAAAATAATGCCTTTGTCTGACGATATAATTATTTATCCAGCTCATGGTGCCGGTAGTGCTTGTGGAAAGAAGATGAGCAAGGAAACACAGGACACCTTAGGTAACCAAAAACAAACCAATTATGCGTTAGCACCTAATATGACAAAGCCCGAATTCATTGCGGCAGTATTAGATGGCTTAGTAGCACCTCCAGGTTATTTTCCTTTGAATGTAATGATGAATATTCAGGGCTATGATAGCATTGATAAGGTTTTGGAGAGAGGGCAACACGCATTAACTCCAGCTGCTTTTGAAGCTGCTGCAAACGAAACAAGTGCTTTGGTATTGGACACAAGACCCGCGCAATTATTTGCAAAAGGCTTTGTGCCTAATTCAATTAATATTGGTGTAGATGGTAGTTTTGCTCCTTGGGTGGGCGCAATGATTCCCGATATTAAACAAGAAATTTTATTAGTTACTGAGGAGGGAAGAGAAGAAGAAGTAATTACTCGTTTAGCAAGAGTTGGGTATGATTATACTATTGGCTATTTAAAAGGAGGATTTGATGCTTGGAAAAATGCTGGAAAAGAAATAGACCAAATCACTTCAATTTCTGCGGATGAATTAGCTGCAATTAAAGCTACCGACCCTACTGCGTCTATCTTAGATGTTAGAAAAGCGTCCGAATATAAAAGTGAACACATAAAGGGAGTACAAAATGCACCTCTTGATTTTATAAATGAGAGTATGGCTTCCATTAGCAAGGATAAAACTTACTATGTACATTGTGCGGGAGGATATCGTTCTATGATTTTTGTTTCAATTTTAAAAGCAAGAGGTTTTGATCATTTAATTGATGTGCAAGGGGGTTTTAAAGAAATCAAAGAATCTGGAAAATTTAAAATTACAGATTACGTATGCCCTACTACTTTACTTTTATAACTTACACTGTTTTATATTTTAAAAAGCCATCTTAAAATTAAGATGGCTTTTTTTTGCATGCCTCACTGCAATACTTAACTTCTTCCCAACAACGCTCCCATTTTTTTCGCCAACTAAAGGGCCTTCCGCATTGAATACAAATTTTTTCAGGCAAGTTTTGTTTTTTAACACCCTTCATATTCAAAATTACTTTAACGTTTTGATATTTTATTGCCACTAATTTTTTGTCTGCTACATTTAAAACGTAACACATTATTACTTCTTAGGGCGCTATGCTTTGTTTTTCTTGAAGCCATCCTTTTTCTCCACATCCTAAAACTAGAATGCTTAGAATTAGCACGCATAAAGGCAATTACTTCCTTTTCGGATAATCCAAATTGAAACTCAATCGCCTCAAAAGGAGTCCTGTCCTCCCATGCCATTTCAATTATCCTATCAGTATCTTTAATTGTAAAAGGTTCCATATGTTTCATAACAATTTAGGCGTGGGATTGTTTAATATAGAATGAATTTACTGTAAATTTATAACCACATCAAAATTGGACTATGAAAAAAGTACTTCTAGTTTTATGCTCAGCGGCGTTTTTTGCAAATGCACAAACTCCCAAAGCGTTTATTCCTAGTAATTATAATGACGTTGACCGTAATAATAGAATTGAAAAAACTTTCCCTATAGTGGAGGCTTTATATAAAAAGTATGCAGAAAAAAATAATATACCTGGGTATGCTTTTGGAATTGTGGTTGACGGAAAACTAGTATTTAAAGGAAGCGGAGGCTATGCTAATTTAGAAGATAGTATTAAAGCAACTTCTGCTTCCATGTTCAGAATTGCATCCATGTCGAAAAGTTTTACAAGTTTAGCAATATTACATTTAAGAGATGCAGGTAAATTACACCTCGACGATGCTGTTGAAAAGTATATCCCAGCCTTGAAAGGACAAGGGCTTACATTGGATGCACCTCCTATTACTATTCGCCACTTAATGAGCCATAGCGCTGGTTTTCCTGAGGACAATCCTTGGGGCGATAGGCAATTAGCCGATACGGAGCAAGCATTGCTTGACATGATTAAAAAAGGAATTTCTTTTTCTAACACAACAGGGCTTGAATATGAATATAGCAATTTTGGCTTTGCTATGTTGGGTTATATAATTCATAAAGTTTCAGGCTTAAGTTACGACGCCTATATTCATAAATATATTTTAGCGCCAATTGGCATGGATGCAACTACTTTTGAATTTTCAAATGTGTCAAAAAATACACTTGCAAATGGGTATCGTTTTATTGATAATAAATGGAGAAAAGAAACCTTATTGCATGATGGTATTTATGGAGCAATGGGCGGAATGATTACATCAATTGATATGTTTAGTAAATATGTTGCTTTGCATGAACTAGCTTGGCCTGCACGTAATAGTGCGGAAACCTTTCCTGTTAAGAGAAGTACCCTTCGTGAAATGCACCAAGCATCAAAATTTATTTCCTTGAACGATGCATATACTTTTCCAAGTGGACGTAAAATTGCTACCACCAATAGTTATACCTATGGCCTAAACTGGATGACCGATGCTTTAGGCAGAACCAGTATTGGACATAGTGGCGGCCTGCCAGGCTATGGCAGTAACTGGCGCTTCATGCCTGACTATGGCTTGGGTATTATCTTTTTTGCAAATCGCACTTATGCTCCTGCTTCAACTATTAATATCGCTATTTTGGATACAATTGTACAAATGGCTAACCTAAAACCACGTGTAATTAGTATATCTCCAATATTAGCACAAAGACAAAAAGAATTAGTTGGTATAATTACAAACTGGGAATCATTGCTTCCTATTTTTGCCGATAACTTTTTTGATGACTATCCTATGGATGCCTTGAAAAAGACATCCAAGCAACTATTCGAAGAAGCAGGGAAAATTATTAAAGTACATACACTTGTTGCAGAAAACCAATTGAGGGGCTATTCTATCATACAATGTGAGCGAAAAAATATAAAACTAGCGTTTACTTTAACGCCAGAAAATCCGGCACTGGTTCAGGAGTATCAACTAACAATTGAGTAAGCAACTAGCTTTAAATTTTATTACTTGATATAAAATAATAAGTATAATAAAAAAGCACTCCGTAGTTACTACTAGGAGTGTTTTTTAGCTTATTACATTTAATGTATTTAGAAGTCTCTTCTATTTTCTGGATTAGGTTTTCTTTTTCTTGATTCTATATTACCCTTCCTTTTCCCCATTGCTGCTTTTCGCTTTCCCATTTCTCCTTTCATTCTATTGAGAAATTCTCTATCAATTTTCAAGGCTTGATTAATGCGGTCGTCAGTTTTTAATACTGGCTTCAACGAAACTTTTAACCTCTTTTTTGCATTTAACATAGCTTCTTGCAATGCAATTTCATCACCCATTTTTGATTTTATAATTTCTAGCATTTCCCTTCTATTTGCTTCATATACAGGCCAAAAAGCTTCAGCTTCTTCTTTCGAAAGTTGTAATTTTTTTGTTACAAACTGCACTTTATACATCTCCATTTTTTGTTGATACTCCTTAGCTAATTTCCAGTTAACCCCTTTTTGTGGAGGCGGTGGCGGCCCTTGTTTAGGTTGTTGAGCGGTTGCTTGAAATAGTCCGAAAACTAGAAGTAGTAGGGTGATGATATTTTTCATATTTTATTTATTTGTTTGTTAATTAGTGTCGTTATTTAATGGTTTATAATTTAATTCTAAATCAGCACTTGCGTTATCCATTTCACCTTGCCAGTCAACTTCTACAAAAACCTCATTCGATTCAATATATTTTTGTATTTCTTCATTTGGAATCTCTTCAATAGTAACTATCACTATTTCGTTTTTATTTTCTAATATTTTATCGGAAAAGAGATAACCAGTTGCTGTGATTAACAATACTGCTGCTGCGATTGCAATTTTTCTAAAAGCAGCAAAGTGAATAATTTTTGTTTTATTTTTTCCCGAACGAATTTTTCCCAATACTGCAGTAGGAAATTCATTGAAATAATTAGGAGGCACTTGTTGGAGTTTAGCATCCATACTGCTTAGTGCTTCTTTGCTAACCAAAGCTTCCATTAAAGCTTTGTCGCTAAGTAAATCAATATCTATATCTTCTTGTTCCATAACACTTGTTTGACTGTTAATTATTAGTTTAGTTTAAACGGACTTAATAAAATTTTCAATTTTTTTTACCGCTTGGTGAAAATTTGCCTTTGCACCACCTACGGTTGTTTCCATTATCTCCCCAATTTTTTCGTAGCTGTATGCTTCAAAATATCGAAGCATGAATACAATTCTTTGTTTATCAGGCAGTTGTTTTACTGCCCTTTCTAATACAATATTTATTTCGCTACTTTTTGGGTGATCTGTTCCAGCCAAATCACTTTCCATTTCGTCAATATTTCCTATGATTTTAGTACTCAGGCGTTTGTTTTTTTGAATAAAATTCAGTGTTTCATTATATGTGATTCTAAATACCCAAGTTCCAAATTCACTTTCCATCTTAAAACTGTCCAATTTATGCCAAACCTTAATCCACACCTGTTGCGCAATATCATCGGCATTGGCATGGTCAATTCCCATACGCTTGATTTGATAATATACCTTTTTCTGGTACTTTTTTAATAGTGCAGTAAAGGGGCCTTCCTTGGATTCGGATTGCTGAAATTGTATGATTAAGTCTTGATCGCCTTGCATGTATATAAATTTAGACAATCTAAGTACATAATAGTTTAATACCTTTAAAGTATATGTAATTTGTATATTATGAAAAAAAGTATTTTAAGTTTATGCTCTTTTGCCATCCTGTTAGGATTAAATGTTAAAGCACAAAATAAGCCTATAAGCATCAATAAAGTTGAAACAGAGCGCATTGAGCAATATTTGTCTTCGGATGAATTAGAAGGGAGAAAAACATTTAGCAAGGGCATAGAAAAGGCTGCGGTTTTTATAGCGAATGAATTTGAGCAAGCTGGAATTGCTAAATTTCCTGGGAACCCAACTTACCTGCAAACCTTTAGTTTAATAAAACCAAAGTTTGTTTCATTAAACTCTAAAATGGATGAAATCGAAATTGATCCTAAAAAGGTAGTTGTAATTACTATTACACCTAATTTAAAGGTTACTGAAAAAAGCGGGTATGAAATAGTTAAAGTAAATAAAGAAGATAACTTTATGGCATCGGCTTATGGTTTTATAAATGCCGGTAAAAATTTAATTGTTTTAGTTGATGAAAGTTTTGCACCCAATTTTTTAAGATTGGCTCAATTCAAGAATAACTTATCCGAACGACAAAAAAATATAGTATTCATTTTGTCAAATACAACACCTGTAAATTATACAATTGAAGCTACTCACCAAATTGAATTGCAATCGCTGTCAAATGTTGTAGGAATGATTCCCGGCAAATCTTTACCAAATGAGTTTGTTATTTTTTCTGGACATTATGACCATCTTGGCATGAATGGAAAGAAGGCAGTTGATGGTGATTCTATATATAATGGAGCTAACGACGACGCTGCTGGTACTACCGCTATGATAATGTTGTCAAAATATTTTTCTCAATTAAATAATAATGCACGCACTTTATTGTTTGTTGCATTTACTGCAGAAGAGAGTGGCGGATTTGGCGCTAAATATTTTTCAAAACAACTAGATCCTATAACGGTTAAGGCCATGTTTAACTTAGAGATGATTGGTACAGAAAGTAAATGGGGAAAGAATAGTGCTTACATCACTGGATACGAAAAAACAGATATGGGGGAGATTTTACAAAGAAATTTGGCTGGGACTGGATTCCAGTTTTATCCAGACCCCTATACTGACCAGAATTTGTTTTATAGATCTGACAATGCCACACTTGCTAGGCTTGGTGTTCCGGCACATACTATTTCTACATCTAAAATGGATAATGAACCCAACTACCATAAGGTAAGCGACCATTTTGAGACATTGGATATGGATAATATGAATGAAATTATAAAGGCAATCGCATTAAGTGCTCAAACCATTATTTCAGGAAAGGATACCCCATCCAGAGTGAATACTGCACAGTTAAAGTAGCTGCTTTAAAATGTAAATTCTATACTTTACTCGCTAATTAGTCAGCCTGCAATATTGCTGTAAATTCCTGGGGTTGGTTGGTAGTTATTAATGTAACACCTTGTGCTTGTAGCATTTTTAAGTCTTCAGTTCTGTTGACTGTCCAACTTCCTAGTTTTAAACCTGCCTGTTTAGCCCTACTTGCAATAGTGGGGTCGTTTTCGTAATTTTTAAAATGGTAGTTAATGCCACTAAAACCGGCTTCCTTAATTTCTGAAATGGTTTTATCTCCTTCAAGGTAAAGGACTTTGGCTTTTGCATTCAACGCTTTAATCCATTGTAAAATTTCAAATCTGAAACTAATATATACTACACGCTTCTCGATACCCATTTTTTTTACTAAAGCCACCACCTTACTTGTGAGTGCTTCGTCCAATGAAGGATTTGTTATAGACTCTTTTATTTCACAAATTAAAAGTGTTTTATTTTGTTGTTTAGTGCCTTTTTCAAAATAAGATGCAAGCGTAGGAAGGTCTTCCCCATTTGTCAATTTTTTTGTATTTAATTCCGCGTAGGTTTTCAATTCAATTGTGTCTCCAAAATAAACCGGGTCATGGTTTACAACCAAAATGCCGTCTTTAGTAGTGCGTACATCAAATTCACTTCCGTAGCATTTTAATTCAATTGCCTTTTCTAGGGAAGCGATTGAATTCTCTGGCAAATTAAATTCTTTCCACGCACCACGGTGCGCAATAATTTGGGTATTGGATTGTGCATTTAATTTATTCATACTTATTAATAATAATGCGGTAACTACTAATTTTTTCATTTTATTTTTTTTAAATAATACTTTCAAATTCACCCTTATCTATATTTTTTTTAACTTTATTTGCTTCAAAAATTTTTCCATTCATGGCAATATAGACTCCTTTTGGTAATACCTGAACAAAAGCAAGTGCACTACCTAAATTAAATAATCCATCCGAACTGCCAAATTTGTATGGAATCATAGCACCAGTAAGTACTATTGTTTTATCAGGACAGTGTTTAGCCAAGTAAGAGGCGGTAATTGTCATTGTATCTGTGCCATGTGTAATTAAAATTCTTTGCTCTTGGCTATTAGTACAAGCTTGAGCTATTAACTCCCTGTCTGTTTCTTCAAAATCTAAACTGTCTTTCATCATTAAGGTATCTATGGATAGCTCAAGTTTACTTCTACCTAAATCAAGCATCTCATATAAGTGCGTTTCTTTAAAATATAAGCTACCAT
>CANHAE010000061.1 GCA_947458915.1 Bacteroidota bacterium
TAACTGAAAATAACTTGACGTAATTTAATGAAATCAGACTTGTAAACAAACGGAGTAGAAATACTCAACGCAATACTTTGATAGTAATCATGTGTATTTACGTTAACTGTATTTTTTGCACCAGTTGCTTCATCAATTCCATCAGCAATGATTCCACCTTCACGACCTGGTAATGTTTCAGCAGTTTTACCTCTGTACATTCCAAATGCGTTTGTACCAGAATAGATATAACCACCAAACTTGCCATCAATTAAGAATTCAAAGTTGAAATCACCAAAACTGAATGAGTTATTTAAACCCATAGTTAAAGGAGAAACACCAGAACCCATTTCAACTAAATTTCCTCTTTGAGCTTTACCTGCATTTAATAAAATTTTACCAGCTGCATTTCTTTTGAAATCATAAGCCATAATTTGACCAAATGCTTTACCCGTAATATGTTGAATAGAAACATCCATATAACGTGCTTCGTCTAATTTCAAACTAGTTAACTGATCAGAAATTTTAACCACTTTACTTTGGTTGTAACCCATATTAAGAGAAACGTTCCAAGTTAAGTTAGAAGCTTTATAAGGAGTACCAGTTAATAATAATTCAACTCCTTTGTTTGTTACTTCACCAACGTTAATTAAGACGCTACCGTATCCTGAAGTACCAGAAATTTGGCTACTAATGATATCGTTAGTTGTCTTTTTATCGTAGATAGAGAAATCAATACCTAATTTGTTGTTAAACAATTTTGCTTCTAAACCAAGTTCAGTAGAAGTTACTTTGTAAGGTAATAATCCTTTATTAGGAATTGTACCAGTACCAATACTTCCAATTCCTAAACCATTGAAAGTGTTGCTAGATAAGCTGTAAGGAAGGCTTAAACCATATGGAGAACGGTCACCACCTACTTCAGCCCAAGAACCTCTTAATTTTGCATAATTCACAAATTCTGGTAACTTAACTGCTTGTGATAAGATATAACTTACTGCAACAGAAGGGTATAAAATTGACCAATTATCTGGAGACAAAGTTGAATACCAGTCATTTCTTCCAGTTACTGTTAAGAACAAATAATTGTTATAAGATAATTCAGCAGATCCAAAAGCAGAATGAATTCTTTTTTCAGAATAATTATAATCAGTGCCTTTGTCTTTCATATTATTAATATGATAGAAACCAGGAACTAATAAATTGTTACCGTTATATCTTTGTGTTTCGTCAATATTTTGCATCATGTTTCCACCCACAATCGCATCTAAATTAATTTTAGAAGTCAAATCTTTTTTAACACCTACGATTAATTCACCGTTAAATTCTCTGAATCGGTTTGTTTCTCTAGACATAGATCCACCTAAAGTGTATCTTGTATTTTGAGGCTCCATACCAAAAGTAGCTCTTGTATATTGGTCAGTAGCAATTCTACCTCTAACATAAACAGCTTGAGAAATATTATATCTTGATTCGATACTAGCAATTAAACGATCTCTTGAATCATTATTCTTGAAATTTTCAACAGCCCAATAAGGGTTAGTTACATAATCATTACCGTTGAATTTAGCCTCACCACCTGTAGCAGGATCTATTTTATTTAAAGAGAAAGTTGATTCACTCCAGCTAGTTGGTATTAAACCAATAGTAAAATTCGCATTACCTGGAGAATCAGAAAGACGAGGTCTATTTCTAGTACGCTCTCTTAAATATCTTGCACTAACATTAATTGATAAATTATCAACAGGATTCATTCCTAAATTTAATGAGAAGTTATTTCTCTTTAAAGTAGAATTAGGAATAACACTTTTATTATCCATGTCAGACATAGAGAAGTTGTAAGTAGATTTGTCAGTACCACCATAAAAAGAAACTGAGTTACTTATATTAGTACCATCCTTGTAGAAATTCTTGATATTATTCTTTTGTGCAACATACGGACGAGATACACCATCCCATTGGATAACTGATGAACCGTCTAATTTACTACCCCAGCTATTTAAAGACTGTGCAGCAGCTTGAGTTGTTGGTTTTAAACCCATTGAACCTTGACCATATTGATATTGATAATCAGTAAAATCTAATACAGATTCTACAGTTGCATTACTGTTAATTTCAATACCTAAACCTTTGCGGCTAGATCCTTTTTTTGTTGTAATTAAGATAACACCTGCAGAAGCTCTTGCTCCATAAAGTGCAGCAGCGTTACCACCTTTTAAAACTGAAAGACTTTCAATTTCATCAGGGTTAATCATTTGAATACCATCACCAGCATCGCTTCCACCCCACATACCAGCTGATCCACGGTTTTGGTTATCCAAAGGAACTCCATCAATTACATATAATGGTTGGTTATTGTCAGAAATAGAAGTGTTACCTCTAAGTACTACTCTTGTAGAACCACCAGCACCAGTAGCAGTTGCAGCAACGTTTAAACCCGCTACTTTACCAACTAAATTGCTAACAACACTGTTTGTTCTAGCTCTTGTAAGTTCATCGCCCTTTACTTCTGTAAGTGCGTAACCTAAAGCTTTTCTGTCTTTTTTAATACCTAATGCTGTTACAACAACATCAGTTAATTCTCCAACTTGAGCAGTCAAAACTACGTCAACCGTATTTTGATTTGCAGCAACTTGAACATCTTTTGTTACAAAACCAACAGAAGATACTTCTAATACTAATTGGCCTGCTGGTACATTAAAACTGAATACACCATCAGCATTAGTTGTAGTAGCATTTTTTGCGCTTTTTACTTTCACTGTTGCAGATACAACGCCTTGTTTATCTTGGCTTGTAACCTTTCCTGAGAGTTGACGCGTTTGTGCAAACGTAATTGCACAAATGCCCATCACCCCAAAAGTGGTAAGTAGGATTCGTTTCATAATGAATTGTCTCATAAATAATTGATTTGGTTTTAGTTTATCGTTAAAGTAATTCAGAAGTAAAAATTATAACATTTCCATAACATAAAAAAATATTCTGAGGACTAAAATCATGCAAAAAAACCAATTGATTGTGCATTACTATTTTTTAATGAATAATTTTAGTATAATTAATTGATTTACAATTAGTTAAGATAATGTAAAAAATACACATTTAAGTGTATAAATAATAAAAATTATTGGCGCTTTTCCAAGCAAAAAGGCGTTTTTCCGTCTAAAATTATAAAGCATAAACGGCAAAAAGCTAGTTTTGGTATGACCCTTTTTAGCTATTGTTTGCTATATTTTTTAATGTTTCAAGTACTTTGTCATCAATATTTCCAAAAAGAGAAATCCCAGCTGCTTTGTTTTTTACCGCCAAATGAATAGCCATTTCTAGTTCAGCCATATTGTTATTAAAATCAGGTAAATACAAACCAGCATAAAGTGGAAATTTATTATTCAAAAAATGAACGCCTTCTGCAACTGCCTCTCCTATCCATGTTGCTTCTTCCTGATAAAATTTATGGTATATCATTGGAAACACTGCATCCAAATTCCAATTGGTCCAATCCTGCCTAACAATTCTTCTTGCTATTTCTGGTGTTGGAAAAACAGCAGCAGTAATTTTTTTATGATGTGCTTTAGCTACCGTCGCTAAACTGTTTACCACATCGTTAATAGCACGGTACCTAAAGGTTCTCCAAGAAACTTGCGCATCTGGGAATTGTAACTTTAGCGGGTCCTTTCCTGTTTGTGCTTGGTATTTGTCACGACATGTTTTGCAATAACAAAAATCATAGTCAGGCAATTCAGTTTGTTGCACTAATTTGTAATCGCTCCATAAATTTAATGGGAGAATCACATCGGAAAAACGAATGTAATCAAGGTGCAATCCATCAATATAATTTTTAGATAAAATAGTATTAGCTTCTTCCATTAAAAAATTAAGCACTTCTGGCTTGGAAGGGCAAAGCCATCTGTAATAGTCAACATAAGGGGGCTTGGTAGCGCATGAATTTCCCGAACGGGATACTGCATACCATTCAGGATGCTCCTTTAACAACTTTGCAGCACCATTATTCATGGTCCAATTCCATCTATGAGCTTCTAAACCATTTTGTTTTGCTTCTTCAAAATGTTTTTGACTATCCGCCTCAAACAAAATACCCTTGAAGCCCACGTTGGCATATTTTTTATAGCGTGCCTTTAATACATCCACCGGCTCATTATGGTCGGGATTTACCCAACCCCAATATTTGTATTTGTTAGATACAGCTGGTTGAATTTCGGCAGCATTTATTTGTGATGGCAAATAAGCTAAGCTAGTTGCGGCTAGCGTTTGCATTGTGTTTTTTAAAAATTTTCTCCTGTCTGTCATAAAAAATTATTTTATAAAATATAAATTTCCCCACTTGGTTGGTACATGAATATCAATAATCCCCGTTGGTGACCATACCCAATTATATTCAGCAATAGGCTTGTTTGATAGGTTCATTTTTTTCGTGTACGACTTTTCTTGTTTAGTTAAAGTCCATTCTACTCTAGAAAAATTAAGTCTCCAAGGATTATTTAATGAAGGTAAATAATTACGAGACCCTATTTTGAAATCCTTAAATGGTATAGCCATTTCAATAGACCATCCCGTATCAATATCTAAATTATTATTTATAGTTCCATTAGGGCGAACCGCATATTTAATATTTTCAGCATTCCATTTTAATGAATAAGTACCTCCCTTATTGTAAGGCTTAGTCATCATTAAATCCATAAGCGTTCCCAATGCATTAATTTCAAATTCAAAATAGTTTTCTCCGTCATTATTAGGATCTAAAAATATTTCAAAATCATTGTCATAATAAATAATATCATCTCTCTTACTTTTTGTCGCCCACAAGTCCGGTTCCATTAAATATGCAGCGATATATAAATTACTACTATCCCAAAGTATTTTAAATTGGCTAAAAAGTTTTGGGCTAGGCTTACTACCTCCTTCAATATCTTCAAAATTATTTTCCCAATTAACTTGTGACCATGTACTATCATTCACTATTCCGTCAATTGTTGGAGGCAATGAAACATACTTTGCATTATAAGATTTTAAACCTGGTGTAACTACTTGCGCATTTACATCACTAGCAGTGCTATAAAAAAAGCATACACTTAAAGCTAAGAATACACTGTTTATTTTTGGCATAAAATTACTTAGGCTTTAAATACCCTTTTCAAATATACATTGTTAGAAACAAAAAAGCCAACCCTTTTAAGGTTGGCTTGTGGAGAATAGCGGGTTCGAACCGCTGACCTCTTGCATGCCATGCAAGCGCTCTACCAACTGAGCTAATTCCCCTGAATAATGCCTAAATAAAAGAGCAACGAAATAATCGTTGCTCTTTTATTACATATCAATGAAGTTTAAATTTCTCCTTTGCCATCGATCCAATCTTTTACTGCTGCTGTGGTTACTGATTTAGGGCGTTCTAAAGGGAAGCCTAATGCACGATCCCATGTTAAACTAGCTAGTACCCCTAACGCACGGCTAACAGCAAATAAAACAGTATAGAATTCGTATTCTACAATACCATAATGCACTAACAATGCTCCACTATGTGCATCCACATTTGGCCATGGATTTTTTATTTTACCTAATGACTCTAAAATTGGAGGTACCGTTTCGTATATTTTCCAAACCGTATTTACCAATTTATCGTCCGCTAAATGTTTCTTGCCAAATTCCATTTGTGCAGTAAAACGAGGATCAGTTTTTCTTAATACTGCATGGCCATAACCAGGGACAACTTTACCAGCAGTAATTGTTTTTTGAACGTAGTCCGCAATTTGATCTGTAGTTGGTTCGTCAGTACCTAATGCTTCTTGCATTTCAAAAATCCATTTAATCACTTCTTGGTTTGCTAATCCATGCAAAGGACCTGCTAACCCATTCATTCCTGCAGCATAACTTAAATATGGATCACTTAATGCCGAGCCAACTAAATGTGTGGTGTGAGCCGATACATTCCCACCTTCATGGTCTGCATGAATAGTCATGTATAAGCGCATTAATTCTTTTGTTTCTTCATCCTCGAAACCCATCATATAAGCAAGGTTTCCAGCCCAGTCTAACAAACCATTTGGGTGTATATGTTGGCTGTTCTTATATTTCCTTCTGTAAATGTATGCAGCTACTCTTGGCAACCTTGCGATTAAATCCATTGAATCGTCATAAGTATACTGCCAGTAATCTTTCTTGCTCATCCCTTTCGCATATTCTTGCGCAAACTTACTTTCCGTTTGAAGTGCCATTACACCAGCAACAAACATAGTCATTGGGTGAGTAGTTAATGGTAATGCATCTATTACATCAAATACATGTGATGGCACATGACTTCTTCTTTGCCAATTACTTGTAATTGCTTTTACATCATCATTTGAAGGAATCTCCCCCACCATCATTAAATAAAATAATCCTTCTGGTAATGGTTCATCTCCTCCTGGTGCTTTTGGTAAAGCAACTTGTAATTCGGGAATAGAATGTCCGCGAAAACGAATACCTTCTTGTGCATCTAATAAACTTGTTTCAGTTACCAAACCTGTTATACCACGCATTCCTTGGTACACTTGAGCCAATGTTACTTCTCCAATTTTTTTATCGCCATGTAATTTGATTAATTCTTTAATCTCTATACTAGCAGCAGCAGCTTTCGCACTAAACCTGTCTTTTATATCTTCCATAAGTGAATATTATTATTTGAAGTACCTTTTTAAAATTGGCCCCAAAGTTAACGACAAAACAGCTTACTTAGGTGCTTTTTTATACAAATAGTAAACAACCCAAATAAATAACATATTGGGAATCCATGCTGCAATTAAAGGAGGTAAATTGCCTTTAGTGGAGAATATGGTAGAGAAGCGGTCTGTAATAATAAACAAAGCCGCAATGGTGAACCCTAAAGCCAAATGTGACCCACTGCCTCCCCTAACTTTCCTTCCCGCTATAATGGCACCAATTAGGGTTAATAATAACACGGTAATAGGAGTAGCATCCCTTCTGTAACGTTCTATTTTCAACTCATTTAACCCTTCAGACCCTCTTATTTCTTCCACCTTAATTTGCCTAATTAATTGAGGCGTTGTTAATTTATCTTTTGTGTATTTATCCTTTGCCAAATCCGAAGGTTTAAATGGAAACTTTTTATGCATAGAACTAGTCGAAACAACTTCTTCTCTATTGTCTAATACTTTTCGTTCAATAACTTGCCATAATTCCCAGTCCTTTTTTGCAGTATCCCAGCTAATATTATCACCCCTAATATTGTAAACAATTTTATTGTTTTGCACTTTGTAGGCAAAAAAACTTGTTCCCCTATTCGAGGCAGTATCATAGTTGTAAATGCCAGCGTAGGTAAATGAATCCATCCTGAAATAAATATCTGAAGAGGATTGCAATAAAGCATTGTAGCTGGAATTTGCGTCAATATAGGTAGCTTCAAAACTACCCCTAATATTATTTGCTTTTGGTACTATCCACTGGTTAGAAAACCATAAAAGTAAAGCCAACAATGTACCTCCTATCCAATAAGGGCGTAACCAACGATTATAGGAAGTACCACTCGCTAAAATGGCTACAATTTCAGTTTGCACTGCCATTTTTGAGGTGAAAAATATAACAGCAATAAAAACAAATAAAGGAAAAAGCAATGCAATAATATGCGGGATAAAACCAATATAATAATGAAAAATTATTTCATTAGCAGTTAAGCCTGACCTTACAAAGTCATCTGTTTTTTCACTCACGTCAATCACTACCGCAATAACTGCAAATAAAAAAATGGCAAAGAAGAATACCGTCAAAAACTTTTTTAATATGTACCAATCTAATTTTTTCAAAATTCGTTTTTACTTTTATAGTCTTGTTTTAACTTGCTCAATCATGGATTTTTTCCAGCTTGGGTAATCCCCTGCAATAATATGTTCCCTTGCCTGACCAACCAACCAAAGATAAAAAGATAGATTCTGAATACTTGCCAATTCCAACCCTAATATTTCGTCAGCTACAAATAAGTGCCTCATATAAGCCTTTGTATAATATTGACTCATTTCATTAGGCAAGCCTGGGTCCAAAGGAGTAAAGTCCTTTGCCCACTTTAAATTTTTAATATTAATAACTCCTTGTGTAGTAAAAATCATTCCATTTCGGCCATTCCTTGTAGGCATCACACAATCAAACATATCCACTCCTAAATCAATTGCTTCTAATATATTCCAGGGTGTACCTACGCCCATTAAATACCTTGGCTTATCCGTTGGTAAATTTTCACAACATAGTGCTGTAAATTCATACATTTCTGCTTCTGTTTCTCCCACACTTAAACCACCAATGGCATTACCTACTGCATTTTTTGAACTTACATATTCGCAAGATGCTTTTCTTAAATCCGCATAAGTACCTCCTTGTACTATTGGAAATAAATTTTGCGTATGCCCATATAAATCGGGTGTTTCAGCCAACCTATTAAAACACATGTCCAGCCAACTATTGGTTAAGTCTAAACTTTTTTTCACATAATCATACTCACTAGGAATTGGTGGGCATTCGTCAAAAGCCATGATAATATCTGCTCCAATACTCCTTTGAATATCCATTACTTTCTCAGGACTAAACATATGTTTACTACCGTCAATATGAGATTGAAAAAGTGCCCCTTCTTGCGTGATTTTCCTATTAGATGCTAATGAAAAAACTTGGTACCCTCCACTATCGGTTAAAATAGGCCTGTCCCATCCCATAAATTTATGTAAGCCCCCGGCAGCTTCTAATACTTCTAGGCCAGGCCTTAGGTATAAATGGTAAGTATTGCCCAAAATAATTTGAGCATTAATGTCTTTTTTTAACTGCTGTTGGGTGACTGCTTTCACTGAACCAATAGTACCAACAGGCATAAATATGGGAGTCGCAATGCTACCATGATCGGTGGTGATTGTACCCGCTCGGGAAGCACCTGTGGTGCTCTGGAATTGTAAGTCAAATTTTAGTGCCGCCATGGCGCAAAGGTAAGGTCAAAAGGCTTTACTTTTGTGTCATGATTACTAACCTACCCTTGTCAACTATATTGATAGGCATATTTATATGTGTCATTGCCATTCAACTGTTTTATTACCTTTTTTTCTTCCTAAGATTGGCCTTGTATAAGAAACCTACAAAACAGGTGCATGTCGAGCATCCTATTTCTGTGGTAATATGCGCGCGCGATGAAGCTCAAAATTTAATGAATAATTTACCGGGTGTATTGGTACAACAGTATAATACAACACATGAAATAATTTTAGTGAATGACAATTCCGAGGACGAAACAAAATATTTATTAGAAGAGTTTAAAAAATCATTTAAGAATTTAAACCCAGTGATTCTTACACAAGAAGCTAAAATGATTAGTGGAAAAAAATTTCCACTTTCAATTGGTATTAAATCAGCGAAAAACGAAACCTTATTATTAACCGATGCTGATTGCGTTCCAGCCAGTGAACATTGGATGCAATTAATGCAAGACGGTTATGACGATAATATAGAAATTGTACTTGGTTATGGCGCTTATAGAAAGAAACCAGGTATTTTAAACAAACTAATTCGATTTGAAACTTTTCAAACTGCACTTCAGTATTTCTCCTATGCACTTGCGGGATTACCTTATATGGGTGTTGGCCGAAACCTGTCTTACAAAAAGGATGTTTTTATGAGGAATAAAGGCTTCTCTTCTATCAACCAAATACCAAGTGGGGATGATGATTTATTTATTAACCAAGTGGCTAATAAACTTAATACCGCTATTGTAATTGACAAGGACGCTCATACCATTAGCGAACCTAAAAGTAGTTTTCAAGAATGGATGAACCAAAAATACCGCCATTACACTACAAGTAAATATTATAAAAAGAAGCATTCCATCTTGTTAGCATTATATGCAATAAGTCAATTTTTATTTTATCCCCTACTTATTGCAGCACTAATTTTTTCAAAAGAATATATACTACTAGCAAGCCTTTGGAGCCTGCGCGTTATTGTTCAAGGTGCTATTTTAAGAAGTACCATGAAAAAACTGAACGAATTAGACCTTTGGCCTTGGTTTTTATTGTTTGATATATGGTCCATATTCTATTATTTGTTTACCTTGCCTAGCGTATGGAAAGCACCCCAGAAAAATTGGAATTAATTACAAAGTACTTTGACGATTTTTCGCCAAAGCAACTAGCTCAATTTGAAGGCCTTGAAGCGGCCTATAAGGAATGGAATAGTCAAATTAATGTAATTTCTAGAAAAGACATTGACCATATTTACTTGCACCATATTTTACATTCATTAAGTATTGCAGCCATTGCAGCATGGGAAAAAGGTACACAAGTAATTGATATTGGATGCGGCGGTGGTTTCCCTAGTGTGCCTTTAGCTATATTTTTCCCAGAGGTTCAGTTTTATGCAGTAGACAGTATTGCAAAAAAATTAAAAGTGGTTGATGCAGTTTGTGAAATGGTGGGTATCACTAATATTACTACCAAACACACGCGCGTGGAAGATATTAAGAACAAGAAGTTTGATTATGCGGTGAGCCGTGCTGTGGCACCTTTAAAAGATTTATGGAAATGGGCAGGTCCTGTGATTAATAAAAAAGCAGACCAACCTAATGGCCTCATTTGTTTAAAGGGTGGCGATTTACACCAAGAAATTTTCGAGAGTGGCGTTCGCCCTAAGATGATGTCTATTTATGATATTTTTAAAGAAGAATACTTCCAAGAAAAATTTATTATTCAAGTGAAGAAAGGGAAATAAGCATAAAAAAAGAGGGTCGAACAATTTGATTTATTGGACCCTCTTTTTTATAAAATTTGTAACGCTTAGTTTGGTATCTCTAATTTATTATTCGTTCTATTAATATCTGGCATTCTTTGGCTTGGATCAATTTCAATTGATTTTAAACTACCAATTGGTTTACTTGTTTCAAAAGTATATGTTGGTTGAGCCCACTTGCATGCAGGGTGAATAACAGTATTTAAAGTAGTTTCAGGCGATTTATTACCCAACATTAAATCTAGTGGAATGTAGTGCAGTTCGCTTGTACCGTCCTTATAAGTAACTAGCACTTCTAGTGGCATTGGCAATTTCCCAATACGTTGAATACTAATTATTGCTGTGTTGTTACCTACTTGAATATCATTTAAGCCATAGTCAATTGTTTTAGTAGTATTCATCCAATATTCTTTTAACCACTGTAATTGCAAGCCACTTGTTTTTTCGGCAACACGCATAAAATCATTTGCATTTGGGTGCTTAAATTTCCATGTGTTATAATAATTCAACATTAACTCGTCACGCTTAGCCTCGCCCATCACATAACCTAATACACCTAAGAAAGTTCCCCCTTTACTATATGCAGCATTACTATAAGCATAGTTGGTGTTATAATGGTCCGAATGTGTTGACATTGGTTCTTCCAAGCCACTCTTTGCTAATGCTATATAACCTCCATAATTTGAATTCTGTACGAATTGTGATTTTGCCTTTTCATTTGCAATTGATAAACGTTTTTTTGCGGACTCACTTATATAAGGTGAACTAGCTGCCATGTTTAAGTTGTAGTAATGTGTAATATCTTCTTCCGCATAACTTGTAAATCCTTCATCCATCCAAGCAAATAAACTTTCGTTGGTGCCTAATATATGTTGGTACCAAGTATGCATCCATTCATGAAAAACGGTCCCTAAACCTGGGCCTTTTAATAAAGTTGCCATTGCATATTCCATGCCACCGTCACCCCCTTGAACAAAAGAATATTGAGGGTAAGGGTAAGCTCCAAACTTCTTTTCCATATAAGGCAACACTTTTTCAGCAGCCCACAAAACATTTGCCCATGCACTATCTTCGGCACCACCTTTTTCTTTGTAGTAAACATGTAA
>CANHAE010000062.1 GCA_947458915.1 Bacteroidota bacterium
AAAAGGTAAAATTGAAATTTTGGAAAAAGTAGCATTTAATCTATTTATGCTTGTCATCAAATGCTCCTCTGACCTTCGAAATTTGAATTGCATTACAAAAATCCATTTTTAAGAAAAAAGTGATAGTTTAGAATTAACAATATCACTCAAATGAATAAACTACTTACAACTACCCTATTACTTTGCATTTTTTTTGTAGCTAAAACAAGCCTTGCGCAACAATCCAACTCACAAACACTTACTGTGGATTATATTATGCGTGATCAAAAATGGGTTGGTAGTTCCCCTTCTACTATTAACTGGAGCTGGGATAGCAAATCAGTTTTCTTTAATTGGAATCCCGATAAAAACCTTGCCGATTCTTTTTATATTTTTAAACTAAATAGCAAGCAACCCGAAAAATTAAATTATAACCAAGCGCAATTATTACGTGCAATAAATAATGGCAGTTACAATAAAAACTATACGCAAATTGTATATAGTTATAAAGGGGATATTTTTTTATTAAATACATTAACCGGGGCTACCACTACTATCACGCAAACAGAAGAAGCAGAAACAAGCCCTGCTTTTATTTCAAATGAAGAATGGATCACTTACCGTAGGGATAAAAATTTATATGCATGGCAAATTAAAACTGGTTTCACAAAGCAGCTAACTAATTTTGTAAAAGCTGCGGATACTAAATTAAAAAGCAATGCCAATGCACAGGATGTATTTTTAAAAAATCAATCCTTAACCAATTCTAGTGTTTTACAATTACGTAAATTTAAAAAAGAGGCACGTGATAGTTTTTTGGAATCCATTAAAGAAAAAGCAAACGTAAAAACTATAGCAGTGGGTGATAAACAAATTACCAATTTGGATATTAGCCAGTCCGGTGAATATATTGTGTACACCCTTTTTGCTGACGATGCTAACAAGACCACTATCACCCCTTCTTATGTAACTGAATCAGGCTATACAAATGACATACCTACCCGAGAAAAAGTGGGTGCTGCCCAAGGCAATTATACTTCATTTATTTATAACAAAAAACTTGATACTACTTATACAATTAAACTGGATTCCATACCTGGTTTTAACGATAAGCCCGATTACGCAAAGGACTATCCTTCAAAAAAAGACGAAAAAACAATTGCAAGAAAATTATGGCTCAGTGCAACTATTTGGAATGAAACAACATCCGTTGCGCTAGTTGAAATTAGGTCGGAAGACAACAAAGACAGATGGTTAATGTTGTTAGATCCCACAAATGCAAAATTAACTTTGGTTAGCCGTCAGCGCGATGAAGCGTGGGTGGGTGGCCCAGGTATTTACAGGTCGGCTGATTGGATAAATGCAACTACATTATATTTTCAGAGTGAACAAACTGGTTATTCCCATTTATATACTTACGACATAATTACTGGTGAAACTACAGCACTTACTAAAGGAAATTACGAAGTGCAAAATGCAGTATTAAGCAGGAGTAAAAAAACATTTTATTTGCTAACAAACGAAGTGCACCCAGGACAACAAAACTGGTATAAATTATCATTAGACGGATTCGTTAAAGAAAAAATTACACAAAAAATTGGCGGTTATGAACTTGCCTTATCCCCTGATGAAAAAAATATTGCCTACCGCTATTCTTATATTAATAAGCCGCATGAACTATATGTACAAGAAAATAAAAACACAACAAGTGTTACACAGGTCACAAATTTGGCACTAAGTGAAGCATTTAAACAATACCCTTGGAGAGAAAATAAAATATTCACTATCACAGCAAGGGATGGCAAGCCCATTTATGCAAGGCTTTACGAGCCTAAAGCCGGTACAAAAAATAATGCTGCTGTAATTTTTGTACATGGTGCTGGATATTTACAAAATGTACACTATTGGTGGAGTTCTTACCAAAGAGAATATATGTTTAATAACTTATTAGCAGACCTAGGTTATACGGTGATTGATATTGACTACCGTGGTAGCGCTGGTTATGGCAGAGACTGGAGAACAGGTATTTATCGTTATATGGGTGGTAAGGATTTGGACGACGAGGTAGATGCTGCAAAATACCTTGTAACAAATTTAGGTATTGACAGTGCGCGCATTGGCATGTACGGAGGCAGTTATGGTGGCTTTATGACATTAATGGCTTTATTCACACAGCCTACTGTTATTAAAGCTGGTGCGGCATTAAGGCCTGTTACCGATTGGGCACATTATAACCATGGGTACACTTCAAATATATTAAATGAACCCGCAACCGATAGTATTGCCTACGCACGTTCGTCGCCTATAAACTTCGCAGCTGGTTTGCAAAACCATTTATTAATATGTCATGGCATGATTGATGTGAATGTTCATTATCAAGATGCGGTTCGTTTATCTCAAAAATTAATTGAATTAGGGAAAGATAATTGGGAGATGGCTTCCTACCCTATGGAGGATCATGGTTTTGTGGAACCTAGTAGTTGGACCGACGAATACAAAAGAATTCTTAAGCTTTTCAATAATACCTTACTTAAATAAAAAAACTTTTTATGAATTGGCGTTCCTATCCTTTTTTTCAAAAAAAATAATAGCTTAGCTTTATCCTAAATTTTACAAAATTATATTATGAATATTATCCAAAAATGTACATTAAGTTTATTGATTGTGTTATTATCAGTTGCAAGTACGCAAGCGCAGGACGCTACTATTACTGCAATTAAAGCAGGGAAATTAATTGATGTAGAAAACGGTAAAGTTTTAACCAATCAAATTATCATTGTCCGTCACGACAGTATAATTCAAGTAGGTGCAAATATTAGTATACCTAAAGGTGCAAGTATTATTGATTTGTCAAAATATACGGTACTGCCGGGTTTAATTGACTGTCATACACATATTACGGGACAACCAAGTGGTGATTATTATGCTGATATTTTTAGAAAGTCACCTGTAGACGTTGCAGTTACTGCTCACCTTTTTGCTAAAAAAACATTAGACGCCGGTTTCACAACTGTGCGTGATTTAGGTTCGGTTGGTTTAGTAGACGTTGCATTAAGAAACGCCATTAATAATGGAGATATTGCTGGTCCTACTATTTTAGCAGCGACCACTTATATTGGTTCAACTGGAAGCCATGGTGATTTAAATGGTTATTCTCCTTTCTTACAACTGAATATTGGAAAAGGATTAACTGGTGTTGCAAATGGCGTTGACGCGGTTCGTGAACAAGTTAGATTCAATATTAAATATGGCGCTGATGTAATTAAATTTGGCGCAAGTGCTGGTGTTTTAAGTGAAGAAGAAAGTGTTGGTGGCCCACAATATTCTCAAGAAGAAATGAATGCCATTGTTAGCGAAACAAAAATGTGGGGTAAAAAAGCAGCAGCCCACGCACATGGAACTGAAGCAATTAAAATGGCTGTTAAAGCAGGTGTAGCATCTATTGAACATGGCAGCCTAGTAGACGCAGAAGGGATTCAATTAATGAAAGAACATGGCACTTATTTAGTTTCGGATGTTTATGATGATGAATATATTTTATCAGAATATGCGAAGCTAGGATTCCCTGAAAAAATAATAAACAAAGAAAGATTAGTGGGTCGATTACAGCGGGAGAATTTTCAAAAAGCAGTAGAAGCTGGTGTAAAAATTGCTTATGGAACAGATGCAGGTGTTTACCCACATGGCTGGAATGGTAAACAATTTAAATGGATGACCCGTTATGGCATGACGCCTATGACTGCTATACAATCTGCTACGGTACATGCTGCTGACTTATTAGGTATTTCTAAAAATGCAGGCTCTATCACTGCTGGAAAAAAAGCTGATATAATAGCGGTTTTAATTAGTCCCCTAGACGATGTGACTAGTTTAGAAAATGTACAGTTTGTGATGAAAGCTGGGACTGTTTATAAGAAATAAATTGAATTAAGTACCTTTGTTGAAATTCCACCAATGCCCAAAGAATTTACAAGAATTACAGAATCCAGTTCCTTACATAATGACATTGAAAAAATGTCTACGGTCGAACTTTTATCCAATATTAATAACGAGGATAAAAAAGTAGCATTAGCTGTTGAAAAAGTGATCCCTACAATTGCTTTATTGGTGGATGCGGCTGCTGAAAAATTAAAAGCTGGAGGTCGCTTATTTTACATAGGCGCAGGAACTAGTGGAAGGTTGGGCATGGTAGATGCAAGTGAATGCCCTCCTACTTATGGCGTGCCTGATGACTTAGTAGTGGGTATTATTGCAGGTGGGCAAAAAGCCATGTTCCATGCTGTAGAAAATGCAGAAGATGATATAAACCAAGCTTGGATAGATTTACAAGCTTATAAAATAAATTCATTAGACGTTGTTGTAGGTATTGCTGCAAGTGGTACAACTCCTTATGTTATTGGAGGCTTGAAAGCTTGTCAAGAAAAAAATATTGTTACAGGTAGTATTTGTTGTAATGAAAATGCACCTATCTCAGCACATGCTAAGTTCCCAATTGAAGTAGTTGTTGGCCCTGAATTTATTACAGGAAGTACCCGCATGAAAAGTGGCACTGCACAAAAATTAGTTTTAAATATGCTTTCTACTTCGGTGATGGTTAAATTAGGAAGAATAAAAGGAAACAAAATGGTGAATATGCAGCTAACCAATCAAAAATTATTTGATCGAGGCGTACTAATGATAATGGATGAATTAAAGTTAATTGATAGTACCCAAGCCGCTGCATTATTAAGTAAACATGGTTCCGTTAAAAGTGCCATTGAAGCTGCTAAATAAGCTTGAAGAAACTAATTAGGGAGACTTATTTTCCCCATAGTTATAGGCACCTTTGTTGCTTTCTCCCCAGCATATAAAGGTGTTCCAGCAACACATTCATTCGCTAATAGTGCAAATAATATTGCTTCTTTTGCATCGGGTTGTATCCCTATTTCCATAGTAGACGCTAGTTTTGCATTAGGCAATAATGCTACTAAATGTTTTACCAAAACTGCGTTGTGTGCACCTCCTCCACTTTTATAAACAGCAAACTGCGTACCTGGTGGAATACATTTATTTATACCATCTGCAATTGTTTCTGCAGTGAACCTATTTAAAGTTGCTAATACATCTTCTTTACTAATACTTTCGGTATTGGATTGTATTTGTGCTGTATTTAAATAGGCTAAATTAAATAATTCAGGACCTATTGATTTTGGCAAATCCATTTCAAAAAAAGTATCCGACTTTAAAGCATTTAATAAAGCTAGGTTTATTGTCCCCTTACTTGCAATAATACCATCCTTGTCGTAAAGCATATCGTTAAAATGTTTACGCACATAAGCATCCATTAAAGTATTTCCAGGCCCCGTGTCTGATGCTATAATTTGCGAAAGCGACGAACCCGCTTCAACATAAGTAAAATTAGCTATACCTCCAATATTCAATAGCACTCTGTTTTCTAGGGCATTCGCGCAAAGTAAATAATCACCATAAACCGCTAGTGGTGCACCATCCCCTCCTGCAGCTATATGCTTTTGTCTGAAATCGCTAATGGTAATAATACCAGTTGCTACTGCTAAACTATCTCCATCCCCAATTTGTAAAGTTGCAGGGCCAAATTCATCGTTAGGGTGCAATGACTTTGGTGCATGATAAATAGTTTGGCCATGACTTGCAATTAAATCAATAGTATTCGCCTTCACATCCCAACACATTAAAGCCGCCTTAATCATTGCAGCATGTTGTAATGCAATCCATGGATTCAGTAAACACAATTGTTCTAATGAAACTAATTGCTTTGAAAATATAGGAAACACTTTTTCTTTAAAATCGGCTGTATAAGGTACCGTTGTAAATTCAAGCAACTTTAAAGCTGTTTTAGCTCCACTATCTTTCACTTCGCACAATGCAATGTCTAGCCCATCCAGCGATGTACCACTCATTAAACCTAGTATTCTGCGTGTTGGCTTATTGGCAATGGTATATAATTGCTCGATATTTGGATGCATAGTAAATTACTTGACATGTTACTGGTTAGGTAAAGGTAGTAAATACAAGCCTATCAACAACATAAGCTCAATTTTCCACAACGCTTAAACGTACCCTTTTTTCATTGACTTTAACTGTAACTTTACACAATAAAATTGGAACTATGCTAAATGTTGGTGTGTTTGGAGTAGGTCACTTAGGTAAATACCATATCAATAACTGGTTACTTATACCCGAAGTGAAAATTATAGGATTTTTTGACCCTAGTAATGATAATGCAAAGGAAGTTGAAGCCAAATATGGTTTAACCAGATACATGGACGAAGAAGCACTTATTGCGGCTTGTGATATAATTGATGTAGTAACTCCTACCCATTTACACTTTCCAGTTTGCGAAATGGCTATTAAAACGGGCAAACATGTTTTTGTAGAAAAACCTATGGCTAATACCATTGAAGAAGGCAAGGCCATTATGAATATGGTTAAAGAAGCAAATGTAAAATTGCAAGTTGGACATGTAGAACGTTTTAATCCTGCTTTTTTAGCTTTAAAAGACGTTCCCCTAAATCCATTATTTATTGAAGTACACCGCCTTGCACAGTTTAATCCTAGAGGAACTGAAGTGAGTGTTATTTTAGATTTAATGATTCACGATATTGATATTATTTTAAGTATCGTAAAAAGTGATGTAAAGAATATTTATGCTAGTGGCGTTGCCGTACTAACTGACACGCCAGATATTGCCAACGTTCGTATAGAATTTAATAACGGCTGCGTTGCAAACCTTACAAGTAGTAGAATTAGCATGAAGAAAATGCGTAAGATTCGATTGTTCCAAAAGGACGCTTATATTGGTATTGATTTTTTAGAGAAGACCACAGAAGTAATTAAACTTAAACAGCCCGAGGAAGCAGATGCATTTTCTTTTGAAATAGAAACACACCAAGGCACCAAGACTATTTCAATTTCAACGCCAGTGATAGAGGATAGTAATGCCATTTTAGCTGAGTTGAAAAGCTTCGTGGATGCAATTATAAATGACCAACCTACTATTGTTAGTGAAATAGATGGTTATTTGGCAATGGAAGTAGCACATCAAATTTTAGAGAAAATTAGTAAGTCGAATGCGGTGTTACCACAACCAGCTGAGTTTAAAGACACTTCCATTAAAAAAAATGAAGACGTTGAACTTGACCATTTAGAAAACTAGTAATAAATACTAGCGATAAATAGACTACTAAGAAAATCGCTTTGCTAAAATATAGGTTGCGATGGCTAAATCTAATGGCCTAGTAATTTTAATGTTTTCGAATTCTCCATCCACCAAAAATACTGGAGTACCACTAGCTTCTACTACATTGGCTTCGTCAGTGAAAGAAGGCTGATAGTTTTGCTGGAAAGATGTAAGTAATAATTCAGACTGAAAAGTTTGCGGGGTTTGAATTTGCATTACATTTTCTCTATCAATTACGTGGTGCGTGTTGCCTTCTATTAACCTAATGGTGTCCGTCGCACTCACAGCAGGTATTGCAGAACCTTTTTCCACCGCTTGCTGATAACACCTTTGTATTAGTGCTGGTGTTAACAAGCACCTAACGGCGTCATGCACAAAAACAATTGCCTTTTCATTCACTTGGGTTAGGCCATTTTTTACTGACTGGAAACGCGTATCCCCTCCCGCAACAAATACTACTTTGTTTACAATATTGCTATTATTCAATAAAACTTTCCCTTCTTCTATATAACCTTCAGGTAAAACAATTACAAATTCAATATCAGCAAAAGCTGCTACAAATTGGTCAATGGTATGTAGTAAAATAGTTTTCCTTTCTACTTCTAAAAACTGTTTAGGTACTACCGAACCCATTCTTTGTCCAGTGCCACCTGCTACAATTATGGCTATTTTTTTTGAATACATACTTATAATTTTACAACTACTTCACTAACAACTTTTTCACTTCTGCTTTTAAAGCGTCCAAATTAATAGGCACTGTGCCTACTAATTCACAAACCAACCCTCCTGCTATATTTGCCATTTCAGCAGCAAGTAACATATCCTTCGAACTTGCATAAGCTAAAGAAGCAACTGCTATTACCGTATCCCCAGCACCACTTACATCGGCAATACTGCGTATATGGGTGGGTATTAGTTGTTGCTTGTTATTACTTGCAAAATATACACCATGTTCCGATAAGGTGATAAAGGAAATTTCATGCTGTAAGCTTGCTGCTAATGCAGTATGTATTTTAGCTAAATTATCCAAATTCACTGCTCCTATTTCTAGTTTTAGCCCCTCTTTAACTTCTTTTAAATTAGGTTTAAAAATGGTACATCCTTTGTATGCCAAAAAATTCTTTTGCTTAGGATCTACGGAAGTGGGAATACCTTTTTCCTTGCAATACGCAAGTAGGGAACTTATTACACGTTCAGTAAGCACCCCTTTATTATAATCCTCTAGGATAATTAAAGAAGGCTTTTCTTTTTCAACGTATTCAATAAAATTGGCTAATAATTTATCTTCTTCTATTGTGCTAATATCATTGGTATGTTCATGGTCAAGGCGCATCATTTGTTGATTGCGGCCCATAACACGCACTTTATTGGTAGTAATACGATTGTCACTCGCATAAACATAATTAGTATTAATCCCTTCGTTTTTTAACAACCCAATAAGCTCCGCACCTTCGGCGTCTTTCCCAATCACTGCAAACAAAGTAGTTGGCGCGCCAAGCGACCTTAAATTTAAAGCCACATTTGCAGCCCCTCCAACCCTTGTTTCCTTTCTTTGAAGGGAAACTATAGGCACAGGTGCTTCGGGCGAAATACGGTCCACGTTTCCCCACCAATAGGTATCAAGCATAATATCACCTACTACCCCAATTTTGGTGTGTTGAAAGGAGTCAAATAAGTCCGAAAATGATTTGTCATCCATCATGTACTAAGCCTTTTTTTGATTACGTAATGCGATATAATACAAAGGTATACCAATGAGTGTTATAATTAAACCTGGCCATGTAAAATTAGGCTTATAAATAATTAATAATACACAAAAGCAGGTACCCATTAGTATATAAATAGCTGGCAAAACTGGGTAACCAAAAGCCTTATATGGACGATCCATTTCTGGCCTTTTTTTACGTAAAATAAATATACCTATAATAGTGAGAATGTAAAAAATTACAACAATAAAGGAAACCATATCCAATAAGTCCCCATACCTTCCACTTAAACAAAGCAATCCTGCAACAATACACTGAGCCCATAAAGCCCATTCAGGAACCGCATTCTTATTTAACTTACCCGCTTTCTTGAAAAACAAACCATCCTGCGCCATGGTATAATAAACCCTTGCTCCAGCTAATATTAAACCATTGTTACAACCAAAAGTGGATATCATAATCATCACCGCAATTACATAGGTGCCAATATTTCCAAAAATTACATTAGAAGCTGCAACGGCTACTCTGTCAGCAGGGGCATTGGCAATTGCATTTAAAGGAAGTACACTTAAATACATTAAGTTGGCTGCGATATAAATAACTGTTACAATAAGAGTTCCTAAAAATAAACTTAACCCAATATTTCGTTTTGGATTTTTAATTTCTCCAGCAATAAAAGTGACGTTATTCCAAGCGTCACTACTAAAAATAGAACCTACCATACTTGCTGCAATTGCTCCTAATATAGCTACGCCAAAAATGGGTGTAGCTGCACCATCGGAAGCAATATTATTCATTGACCAAGCATGCTCCCAATTCGCATTCCAAATACTTGAATCAGCTGCTAATAAAAAACCGAAACCTATCAATCCAAAAAGAGAAGCTAGTTTTGTTATGGTAAAAGTGGTTTGTATTAATTTACCCGCTTGAACCCCTTTTGTATTAATAAAAGTTAAAAGCACAATTGTAGCAATGGACAATAACTGTGCGGGGTATATTTTTAAAAAACCTAATTGAAACAAAATATTGGCATCCGTCATTTCCAAGGAAGGGAAAAAATAACCTGCAAATTTACTGAACGCAACACCTACGGCTGCAATAGTGCCCGTTTGAATTACAGAAAAAAAACTCCACCCATATAAAAATCCTAGTAACGGATTATAGGATTCTTTTAAATAAACATACTGCCCTCCTGCCTTAGGAAACATGGCACTTAACTCCCCATAACTTAAGGCAGCGGTAAGTGTCATAAATCCCGTTAGTAACCAAACTACTAGTAACCAGCCCGCCGAACCAACATTTCTTGTAATATCGGCACTTACAATAAATATACCTGAACCTATCATACTTCCCGCTACTATCATTGTAGCATCAAAAGCACTTAACCTTGGCTTAAATTCTGATGTTGTTGTGTTGGACATATGCGCGTAATATTTGGAGTAAAAAAATCCTCCCTAGTAAACTGGGAGGATGTTATAGTTAGCTAAATTATTTTGTTTTATGTTCCTTATTAAGTCCGGCTACAATATCAGATGTAATATCGTATGCAGTGTCCTTGTAATACATTAAGTCTGGATTACTAGAAAATATGTACGCAAATGTTTTGTCTTTGTTATACTGTATTAAAAAGTTTTCGATTTTCTTTTTTACTTCCTGTAATCTTTTAAAACTTTCCTCTTGTAATTCTTGAGCAAGTTGTTGTTCTTTATTTGTGTAATTTTTTTCAAGTTGAGCTAATTCTTGCTGACGACTTCCTATTTCAGCTTGCGATAAGTATTGGCCATTTTTTTGCAATTCTTGGTATTTACTAGCAAAAGCATTTTTTAGGGAAGTTAGTTGCTTTGCATTTTCCATATCTTTTAGTTGCAACGCCGCTTTAACTTCTTTGAAAAATTCGTAGTTGTTTTGGATAGAGTCTATTTCAAAATAAGCAATCTTGGTACCACCAGTTGCCATTGCAGCCGATTTCACAGGAGTACTATTTGTATTAAAATGCAATACAAACAAAATAATTACTGCAAGCGCTAAAATACCGTTTACCACCCATGAAATTGGTTTCATATTATTCAACTTTTAATTTAAAATTAGGCATAGCCAGTTATATAGCTTGCTGTATAAAAATAGGGAAAATAATATACCCATAAAAATAAAAAAAGCAGGAAATACGAGTACTTCCTGCTTTTTAACAATTTAAGAATCTATTTATTATTCGTCATCGTCAAAGCTCATCGCCTCACGAGTGGTTGCTAATACTTCATATTCTTCCTTGCTTCCTACGATCAATTTCTCGAATTCTTTTTGACCAGTACCGGCAGGGATTAAATGACCAGTAATTACATTCTCTTTCAATCCAAGCATAGAGTCTACTTTACCTTGAATAGCAGCCTGACTTAATACTTTAGTTGTTTCTTGGAATGATGCAGCCGATATCCAGCTTTGAACACCTAATGAAGCTTTAGTGATACCTAATAATACTGGACGTGCCGTTGCTGGTTTTGCATCACGCACTTCAACCAACTTAGCGTCAGCACGACGTAGGATAGAATTTTCTTCTCTTAACTCACGTAATGTAACAATTTGTCCAGCTTTAAATTTAGCACTATCACCTGATTCTGTAACTACTTTCTTATCATAGATACGATCGTTTTCTTCAATGAAGTCGTAACGATCTTCTAAATCTTCTTCTAAGAATTTAGTATCACCAGCATCAACGATTTCTACCTTCTTCATCATTTGACGAACAATAACTTCAATATGCTTGTCATTTATTTTTACACCTTGTAAACGATACACCTCTTGAATCTCATTTACAACGTATTCTTGTACGGCATAAGGTCCTCTGATGGCTAGGATATCAGCAGGGGCAATTTGACCGTCTGATAAAGGTGAACCTGCTTTAACGAAGTCAC
>CANHAE010000063.1 GCA_947458915.1 Bacteroidota bacterium
TAAAAAAATAAAATTATTGCGCATAAAGCTATTATTGGGTTTGCCCATTTTAACCAAGGGAAAAATGGTGCATTCCAAAAAAGGGCAACTGTTCCAATAATAATAGTTACTAATAATTGCGCATAAGAAGTCCAAGCCATCTGAGCTAGTCCTTTTGCCTTGTTCCCTGTTTCTAAAAACATCGTTCTTCCTACGTATTCTCCTATTCTATTGGGCGTAAAAAAGGCAAAAGCTTGCCCCACAAAAACACTACGAAGCGACTTAAGAAAACTGATTGGGTTATTTTTTTCAACTAGTAACTTCCACTTAATTGCTTCGGTCAAAAAATTAAATCCCATTAATAATAATAAAATGAACCAATATATAAACGGAGTTTGAAGCAACTGCTGCTTTATTTCAACCCCGAACGCTGCCCAATTTTTATTCGAAATGGCTTCCTTATAAATGGCAATCCCACAAATAATAAATAACAAAAAGCCAAGACACTTTCTGCCGTAATTAATTATTAATGGTATTGCTTTTTTGAACATGTGCGGTAAAGTTCGGTTTTTGGAATGATATATGTAACTTTAATGCATGTCAAAATCACCCATCATTTTAGGAATTGACCCAGGTACACAAATTTTAGGTTATGCCCTTTTAAAAGGAGGCCCACATCCGGCTTTGATTGAGATGGATGTATTAAAGCTTACTAAGGAAAAAGATATTTATGCAAGGCTTCAAATGATACATGCAAAAATTATTGAGCTCATTGATACACACAAGCCTACCCACTTTGCTATTGAAGCTCCTTTTTTTGGAAAAAACGTACAAAGTATGTTAAAGCTAGGCCGTGCACAAGGTGTTGCCATTGCCGCTGCAATGCATTATAAATTACCTGTCGTGGAATACGCCCCAAAAAAAGTGAAGCAATCTATAACAGGCAATGGGAATGCCGACAAGGATATGGTTTGGAAAATGTTGGAAAGAATTTTAAAAATTGAAAAGCAACCTAAATATTTTGATGCAACCGACGCTTTAGGTGTTGCGCTTTGTCATTGGTATCAATTAAGCAGTCCCCTTTTACCTGCAACTAAGGGACTTAAAGGCTGGGAGGCTTTTTTAGCAAAAAATCCAGGAAGGGTTAAGTTGAAATAATATTAAAGCTTACTTATAATTAATGCTTGTATTTCCTTAAACTGTTCATTGCTTAGCTTAAGTTTTGGTTGGTCAAAATTAATATCTGCAGCTTCATTAATGGGAATTAAATGCACATGCGCGTGAGGCACTTCTAAGCCTACTGTCACCATACTAACTCTATTACAAACAAAGGATGCCTCAATAGCTTTAGCAATAGGTTTTGCAAACAACATGAGCTCGCTCATAAAAGAATCGGGCAAATCAAATACTTTATCAATTTCTAATTTAGGTACGATTAAAGTGTGCCCCTTTTGTAATGGAAATATATCAAGGAAGGCAAAAAAATGGGCCGACTCTGCAATTTTATAACAAGGTATTTCGCCATTTATGATTTTAGTAAATATTGTCATGTGCGATGGTTTGTGGCTAAAATTACGCTTTATCCCAAAAACAACAAAGCCCTTGTTAAATGAATAACAAGGGCTTCGACAACTAGTTCACTTATTTATACAGTAATGTTTTCAATTTTGAATTTCATTGTTCCATTGGGCGCTTGGATTTCAGCAACTTCTCCAATTTTTTTTCCGATTAGGCCCTTTCCTATTGGGGAGGATGCTGAAATTTTACCTGCTTTTAAATCAGCTTCTTTCTCTCCTACTAATTGATAAGTAACTGTTTTTTTAGTAGCAACATTCGTAATAGTTACTTTTGTTAATATGGTAACTTTACTTGTATCAATGGTACTTGTGTCTACTATCTTAGCATTAGATATGGAACCTTCCAATTGCTTGATTTTTGATTCTAACATCCCTTGCGCTTCTTTAGCAGCGTCATATTCAGCATTTTCTTTTAAATCGCCTTTTTCTCTCGCTTCTCCAATTGCTCTTGAAGCAGCTGGACGATCAATTGATTTCATGCGTTGTAATTCTTCCCGCATTTTATCAAATGTCTCTTGCGTTACGTATACATTTGTTTCGCTCATGTCTTCTGTTTATATATAAAAAAAATACAACGCCACATAATTGTAGCGTTGCATGTAACAAAGATATTGATTTAAGATCAAATAATGCCTATTTTTTCTAATATGATCTTGGCCATTTTTAAGTACGCTTCCTGGCTATAACCTGCAATATGAGGCGTAGCAATGAAATTTGGCTGTGCAATTAAAGCATTTAAAACCTGCTTTTCTTGGTCTGTATAACTGGCCAATTGCTCATTTTCCATTACATCTAAGCCTGCACCTCTTAACTGGTTATTTTGTAACGCACCCAACACCGCCTGGGTTTCAGTTACCTGACCCCTACAAGTACTTATGAAATAGGGGCGTTTTTTACAATTGGCGAAAAACGTAGCATTTGCATAATGAAATGTCAAAGGCGTAAGGGGCAAATGCAAACTAATTACCTCGGCTTGTTCCTGAATCGTTGATAAGCTAACCAATTTTATTCGGTCTGTTTCAAAGTTGGTTTTATAAATATCATGGGCAAGAATTTCAACATCAAACCCTGACAACACTTTTGCAAATGCATTACCAGTATTACCTAAACCAATAATGCCCACTTTTTTCCCGGTAAGTTCATCTGCTCTATTGTTATCACGAATCCATTTCTCCATTTTAATTTCGTCGTATGAACTGTGAATACGGTTCATTAAACTTAACAGTAAACCCAACGTATGTTCCCCAACAGTAGTGCAATTCCCTTCGGGGCTACTTTCACATTGTATCCCCTTACTTTGTGCATAGGGCACATCAATTAATTCCATTCCGCTACCTAATCGTCCAATCCATTTTAAATGAACTGCCCTGTTAATTAATGCAGCGTCTACTTTAATCCTAGTTGTAACAATAAGCCCATGTGCATTAGTAATTAATGCTTCCAAAGCCGCATAATTAATGGTTGGCTCATAAACTACTTCAAAACCCTTTTCTTTTAATGTTTCCAATAAAAATGAGTGTACTGGTGCAGTAATAATTACTTGTAAGGCCATACTATTCTGGATTGTGCATTTTAAAAGTTAAAGCAGCATAATCTTCAAAAGTCAAATTCTCGGCTCTCTTTGTAAAGATAGGGTCTGCTAATTGTTCCGGAGTAAAATAAGGTTTTAATGGATTTCTCAGCATTTTTCTTCTTTGTCCAAATGCCATTTTCACAAGATGATAAAAACTTTTTAAGGAAGCAATTTCCGGAAAGGTTTCTTTTCTTTTTAACTGAATCACACCACTCATTACTTTTGGAGGAGGAGTGAATGCCTCAGGAGGTACATCAAATAAATAAGTAACATCATAAAATGCTTGGGTTAGTACACTTAAAATACCATAGGCTTTTGAATGTGGCTTAGCCGCAATCCTTTCCGCAACTTCTTTTTGAAACATGCCAACCAATATAGGCACTTGGTGTTTCCAGTCAAGGACCTTAAAAACGATTTGAGTACTTATATTATATGGAAAATTTCCTACCACCACAAATTGCTTTTCAAAAGGCACTTCCATTTGTAAGAAATCGTCATTTATAATTTTACCTGCTAATTCAGGAAACTGAAAGTTTAAGTAATTAACCTTTTCCGTATCTAGTTCAATAGCTTTAAAAGCCTCTTTTGGGAGTTTGTAAATAAACTGGGTAAGCGCCCCTCCGCCTGGCCCTACTTCCAATAATTGGTCCATTTCCTGTTGAAGCAACACTTCTTGTATTTTAAGACAATAAGTGTCGTCCTTGAGAAAGTGCTGCCCTAGGGATTTTTTTAGCGTATACTGCATGTAGCAAAGTTAGGTTTTTGTGCGTACTTTTACAGCCAAATCACATGGATATGAACCCGGACATCAGACGACCAATTATAGGCTTTACTTGCGGAGATTTAAATGGCATTGGCATTGAATTAATCATTAAGTCACTTTCAGATAGTCGCCTTTTAGATTTTATGGTGCCTGTGCTATTTGCAAGTAACAAAGCAATTAGCTTTTATAAGAAAAGCTTACCTGAATATAATTTAACCTTCACCTCTATTCCTGATTTTTCAAAGCTTAACCCAAAACAAGTTAACCTAATACATTGCTGGGAAGAAGATGTTGCAATCACTCCTGGTGAACTTACAGAAGTGGGTGGAAAATATGCTTTACTTTCTTTAGAAAAAGCGGTTGCCGCATTAAAAGAAGGGAAAATTGACGGACTAGTTACAGCCCCTATTCATAAAAAAAATATTCAATCGCCGAATTTTCAATTTAGCGGACATACTCCTTACTTACAACATGCTTTTGGAAACACTGAAAATTTAATGTTGCTAGTAGCGGAGAATTTGAGAATGGCTTTGGTGACTGAACACGTTACCATTCAAGAAGTAGCAAAATACATTACCAAAGATAAGATCAAACAAAAACTACAAATTTTAAATAGCAGTTTAAAAAAGGATTTTGGGATTGATAAACCACGCATAGCGGTATTGGCATTGAACCCACATGCAGGTGACGATGGACTCATTGGTAAAGAAGAAATTGAAATTATTAAGCCAGCTATTAAAGAAAGTAGAAACCAAGTATTGGCTTATGGCCCTTATTCTGCTGATGCTTTTTTTGCGAGGGGGCAACACGAAAAATTTGATGCAGTGCTAGCAATGTACCATGACCAAGGCTTAATTCCATTTAAATCATTGGCATTTGGAGAAGGCGTGAATTTCACCGCCGGTTTACCCATAGTAAGAACAAGTCCCGACCATGGAACTGCATTTGATATTGCAGGTAAGGATAAGGCTGATGCCGCTTCCTTTACTGCAAGTATTTTTGAATGCATAAGAATAATTCATGCAAGAAAAGGCTATACCGACATGCGCCTAAATCCACTAAAGAAAATTAGCGCAAGAATGTTAGCAAACGCGATTGATGAAAATTTAGATGACAACTATTAGCCCAAATTAATAGGAGCAAGCCTTAATAATATCTTTAATTGATTTTGATCCCCACCGAGGGAGATTCCCTCTGTTACTTCCTTGTTCTTCAAGTAATTTTTCAGCCTTTTTAGCTATGGGCAATGCCCCTTTGCAGCCACCTCCAAATAAACCTGGTAAATGGTGTGAAATAGTTGCTTCTAATATATAAATACGTGGATTATTAGGATTTATTTTTTTTGCTACCTTCAGTGTATGGCGAATTTTTGATTCATAAGAAAGCCATCTTATCATAGGACTGATGGACATTTTAGCACTATTGGCTATACTTTCCGCACAAAGTATTTCATCATTTATTTGTATTTTTTTTGCCCTAGCAACCCAATTAATTGCTTCGTCAGCACTAGCTTCCCTATCACCTAATTTCAATAACGACATTCTAGCTTTGACAATAGAAGCATAATATGGTGGAAGCCATTCATGTGGATAAGCATTACTTAATAATTCAAATTTATTAAAAGCAAGTTCATGTTCTTCCTTCGTTTGCATACGATAAAAAACTTCAGTAGCAGAGGTAATCCCTGTTTCGTATTTATTAGCCTGGCTATGCGCTAATAAACTTGAACATAACAGCATAAATAATAAGCAGTACTTCATGTTACTGCAATTTAAAACATTGTGTTGGAAACACCATTATTGATGCTATAATTTGAATAAGTAATCTCAATAGTCCCCTTCTTTGCTTTTAAAGCCTTTGCTTTACTAACAGGCTCCTCCTCTCCAAATTCTAAGGTAATGCCACTTGGCAGCTTATAGTCCTTAGTATTAAAGCCGAAAATAATTTTACTAGGTAGCCCATACTGTGCATGCGCCCCATACTCCATAGTTACTTCATAGGTGCCGTTTTCCTTAGTAGTAGTAAAAGTTTTATAAACTAATGCCGTAGCAGGGTCAATCCATAGCGTCGAAATTACCCAGTCCAAGGCATCGTCTGTTGGGATTAATTTAATCACTTGCAATTCCTTCCCTTTGAATAATTGTTTGCCCGACTCCATAGCTACAAATTGCTTCGTATTTAGTAAAGAGTTCAAAGAAACTGAAACGCCTCCCTTAGGTAATAAGGAAATGCCTCCTTCTTTTTTTATTTTCAGTTGGTTAGGTTTTTTGAAATACACTTTAACCTTCCCCAAAGAGGCTTTAATAAATGCTACATCCGTTTTCATGATGCCTGTAGCAGTATAATCATTAACTAATGCCAATTTCTGACTTACTTTTTCAATTAGCATATTAGCTTGTGCATTAATTGTGCTAGTTATTACGCATAGCAAAAATAATAGTATAGCTTTTTTTGAAGCTACCGTAATCGTGTTTTTATAAGGGGTGCGATTCATTGCGTTATGCGTTATTTAGTTTGACGAATTTGAAATTTGTTAACTTAATATATCTTTTTTCTTCACAATAAGTACCGAAGCGCCAACGAATAATATAATGTGCAAAGTTAATACAATTAAAGAGTTTTTTATTTTAGCGATATTAAGAATAGACCCTTTGATAGCTTCGTTATCGGCGTTTACTTGAAGGTCAAAAAATTCTTTCCAATTATTCATATGCGTAGTGAATAAATAAGGCTTAATAAGTGAAAATAAAGGGATATTTAGCGTACTTAATATTGTCAAAAAAACAATAGCACTCATGGTTCCTACAATTGGGCCAATTGAATTATTTGCTAAGCTAGACATTAAAAAACCAAGTGAAGTGACTGTCATTAAAGCAAAAGCTGCAAATACAAATGCACCTACATATCTCCACATAACGTCTCCTTCGGTAATGAGTACTACATAATTCGATTTCATCAAAAACAAGTCGTCGGTACCAAAAATCCATATACTCACAAAAAGTGCCAAGAAAGCTAGCCATATCAATAATAAAATAGTATACGTAGACGCTGCTACAAACTTCGCCATCACCCACTGTGTTCGACTATAAGGTGTGGTGAAAATTAAACGAAGGGTACCTAAATTAGCTTCCCCCGAAATCATATCGGCAGCAATTAAAGCCACTAGTAAAGGCACATGCACTAACAATAATTGTAATAATATATAGCAAATTAAATAACCATTCAATATTTTCCCTTCAATAGAAAGGGTGTCATTAATATCTTTCATCAAAAAACCACTGTAAGATTCGCCATCTATTTTTAGCCCTAACTGGATTACTACAATCAAAGCGGCTATAGCACCAAAAGCGATATAAGTTCTTGGTCGTTTATAAATTTTATATAATTCTACGGAAATGAGCTTCCACATTTATTGCGTATTTGAAGTGACTTGTAAAAAATAATCCTCTAATGAATTCTTGGTCTCTACATTAAGTAAAGGTATGTCGGCCATAACTAATGCCTTATGTAATAATGGAATTTGCTCCTGTGGCATGCAAAAATAAATACCATCCTTCCTGGGTAGTAAATAATTAGCAAACGTAGAAACCTTAATAGCTTTTAATGCAGCTTCCTCATTCAAGGTAGTTATATGAACAATAGTTTTGTTAGGATCCAACAATTGCCTGGTAGCACCACCAGCAACTTTCTTGCCTTTGTGAATAATCAAAATTTGGCTAGCCACTTGTTCTATTTCAGATAACAAATGCGACGAAACAAAAACTGTCTTCCCTTCTTCTTTTGCCAAATATTGTATTAAATGTCGAATGTCTGCAATGCCCTGTGGATCTAATCCGTTGGTGGGTTCATCTAATATAATTAAAGAAGGATTGTGTACTAATGCAATACCAATACCCAACCTTTGTTTCATTCCTAATGAAAAAGTTTGTACCCTATCGGTAGATCGGTTTGATAAACCCACCTTTTCCAGGGTAGCATTTATATCACTTGTAGTAATATGCTTTTTTCGCACTTTAGCAAATAACTGTAAATGTTCTTTAGCCGTTAAGTAGGGATACAAATCAGGCCTTTCAATAATTGCACCCACTTTTTCTAATAACTCATTTCTATGCTCCTTTAACGGCAGTCCAAAAAGCTTAATGGAACCGCTACTTGGATGAATTAAAGAAAGTAGCATTCTTATGGTTGTACTTTTCCCGGATCCATTTTGACCTAAAAAGCCAAATACGTCCCCTTGCTGTACTTCAAAAGAAAGGCTATCTACTGCTTTGAGTGTACCAAATTGTTTACTAATATCTTGCACTTCTATTACGGACATACTATAATAACATTTATTTCACGGAATTGTTTTGTTAATATTTCCTTCAAGCCATAAAAAAGCCCCGTTCCAATAATTCGAGACGGGGCTTTTGATATTTCAACAATGTTGATTTTATTTATACTGAGGGATCAAGCTATTCGCTAAATCCACCATTTGTTTAACACCATCATCAGGCAAGTTTCCTTTTTTGAATTCAGCTAAAACATTTGGTAATTTATTAGTCATTTCTAACAAGAAATGAGCTTCAAAATCCTTCACTTTACGTACGGCAACGTCTTTCAACAAACCTTGTGTACCCAAGTAAATAATAGCAACTTGTTTCTCCACGCTAAATGGAGTGTACTGAGCTTGTTTCAAAATTTCCACGTTTCTAGCTCCCTTATCAATTACATTTTTTGTAGCTGGATCAAGGTCACCACCGAATTTAGAGAACGCCTCTAATTCTCGGTAAAGTGCTTGGTCTAATTTCAAAGTACCAGATACTTTCTTCATTGATTTAATCTGAGCGTTACCACCCACACGACTTACAGAAATACCTACGTTAATCGCTGGACGAATACCGGCGTTGAACAAGTTACCCTCTAAGAAGATTTGACCGTCAGTAATTGAAATTACGTTAGTAGGAATATAGGCAGAAACGTCACCCGCTTGTGTTTCAATAATTGGCAATGCTGTCAAAGAACCACCACCTTTTACTAAATGCTTAATAGAAGCTGGTAAGTCATTCATGTTTTTCGCAACTTCGTCATTTGCAATTACTTTAGCCGCACGCTCTAATAAACGACTATGTAAGTAGAATACATCACCTGGATATGCTTCACGACCTGGAGGACGACGTAACAACAATGAAACTTCACGGTAAGCAACTGCTTGCTTAGATAAGTCATCAAATACAATTAAAGCTGGACGACCTGTATCACGGAAGAACTCACCAATTGCTGCACCCGCAAATGGAGCGTAGAATTGTAATGGAGCTGGATCCGCTGCAGGAGCTGCTACAATAATTGTATAAGCCATTGCGCCGTTATCTTCCAATGTTTTCATAACACCCGCAATAGTAGACGCCTTTTGACCAATCGCTACATATATACAGTAAACTGGCTTGCCAGCATCAAAGAATTCTTTTTGGTTAATAATGGTGTCCACACAAATTGCAGTTTTACCTGTTTGACGGTCACCAATAACCAACTCACGTTGTCCACGACCAATTGGTATCATCGCATCAATTGCTTTAATACCAGTTTGTAATGGTTCTTTTACTGGCTCACGGAAAATTACCCCTGGTGCTTTACGCTCCAATGGCATTTCATACAATTCGCCTTTAATAGGACCCTTACCATCAATGGCTTCTCCTAATGTATTTATAACACGACCAACCAAACCTTCTCCTACTTTAATAGAAGCGATTTGTCCTGTTCTTTTAACTTTGTTGCCTTCTTTAACACCCTTGCTTTCTCCCATCAATACCACACCCACGTTGTCTTCCTCAAGGTTTAGAGCGATTGCTTTAGTTCCGTTTTCAAACTCAACTAACTCACCACTACTAACGCCATTTAAACCATACACACGGGCAATTCCATCACCCACTTGTAATACAGTTCCCACTTCTTCTAAATCAGCAGATGCGTTAAAATTGCCTAGTTGTTGTCTAAGTATCGCCGAAATTTCATCTGGTTTTACGTCCGCCATAATAGTCTATTTTAATGTATGATTATTTATATTTTACTTATGAACTCGTTATTCAAAAATTGTTTTTTAATATCTTTTAAATCTCGGGCAATACTCGCATCCAATAAATTATTATTAAACTCAAGTACAAATCCTCCAATCAAGCTTTCGTCCGTCTTAGTGGTTAATTCAACTGATAAAAATTTATTCTCCGCTTTCACCTTGTCTTCTATAGACTTTTTCATTTCATCACTTACATCAACTGCTGTTGTTAAAGTAACTTGATGAATCCCTTTTATAGCATTGTATTGTTCAATAAAAGCAGTAGCCATTTCTGGAAGAGCTGCTTCTCTTGCTTTTTTTACAAGTAAATTGGTGAATGAATGCGTTAACAAACTCACTTTGTCTTTAGTAATAGCATTGATAATGCTATTTTTTTGATCTGCTTTTATAATTGGGCTAAGTAACACATTCACAAATTCACTACTAGCCTTACATACAGCCTGTAAATATTTCATGTCTGCATAAACAGCTTCTAACTGGCCTTGCTCAGTTGCAAGATCCAATATACTTTTTGCGTACCTACCTGCTAAACGTGCGTTGGGCATTTCTTACAATTTAATTTAACTTAACTCCTTCAGCAACTTGTTTAATATAGCTTTCTTGTTCAGCTTTATTACTCAATTCTCTGCGTAATACTTTTTCAGCTACTTCAACCACCAATGCACCTACTTGATTCTTAACTTCAGTTAAGGCAGCATTTTTTTGTTGGTTAATTGCAGCTTGTGCATCGGCAACGATTCTTTCATATTCAGCTTTAGCTTTATCCTTTGCATCAGCAACCATTTTCTCAGAAGCTTCTTTTGCTTCTTTAATTAAAATTGCTCTTTCCTCACGTGCTTTTACTAATAATGCTTCATTCTCGTTTTGCATTGCAGCAATATCGGCTTTCATTTTGTCCGCTTTCGATAAAGCATCTTCAATACCTTGTTCACGATCACTGATCGCTTTCAACATAGGCTTCCAAGCAAATTTGCCAAGTACAATTAATAGCACCAAAAAGGCGATAGTATTCCAAAATACTAAACCAATATCTGGCAATACTAACGGGTTAATTTCTAACAACATACTATTCGTTTATCTTAATTAATAATTCTTCTTAAAAAAATATAGGCCCTTCGCCCTGTGCTAGGGCCTATAATAATTTGGAAATCCAATTGTCTTATGACAATGCATCCAATGACTATCCGTTACCTAATAGGGCAACAACCACAGCGAACAAGGCAACAGCCTCTACGAACGCAGCAGCAACAATCATGTTAGCACGGATTTCGTTAGCAGCTTCTGGCTGACGAGCAATACCTTCAACAGCACCTTTACCAATTTGACCGATACCAATTCCGGCACCGATAGCAGCTAATCCAGCGCCAATTGCGGCAACACTTCCTACTACCATTTTTTTACGTTTTAATTGTTA
>CANHAE010000064.1 GCA_947458915.1 Bacteroidota bacterium
TCTTTCGCTTTGTGGTCTTATGTCAAGAATAGTGAACTCCTTTTTAATTTCCAACCATGAAACTAATGTAGGAGTATCTATTTGTTTTATTTCAGCCATTGTAAACTTTTTAATATTTTACAAAGGTTGGCTACATGGAAAACTATTCCTTTAACAAATGATAAATAATTATTTGATGTTGGCTCTTATTCTACTCAATGAAACTTGTGTGATTCCTAAGTAAGATGCAATATGTTTTAACGGTATTCGTTGCACATAATTTGTTTCATCTAATAGTGCCTTGTATCGTTCATCAGCCGAATGAAACTGAATGCTTTCAATACGATTGACAGTATCTACATACGCATGTTCAAAAATTATTCTAAACAAGCGTTCAATATCGTGGTGTGTATCATATAGCTTAAATAGCTTTGTTGCATTGATGGCAATTATTTCTGCATCCTCTAAAATTTGAATCGCTTTTTGTGATGGCTTTCCAGTGAACAAACTTTCTACTCGTGCAATGATATTTCCTTGAAATGAAAAACTTTCTGTAATATCTATTCCATCTTTCAAATAAAATATCCTTGCAATGCCCTCCTTCAAAAAATAAATTGTCTTACAAGTTTGACCGAAATTTTGAAGGAGTTCATTTTTTTTCAATGATGATGAAATACAAATTTCATCCAACGCCAACTTTGAAGTAGGAGCAATTTTATAATGTTGGTCTAGGAAATTGTACAAGTCGGTCATATACTATTTGTTTGAATGATGTAAAGGACGTACTAAAATTTCATTCGCTGAATTCTTACGGCATTTAGTATTGCCAACAAAGCTACACCCACATCAGCAAATACTGCTTCCCACATAGTAGCTAATCCACCTGCACCAAGAATGAGAACTACGGCTTTTACTGCAAAGGCAAGAGTGATATTTTGCCAAACAATTCGTTTGGTTTGCTTACCAATGTTTATTGCCATTGCAATTTTACTTGGCTTATCATCTTGAATAACTACATCGGCAGTTTCAATAGTGGCATCACTTCCTAATCCTCCCATTGCAATACCTACATTGCTTAAAGCCACTACCGGAGCATCGTTTACGCCATCACCTACAAAGGCTACGGTTTGCTTTTGGTCTTTAAATTTCTTCACTTTATTTACTTTGTCTTCGGGTAACAAATCGCCAAAGGCATTTAAAATTCCCAATTCATCAGCAACAAATTTTACAACATTACTTTTATCGCCACTTAACATCGTCGTATTTACACCTAATGCTTTTAGTTTGTCAACCGCCTCCTGTGCATCTTCTTTTATACTGTCGGCAATGGTGATATAACCTGCAAATTTTTTATCGTAGGCAATAGCAATCAAAGTATAAACAATTGTGTTTGGGTTAATGTCGTATGTGATAGAAAATTTATCCATTAATTTAAAATTACCTGCCAATAATTCTTTGCCATTTATTTCTGCTCTTAATCCATGCCCTGCTGTTTCTTCTACATTACTTAATTTTATGTCTGTATTTATTTTTCCAACAAATTGTTGAATGGCAGTTGCGACAGGATGAGTGCTTTGGCTTTCTAAAGCATTCACCATTTGAAGAATCTCGTCTTTATTGAATTCAGGTTTTATTACTACTTCCTGCACTTTAAAAACACCTTCCGTCATAGTGCCAGTTTTATCCATTACAACATTTTGAATGCTTGCGATGATGTCTAAAAAGTTACTGCCTTTAAATAGTATTCCATTTTTACTGGCTGCACCTATACCTCCAAAATAACCCAATGGAATTGATATAACCAATGCACATGGGCAAGAAATAACCAAGAACACTAAAGCTCGGTATAACCAATCTCTAAAAAAATAATCATGTACAAATAGCATTGGTACGATGCAAATTGCAATTGCAAGAAACACAACAATAGGTGTATAAATTTTTGCAAACTTGCGAATGAATAATTCGGTTGGTGCTTTTTGTGCTGTTGCATTTTGAACTAATTCTAAAATTTTACTTAACTTACTATCAGTGTAAGCAGTGGTAACTTTTACTTGTGCAACTGTGTTTAAATTTATCATTCCCGCCAACACGGTTTCGCCTTTTGCTTTGGTGTCGGGCTTGCTTTCCCCGGTGAGTGCTGCGGTGTTGAATGATGCAGTTTCGGAAATCAGTTCCCCATCTAAGCCTAATTTTTCGCCTGATTTTAATTGTATAATGTCGCCAATGTTTACACTTTCCGCTTTAACTGTTTTTGGTTGGTCATTTTCTAAAATGGTTACTTCATCAGGTCGTTGGTCAAGTAAAGTTTTAATGTTTGCTTTTGCTCTTTTTACAGCTAATGTTTGAAACACTTCGCCAACTGCGTAAAACAACATTACTGCCACACCTTCGGGAAATTCACCTATTGAGAATGCACCAATAGTTGCTATGCACATCAATAAGAACTCTGAAAAGATTTCGCCTTTACGTATGCTTTCAAAGGCTTCTTTCATTACAGGGAAGCCTACTGGAATGTAAGCGACCGCATACCACACAATTCGCACCCAGCCTTTGAACCAATCGGGTTTGATATAGTAGTCAAATGAAATTGCAATAAGCAAAAGACAAAGTGCAATGATTGGCTGAATAAACATTTGCAAGGCTGTCTGATTACTCCCTTCATGGTCGTGTTCATCTTCATTGCTGTGTTCATCTTCATTACTGTGTTCTACATGGTTATGCCCATCATGCTCTGAATGCCCTTCTTTTAGTAAGTGCTTTGCACCTGCATTGTTGTAAATTTTTTCTTGCTGCGTACAACAAAGTTGTTTACCGTTTTTATCGTATTTATGATGGTGTGCCATGAAGTGTTATTTGAGTATTGTGAAAATAAAAAAGGTTGCAGATAAATATATCAGCAACCCTTTGCATTGTCTATTATTTGTGAAATGTTGTTACATGAATGCGTTTGCCATTCCCAAAATAGATGCAAGCATGACTACACATTTCCAACAACTCATTCTGTTCATTTTCATTTTGTTTAAAATTTAGGATGTAAAAGTACATGTGCTTTAGAATATAGGTTGTTAAAGCTTATTTTTTGCAACACTCGTCTAATTTCTCGTAGGCAACAGGGTCAGCCTTTACTTCGTCAGCATCGTAACCCATTTTTGAAATGGCTGTTTTTATTTTTTCAGGCGTTACCTTCAAGGGATTATAAACAATGATTATGGTAGTATCCGTCATGTTTATTTCATAGGCTTTTATGCCATTGATGTTATACATTTCTCTTTCAAATCGCCCGCCACAACTTTCGCATTTTTTGCAATGGTCGCAACGGATAGATGTTTTGATTACTGCTTTTGCAGTTCTCTTTTTTTGTTGTGCAAATACTGGTGTTAGCATTAGGAATGCAATAAATAGCATTCCAGTTTTTTTGATATTGTTTTTTAACTTATTCATTTTTTTGATTTTTATGTTTATAAATAATTTTCTATTCTTCTTCCTCTGTATTTTTCATTTTCATTAATAGGGTATATGCCCCCTTAATAACGAAGGTTTTGTTTTGTATATCGGTGCCGTCACTAAAGGCAATTTGGGTATAACCGTTCTCGTTGTTTTGCGTTTTGACTTCTATCATTTCATATTTCTTGTTTTCAGATTCTATATATACATATTCCTTACCCTCAAAGCGAACAATGCCTTCATTAGGGATTACAAAGGCTGTGTTTGTTGCAACTTCAACTTGAGCATTCATATACATGCCGGGGATGAGGGATTTGTCATAGTTTTCAAAATGACATTGCACTTGTACTGTTCTTTCAGATGAAACATCTTTGCCTATCAAAATAATTTCACAATTATATTTTTTGTCAGGTTGTGTGTTATTAAATGCAATTAGTTTCTGTCCAATAGAGATTTTGTTTAAATCTTTTTCAAATACCGTCAATTGCAAATGAATATCAGCAGGGTTCACCAATTCAAATAATACATCGGTTGGGTTCGCATACTTACCAATGTTCATTTTTACCTGAGAAACAAAACCATTAATAGGCGAATAGATATTGATATTTTTTGAAATGGTGTTTTCATTTACATTTTCGGGATTAAGCCCAATTAGTTTCAGCTTTTCGGACAACGACCTTATCAACACTTTTTGTGAAAGATATTCTGTCTGTGCATTTTCATACACTTTGTCACTACTGGCTTTACTTTGGTTTAATTCTTTTTGGCGGATATATTCTTTTTCAATAGAATTAAAATGTGCTTTTGCTGTGAGGTAATCCTGTTGCAACTGAATATATTGTTGGTCTTCCATTATGGCAATGACTTCACCTTTACTGATGTGCATACCAGCCAACAACTTTGTTGATTTGAGATAACCGCCCATAGGTACACTGACCGAAATCATGTTTTGTGGGGGTACTTCAATTTTCCCATTTACTTTTAAGAGCGATGAAATACTACGTTGCTCAATTTTTCCTGTTTTGATTTCAGAGTTTTTGAGTTGTGCTTCGGTAAGTTCAACCATGCTCTCATTTGTTACTTCTTCTGCTTTTATTTCTGCTTTTTTTCCGCCGCAAGAGGCGAATATTAATGATACGGTTATTGCCACTATGAATATTATACTTCTCATTTTTGTATTATTTATTTATTAAGTAATTGAGTTGAATAATTGATTGATTAAGATTTTTAACTGCATCTGCATAATCACTTTGGATGCTCACAGCGTTATTGATTAGCATAGTCCATTCCAAATAATTTATATCGCCATTGATAAATTGCAGATTAGCGGTTTGAGTAATCGTATTTGCATTCGGCAATCCTTTCTCCTCAAAATATTTCACAGTCTGCAATTGTGTTTGGTATTGCTTAAAAGTCGTTTGATATTCTGTTTCTAATGTTTGTAGTCTGAATTGATAATTATTTTCGCTTATTTGTTCAAGTGTTTTGCTTGCGCTAATTTTTGCTTTCTGTGAACTGCTAAACAAAGGCACACCAACCCCAACCTGAACAGAATGAAACCTCTTCACTCGGTCGTAGAGAACATTATCTGCACCTGTACCCTTAATGCTCTGGTTGTATAAGCCTAAGTTCAAATCCGGTAGTAGTTTCGATTGCTCCAATTTTGTATTGGCAATTGAAATTTGCTTTTGCTGTTGCAATACTTTTATTTCAGGGTGTCCGTCAGAGGAAAAACCATCGGATGATGTCATATAATTCATTTTAAAATTTTCATCTGATGGAATGAAAACAGTAAGTGTATTCAACAATAATTGAAAATGGAGTTGAAGAATTTCGACATCATTTTTCAATTGGCTTAACTGAATAGCGATTTGTCCTCGTTGAGTTTCGGCTGTTGTTTTTTCCAAAATGTTGCTTTCGCCCAAGTTGAAACGCAAGGTTGCTTTTTCTAAAAAAGAAACGAACACGCTATCATTCTTTAAAAGAATATTTTGCTTTTGCTGCAAATATAGCCACATATAAAAAACTTCACTCACTTGCCGTTTTAGTTCTGCTTCCTTTACAGCAATATTCAATACACTGCTTTTATAGTTTTCGTTGAGCAACGATTTTTGTCGCTTATAGACTTTTGGGAAACTAATACTTTGTGAAGCCCCAAACTTCGTGTCTTTGTAAAATGAATTGATTTGTCCGTATTCACCTGTAAAATTTGTTTGCGGAATATCAAGGTAAGTAGCTTTCAATTTCTGTTGATATTCTGCATTCAGTTTTTCATTCTTTACAGTCAAATTATTTTTCAATGCAGTATCAATTGAAGCACTTAATGATATAGGTTGTTGAGCAAACCCTACTTGCCAATTGGCAACGAGCATTATAAAAATAATGGTTGCTGTGATTGGAATTTTTGTTTTTCGCTTCAATGAAAACTCTTTTTCAAAGAGGATATAAAGAACAGGTAAAACAAAGAGTGTGAGAAATGTTGCTATCAACAACCCCCCAATTACTACGGTTGCTAAAGGTCGTTGTACTTCTGCCCCTGAACCATTGCTTATAGCCATTGGCAAGAAACCGAGTGAGGCAACAAAGGCTGTCATTAACACAGGGCGTAATCGAATTTTTGTTCCTTTCAATACAATTTCTTTTGTATCGGTTTCGCCACTTAACTTTATTCTGTTGAACTCCGCAATTAACACAATTCCATTCAACACCGCAACACCAAATAAGGCAATGAAACCAACTCCTGCGCTGATACTGAAAGGCATTCCTCTCGCCGCTAAAAATAAAATTCCTCCAATGGCAGAAAGTGGAATGGCAGAATAAATGAGTAAGCCTTGTTTGATTGAGCCAAATGCAAAATAAAGTAGAAGGAAAATTAAGAAGAGAGAAAGAGGTACTACTATACCCAATCTTTTTTTAGCGGCTATCAAATTTTCAAACGAACCACCATAAGTAACATAATAACCTGATGGCATTTTTATTTGTTTGCCAATTTTATCTTGCAAATCTTTTACAATGGTTTGTACATCTTTACCACGAACATTAAAACCAACAATAATTCTTCGCTTGGCATCATCACGTTGAATTTGATTAACGCTTTCTTGAATTGAAACATCAGCTACTTGATACAATGGAATTTGTGTTCCTTGAGAAGTAGGGATTAAAAGATTTTGAACGTCTTCTAAATTTTGCCGTTGCTCTCCCGCAAGGCGAACAACCAAATCAAAACGCTTTTCATCTTCAAAAACCTGTCCACTACTTTGCCCTGCGAAGGCTGTGTTTACTACACTATTGATGTCTTCAATGTTTAATCCATACTGAGCAATAATATTTCGTTTGTAATGAATAATTACTTGTGGTAATCCTGTAATGCTTTCTACATATATATCCTTTGCCCCATTAATATGCCCAGCTACATCGCCCAATAGTGTTGCGTATTTGGTTAGTGTATCTAAATTTTCGCCATAAATTTTACAGACCACATCTTGTTTTGCTCCCGTCATTAATTCGTTGAAACGCATTTGCACCGGGTACTGAAAACTATATGTTACACCGGGTACATCTTGTAAGGCTTCACTCATTTTTTCAGATAATTCATTAAACGTGTGAGCAGATGTCCATTCACTTTTGTCTTTCAAAATAATCATAAGGTCGGCTGCTTCCATTGGCATAGGGTCGGTTGGAATTTCGCCACTACCAATTTTACCTATTACTTTAATTACTTCAGGAAATTTCTTTTTTAAGATGTGCGCTGCTTTTAAACAAGCAGAAATGGTTGTATTAATATTGCTTCCTGTAAGTACTCTCGTTTCAACTGCAAAGTCACCTTCTTCTAATGCAGGAATAAATTCGCCACCCATTTGAGAAAAAACTAAAATGGAAATAAGAAACAAACCAATCGTTGCTCCAATAATTAGTTTGGGGAAGTACAAAATTTTTGCTAAGTATTTTTGATGACCATTGATGAAGAAATCCATCATTTTATCGGAAATATTTTTTTTATGTGCCACACTTTTACTGAGAAATAGGGCACTCATCATTGGAATATAAGTGAGCGAAAGAATGAATGCTCCTAATAAAGCAAAGGCAACAGTTTGTGCCATTGGCTTAAACATTTTTCCTTCAATGCCTTCAAGTGAAAAGATAGGCAGATACACGATAAGAATTATGATTTGTCCGAACACGGCACTATTCATCATACGGCTTGCTGAATGATTTACCTCAACATCCATTTCATTCTGATTTATTCTCGCCATTTGCCCAAACTTTTTGCTATGCGTTAAACTGTGCATGACGGCTTCCACAATAATGACTGCACCATCTACAATTAATCCAAAGTCGAGAGCCCCCAAACTCATTAGGTTACCGCTTACTCCAAAAAGATTCATCATAATAACGGCAAAAAGCATTGCTAGGGGAATTACAGAAGCAACTAAAAGCCCGGCACGAAGATTTCCTAAAAACAAAACCAATACAAAAATCACTATTAATGCACCTTCCATTAAATTTTTAGAAACTGTACCAATAGCACTATTTACCATTTTTGTTCTATCGAGAAAGGGTTCAATGATAACACCTTCCGGTAAGGTCTTTTCAATTTGCTTGATACGTTCTTTTACATTTTCAATGACCTGATTGCTGTTACCTCCTTTCAACATCATGACAACTGCCCCCGCAGCTTCGCCTTCATCATTGTATGTCATACCACCGTAACGAACCGCACTTCCAATTCGCACTTCGGCTACATCATTTATTAAAAGTGGTGTTCCGTTGATGGTATTTTTTACAACAATACTTTTTATGTCTTCAATATTTCCTATCAAGCCTTCACTTCGGATATATAGAACAGTTGATTTCTTTTCAATGTATGCACCACCTGTATTTCCATTGTTATGTTCTAACGCAGTAAACACATCGTTGATAGTAACGTTAAACGATTTTAATTTGTTCGCATCAATAGCAATTTCATATTGCTTCAACTTACCACCAAAACTGCTTACGTCTGCAACACCTTTTACACCGAGCAACTGTCTTCTCACAATCCAATCTTGTATTGTCCGTAATTCGGTTGCATCGTATTTAGTTTCGTAGCCATGCTTGGCACGGATTACATATTGATAAATTTCGCCTAAGCCTGTTGTTACCGGAGCAAGTTCAGGCGAACCAAGTCCTTTTGGTATTTGTTCTTGTGCTAGTTTCAACCGTTCTGTAACTTGTTGTCTTGCCCAGTACACATCCACATCATCATCAAACACGATGGTAATTAAGGACAAGCCAAAGCGTGAAAAACTTCGGATTTCTTTTAGACCCGGAATGTTACTGTTGGCTTGTTCAATTGGAAAGGTTATGAGGCGTTCCACATCGGGCGCACCTAAAGACGGAGCGGTAGTGATTACCTGCACTTGATTGTCCGTAATATCGGGAACAGCATCAATAGGCAGTTTTGTAATTTGGTAACTGCCATAACCAATGAGGGCTAAAAGGAAAAGCCCTATGATGAGTTTGTTCGTTATAGAGAACGAAATTATTTTATTGAGCATGATTTAATTAAAATAATGAATGAATAAAACAATGAGCAAAGGGGTTGCCCTTGCTTATTGCAAATTAATTTGTTGCTGAAAGCAACATGTTCATTAACTTAATTGAGGAGGTTGCCAAATATTGGCGAAGTAATTAGAAATAAAATGTTGGTCGTAAATGGACACCGCTTTTACTATTGAAAGAAGTCTTTCAAACTTTGGTATAGGTGAAAATATAGGATGAAAAGTTATTGTTTGTCCACAGCAAGCGCAATGGCAAAATGGAGAACATGATTCTGTATCATGGTTATGTTTGCTGTGGTCGTTAGAGGATAACTCAGTTTTGGTTTCTTTTACATTACAGTCATCACTATCGCCACAAGGAGTAATAGAAAGAAGCAAAATGTATAAACTGAATATTGACCAAAAGAATTTCACGAGGGTAAAAGTAGGGATTTCTTTTTGAAACTATTGCTATTATTAGCTACAGAAGAAGTGGTAAAGCATATCAGAAACCTGACTTATGGTTGTGACTTGATTACTTTCATTATTTCCATTCGTCATCACCGTAATGATATACGGATTTTTACCGCAATATATTATTCCTGATTCGTGCATTTCAATTTCATTCCCATGTTTAGATTTTCCAAATTTATGGGCAATTGGTAAATCCGTTGGTAGTGCTTTAGAAAGCCCTTGATTAAATGAACTTTCTGAAAGAAGGGAGAGTGCAAAGTCAGAGTTTTCAGGTGTGAGGTAAGTTGCACTGTATAGAATTCTCATAAACAATGAATAATTTTTGGCAGTACTCATATAGCTTTCCCGAAAACTTGGTTCTTTTAATCCTAAGTCGGTAAATACTTTTTTTACGCCATTGCTATCTGCGTATTGCATCAATAGTGCAGTTGCATTTTTATCAGAATAACTGACCATATATTTAAGCAATTGTCGAATAGTATAAGACTTGTTTTCCTGAATAGAATTAATTGGAGAGTCTTCTACTGGCACATCTGCTAGTTTTTCCTTTAGTTCTAATTTCTTCTCAAGTATTGTAGGGTTGCGCTGTGATTCTTTTAAATAATAGATAAGTACAGGTACTTTGGGTAGACTCCCAAGTTGGTATTCGGTATTTTTATTTATGGTTGCCCATTCGCCTGTATTCATATTCTTTATGAATATTGAGGCATTCACCAAATTTCCAGCTTTACATTTTTCATTAATTAATTTAGTTAGCTGCTCTTTAATTGGGTTTAGGTTTGGTGATTCATTAATTATATCTACCGAGAAAAGGGGCTTTGTATATTTATACCCTTTTTCATCTCTGAGCATATTTACCTTTTCATTTGAGGTTTCAACACTCGTGGCATCCAATGTTATTTGGTTTTCAAAATAGAGAGTGAAACTGAAATAAGTTATCAGACACCAAAATACACAAAAAAACAACATTTGAATAAATGAAATTCTCTTACTGAAGAAGGTTTTACTAATCATCTTTTTTCCTCAAATGTAAATTAATTGAAATGATATATTGCATTTGATAGCTCAAAGAGATTTCCTTTGTAGTGAAAGTTGATGAATGATAGTAGCTCGCATTGGCTTATCTTTCTTATTTCCTATTCCTCTTATACCAAACCTTCTCCTTTTTCAAAATATCAATTACCCCTTTACTCTCTTTTAAAATCTTCACTTTATACAGTGTTTCCAAGCCTTCCACCACTTCTGTGTTCGACAAATTAACTATCGGGTTCACATTCATCCACCTTGTGCGGATGTTTTTTTTCATGCTATTCAAGAATGGCGTTATTGTACTAAATTATTGTTGGTGAGCAAGGTGCATAGTCATATAACTTGTAGGACAATTTGTTACATTTACAGCTTATTGTCACGTCAAATATGTTCAACTTGCTTATATAAAAATTATGAAACAACAATTACTTCTTCTCATTGTCTTACTAAGTAATCAACTTAATGCACAGCCTTTTCAACTTGGGCATACAACGATTACTTTAATCGATAGCGCGCGGAATAACAGAAGCATTGCTACGGAAATTTATTATCCTGCTGATCTAGCAGGTAATAATGTGCCTATAACAACCTCAACGAATGCTACATTTCCGGTACTTAGTTTTGGCCATGGTTTTGTGATGTCGTGGGATGCGTATCAGAATATATGGGAGGCCATAGTGCCTGAAGGATTCATTATTGCTTTTCCAA
>CANHAE010000065.1 GCA_947458915.1 Bacteroidota bacterium
AATGTTGAATACCTTTTTCTTCAGTGATTCTTCCAATAAATAAGTAATTATCCTCCTTTTTTGTTGTGGGTAAATAATATGCATCTTGATCGGGTAAGAAATTCGCTTTTAAAATTATTTTTTCAGCTTGAATCCCTTTATTTATATAAAGTTGTTTGGTAAATTCATTCAAAACAATATAGTAATCAATTTTGTTTTTCCACGATCCTATCCAATCATTAACTCGAATACTTACTGTTAATGCAAAGCTGGCAAACCAAGATTTTTTAAAACATTTATATTCTATTCCCTTTTTAAAGCTATTGTCTTCATTACATTCGAAGCAATTTTTACCGTTTCTAAAAAAATTAGCACTTAAACAAAATAAGCGATAATTATGAATAGTCATAACTGTTTTTGCTCCTGCTAATTTTGCGGCCCAAAAAACCGAAGGGGAGGCAGTATAAAATATATTATGAACATGAACTATTTTTATTTTCTTTAAACGGATAAAATAAATAACGTGAAAAAAAGAAAAAACATTAAAAATTGTATTAATCGGTGCTAATAATGTTTTTAAATTTTTTTTATCAAAATTAGCATTTGTATATTCTTTATAATAAACGGTATACCCATTATTTTTTAATATTTCAATTTCATTATTTACAACAGTGCCTTCCCCGCCTTTATATAGGTAGGTATTGTGAACAATTAAAATACTTGGCTTTTGTGTTATAATCATATTGTTTAAAAACTAGCACAAAGTAAAGCAAATTATTGCGCTGTTTTTTTAAAAACACTAAGTAGTTCAAGGGTAGCTTTTTCCCAAGAAAAGAAATTCAACCTTTCTCTCCCTTTAATTATTAAATCATTCCTTAAATCAGGGTTGTCAATTACCATTTGAATTTTTTCGGCCATTTCAATTGAATCAAGTGGGTTAAAAGTTAAAACAGCCTCACCGCCAACCTCAGGTAAGCATGAGTTATTGGATACTAAAACCGGGATGTTGGCTTTAAAAGCCTCCAATACCGGTATTCCAAACCCTTCGTTTAAAGAAGGGAATACGTACATAAAAGCATTTTCGTAAGCGGTCTTTAGCTGTGCATCGGTTAAAAAGCCAGTGAGTATGATTTTATCTTCAAGGCCTAATTTTTTTATTAAAGCCAAAATATTATTGGTGTCATCAGATTCTAGCCTGCCAGTTCCTATACCACCCAATACTAGTTTAAAGCAATTGTACTTTTCTCCTTTTTGAATTAGGGAATTAAAAGCACTAATAAGCGTTATTACATTTTTCCTTTTTTCCATTACCCCAACATGTAAAATATACTTGGTGTGAATAAAACTTGACAATAAGGGGTCATTTATATTTGCGCCAACTTGTTCTAAGCTTTTAGGTGCCAAATAAATACAAACTAATTTCTCTAAAGGGATACCAGTATGAAAGTGAATTTTTTGTAAGGAATAGTTGGTTATTGTTAATATAAAACTTGATTTTCTTGCTGCCGGCATTGCAACATTTTTGTGTAAAATAAACCAATACTTATTATAATGTTCTGGATTTTCAAAAAAGAAGGCGTCATAAAAAAATTGTACCGACTTGAATCTCAAATGAAAATAGGGGACATAATAATCATTACAAAAAACAATATTACAACCAGTAAAAAATGCCTTTAAAGGCAATATTATTTGCTTCCATGCATGATAAAAAAAATGTTGACTCAGTAGTGCAATTTTTGATCTGCTTTTAATAATAGGAAAGGGCGATGAGAAATAAAGTAATTTAAAATTGCTTAAGTGTCTGTCACAAAGAACCGGATCCTCCTGGTATTTTTTTAGCTGTAAATAAATTTCAGCTAGCACTGTTTTTTGTCCAGTCGCAGACAATTTCAGGTCTGTTATGTCAATTCCAACTATAATTTTTTTACCCATTTTGAATTAATTGGTATTGCTTCTGTTTTTTAAACCTTTTTTTGGGAGGAGAAATTTTCTGATGATGAAATCAAATTTATTAAATAACCTGTAAAGAACCAAGTTAAATAGCTGATATATAAATAGGACTCGGCTTCAGAGGTTAGGGACGGTAACAATAATCCAATTTTCAATAAAAAAATAAGTAAAGCTAATTTTTTTAGCTTCCCTTGCCCATGTTTAAAACTAACCCACGATAAAAATATAGTATATCCATATAAAAATGTGTAAATAAACATTGCTACAATCCCCACCTGAACGCCTATAATCAAAAATTCATTTTCGCCACCTACAGATCCTCCAAAAGTATTTGCAGTATTTCCTGAAGCACCTAGCCCAATCCCCAGTGGATTTAAAACAATACTTTCCATACTTTGCCCCCAAGCCAGTAAGTGTGACAAGCTAGATGAATCCGTAAAATTTATGGTATTAATTACAAAATCGTAAACGTCACCTTGTATATAAAATAAAAACCATGTTATAATTATGGCAATCGCATAGTGAATGATTTTTAAAAATTGTATACGCAGGGTAATAATTGCATACAAATAAATCATTAAAAAGTAACTAACTATTGAAGCTCTTGACACTGCAAATAATACGGATACGGTTGTAGCTAATATAGCAGCGATGATTAATTTGTTGAATATAATTTTATTGTCATTTCTTGTAATTAACGCGCCAATGACCGCGAGGCTTAATAAAGTTGATGCGGCATGCTCAAGTGGCATTGAATAAAAACTTGCATATCGTTTAAGTCCGTTTTGAGTTTGAAAGGTCCAACTTAAACCATAATCACCTCCGGAGGCTTGGTTAAAAAATTTAAACATTAAATCGGTATACCCGGTATAATTTTGTAAATGACTGTCAAAAAAATACTCAATGGTAACCACAACACCAGCGGCAATAGCCACGGCAATAATGTAGTTTAAATATTTATTTAGATTTATTTTACTGTAAGGAATAATTCTCCCAATAAAATAAACAAGAAAAAATACACTTATGCTTTTTGCGGCAACTAATTTTTGATACAGGCTAAGGCCCCCTAGTGGTAATATTGCATAAATAAAAACAATAAGTAAATACGAGAATACTAATTTGTCAAATAGGTGAAATTTAATAGGTGCATCAATTCTTACAATTAAAACGATAAGGGTAATTATAATTATTAATTCTTTCGCATATTGCATGAATGGAATTAATTTATCAAAACCAAATAGCATTGTAGTTGAAAGCGCAGTAATATAAATGGGAAGCGCGAAAATGAAGAAGCTTAGTACAAGTTCCTCTCTTTTTTTAAGGACTCCATTTATAGCGTAAAAAAAAATGAATACAAAAATTAGCGAAAAAATGAACATGTGTTAATTATTAACCAAAAAATAAGGATTAATCCTTTTTAAATAGGTTGCTATAAATATAACCTATCCATTTTCGTAGGTAATGGATGGCCTTGAAATCGGTTCCTAGGCAAATATAGGTATTCAAGGGTGAGTGTCTATATCCTGCAATATGACCATTTCCATAAAACACATTTGCCTTTTTATTAAGTGCAATTGCTAGTGTAGCTGTTCCTGTAGTAAGACAATAAATAGTATTTATGGACGCTAAAAAATCGCAGAAATCAAAAATATTCGAACATGCATAGGTGCTTTCAAGCTTGATAGGTCGCCATCTTTTCCCTAAAAATTTCATTTGATAATGAATCGTAACCTTGTTTTTTTTAAAATATGCTTCCATTAAGTCGCCGCTTCTTAAATCACCAGTATAGGATTGAAAGTTAGGATCATAAATATTTAAGTGCGATAAGTTGGGGTTAATTTTTGGTTGATAATAAATTTCAGGTTCATGGAATCTGAGACCATCATCTAATCCATATGCAAGCATAATGGAATCAAGCATATTTTGACTTTCATTGCAATAAGTTGAAAATTTAAAAAGCCCCTTGTCGTTTGTAAAGCCATCTATAAAAGGGTTTAACTCCCAAATCAACTTTTTATAGTCCGGACTTCTAAAATAGGAGTGGTTCGAAATATATACTTTGTCAAATGCTTTTGTTTGTTTTGCAATGCGCGGCAGATGACTATAAAATAAATGATCACCTAGGCCGCCTTTTCGAATTTCAATTATTAAAATCTTTTGATCCATTTACTATAGAAGGCTTTTTCAAAAGCCCATTTTTTTTGGAAGTGTAATTTATTTTTCAAAGATATGAAATTGGCTATCATTAATTTTTTTTCAGAAGATAATTGATCGTTATACTGACTTATAAATGCTTCAGCCAATATAATTTCATTACTCAAATAGTTTGATTTAAAGGGCAAACCAATGAAGTGCTTAATAAGGTTTACAAATCGGTTTCTTGGTTTAAAGTCAGGCATAGAAGCATTATTACTATGAAGTCGGTAATTAACCAAGCGATTATTAATGAATGCTACCTTGCCAATACCCCATCCTAAAAGGGCCAGCCAAGCATCATGGTAATAAACTTTACTATCCGGCATCGCTAAAAAGTATTTACGCATAGCTGGATTGATAAATATGGTGCAGCCTAAAAGTAAGGAACCAAATAAGGCAGTATCAAAACAATGCTCAAACTTATCAAGTCCCATGAGATTATAAAAAGAGGGATGCAACTCAAGTCCATTTTGGTCGATAAATTTTAGGTCGCTATATACCAGAAAGGGCAACTTTTGTGCATTTTGATCGACTTCCAATTTTGACATCGTATCCCAGTTGGATGATAATTTATTCGGTAACCAAATATCGTCCTGGTCACAAAAAGCAATATAATTTGCAGGGTTTGCTAACGAAACAGCCATTTTAAAGTTGCCAGTGATCCCTAAATTAGTTGGATTAAGGTAAAGTTTAATTTTATTTTGCCTTTCAAATGTTTGTAAAATTTCAATAGTGCCGTCTGTTGAACCATCATCACAAACAATAATTTCGGAAGGAGGCAAGGTTTGGGCCAAAACAGAATTGATTTGGTCTTCAATATAACTTGCTCCATTAAAACAAGCCAAAACCACCGAAATTTTAGGAACATCAAATATCATTGCATTACTTATTGGGTCTAAATTACGTTAATAAAAGAATAATATGCCTAAGTTTGTAAAGCAATAACATGAAAAAAAACTATATCTATAATTTAGTTTCTTCTTTAACTAATATTCTTTTTCCAATAGTAAGCTTCCCCTATGCCTCAAGGGTGTTGGGTCCAATTGGAATAGGTAAAGTACAACTTGCAATAAGCTTTGCTCAATATTTTGGGTTAATTGCTGCTTTTGGAATAAATATATATGGCATTCAAATGGTCGCTAAGCATAGGAGTAACCCCGAACAATTGTCAAGGGTATTCAGCGAATTATTGAGTATAAATTTTCTAAGTTGCGTAGTTGTATTAATGGCCTATTTGGGAGTCATTCAATATTTCAACTTCTTTCATTCTAATTATATATTATATGGCTACTCGAGTATTATAGTAATTATGGGTTTTACAACAATTGACTGGTTTTATTCAGGACTTGAGGAGTTTAAAATTATAGCAATACGATCGGTGGTGATAAAAATAGTGGCACTTTTTTTATTATATATGTTTGTTAAAGACGCTTCAGACTTTATAACATATTTATGGATTATTCTATTTTCAATGATTGGGAATAATGTCATTAATTTTTTGTTTTTAAAAAACAAAACAACTTTTGTATTCAAAAGCATCTCACTTAAAAAACATTTCAAACCCCTACTTTTTATTTTTGGCACAACTATAGCGGCTAGCATGTATACTTATTTAGACACCATGTTGCTTGGACTATTAACAAATGAAATGGCCGTTGGTTTATATACCGCTGCTATTAAATTAACAAAAATCGCACTTCCTTTTATTACTTCATTAGGCTTATTAATGATGCCAAAGTTTTCAATCGAAGCAACTAATAAAGACAGTGCTGTATTTCAAAAAATGATTAACCAATCATGGCATTATATTGTCATTCTTTCGGTACCTATTGTTGTGGGATTATATTTATTATCAAATGAATTTGTAATTTTATTTTCAGGGTTGCAATTCAAAGAAGCTGTCCCTACAATGCAAATTTTAAGCATATTGCCTTTATTAATAGGCCTTGGATATTTTTTCGCATTTCAAGTATTGATACCTATGGGGAAAAACAAAGAAATGTTTTATGCCGTAATTATTGGGATGTGTTTTAGCGTTCTATTAAATTTTTTACTTGCTCCTGTCATGAAAGAGAAAGGCACGGCTATAGCGAGCGTGTTGACTGAACTAATAGTAACTGGAATTTATTTGTTTTACATAAAAAAACATTTTAATTACAAGTATGACTGGCTTTTAATAATCAAGTCCTTATTTGCCTGTGTTTTTTTTATTCCTATCATTTGGCTCATTCATTTAATACAATTAAACACAATTTTTACCTTGCTTTTAAGTATAGGCTTGTCATCTATTACTTATTTTTCAATACATTTTTTTATTTTCAAAGACACCTTTATTAGAAGGTATTTCTTAAGCTTAACCAATGTGTTTAATATTAAATAGTAATGAACCAGTCAAGAAATAAAATAGCAAAAGATATCACAGTTGCAATGACTACATTTAATGGTGGTGATTATTTGATAGAGCAGTTGGATTCTATACTTAGTCAAACATTATTGCCAACAGAATTTATTGTTTGCGATGATGGTTCTACCGATAATACAATAGCAATATTAAAAGAGTATGAACAAAAAGGACTCATTCGGCTATATTTAAACAAAACGAAACTTGGAGTAATTTGTAATTTTAAAAAAGTAGTATCCCTTGCTAAACCTTATAATTATATCGCACTTGCTGACCAAGATGATATCTGGCTTCCTAACAAATTAAAAACGCTACAAGAAAAATTATATGCATTAGAACAAAATAAACAGGAACATCCTTGCGCCGTTTATTCTGATTTAATATTGGTTGATAAACACAAGAAGGTGCTAAATAAAAGTTTTTGGAATGAATTAAACCATGACGTACATGAGCACTGTTTTCAAACGCTCTTGTTTGGTAATTTTGTAACTGGGTGCTCAATGATGTTCAATGATGCCATGAAACAACAACTGCTTCGCATGCCAGAGGATAATATTTTGCATGATGTTTGGATGGCTTTTATAGGTAATACAATTGGAAATATAAGTAGACATGCTGAGCCACTTGTATTATATAGGCAACACGAAAAAAATGTAACATATCAGGAAGGAAATAGGAAAATTTCTAAATGGGAATTGAGGAGAAAACGGTTTAATAGAATTTTCTTAAAGAATGACTATCTGGAACATGAATATAAAATCGCGGCAAGATTTTTGGAATTTTATGAAAACGAACTATCTAGTATTCATAAACGTCAGGTAAGGTGTTTTTTATTTACAAAAAAACTACCTTATTTATTTAAAGAAATTGCACTTAAAATTTTCTTTTGGGGTAAATGGAAATAAGCGCTAGTTATTTGCTAGTTCTTCCTCAATTAATATTGAAATTAATTCATTCATTTGCACTTTTGCCTTCCAACCAAGTAAATTTTCGGCTTTTTCTGGAACTGCCTTTCCTGCCCTCAAGTCTGAAGGCCTGAATAGGTTTTTGTCTATCACTACATGATCCCTCCAATCCAAATTCAAGTGTTCAAAAGTGGTTCTAACAAAATTTTCTAAAGTATTACTATTACCTGTAGCAATAATAAAATCCTGTGGAGTTTCTAGTTGTAACATTCGCCACATTGCATCTACATATTCTGGTGCCCATCCCCAGTCCCTTTTAATTGACAAATCACCTAGCGTTAATTTTTCGTCACTACCATTTTTTATTTTACAAGCCGCAGAAATAATTTTTTTCGTCACAAACTTTTTATGGCGTAATCGAGATTCGTGATTGAATAATATTCCAGTCACAGAAAATAAATTATAAGCGTTTCTATAATTATCTACCTGCCAAAACGAAGCTGCTTTTGCAACACCATAAGGGCTTACTGGTTGGAATTTATTGGTTTCGGTAATAATACCATTTTCTGTATTTCCAAATGATTCACTTGAGCCCGCATTATAAAATTTAATTTTATTGTTTGTAATTCGAATGGCTTCCAAAATATTCAAAGTGCCATTCATTATACTTTCAAAAGTTTCAATGGGTTGTTCAAATGAAAAAGCAACTGAAGTTTGCCCCGCTAAATTATATATTTCATCTGGGTTAACTTTTGAAATCACATGATGCACACTTTTAAAATCCAGCAAAGACATGTTTTCTAAACTAATCTTATCAAAAACATTAATTTTTTTTAAATTTTCAAATGATGTTGATTGGGTATCTCTAGAGGTACCAATGATTTGGTATCCTTTTTCTAATAAAAGTTTGGTTAGATAAGCACCATCTTGCCCACTAATGCCACATACCAAAGCTTTTTTCATATCTAATTATTAATAGCTACTAAAAATGTATACCAAGTAAAATTTTATATTTTTTAATTTATTGTGTAAATTTTTAAATTGTCAATAGACCAGCTGCGGTCACAGTTCAAATTAAAAAATTCACCCGCATCGCTCATATCAATTTTGAGTTTATCGTCACTATGATACTCTGTAAATTCCATTTTATAGTGGTAAGTACCATTTGGATTGTTAATTAAGCGGCAAGCGCCAGGCAAATTGGTTGAAAATGCGTTTGCCCCTGGTGGGTTTAATGGAGAACCGTTTCCAATCCAATTGGGGTAGGATTGCCATTTGCTTGGATCTGTTGAAAAACCCGTTACTAACTTATCTGAACCATCCATGGCCATTCTCCAAACATCATTTCTCCAATTATCATGTAAGTACAAATCAAATTGAATGCAAATTGTTTGGTGTTTGGGTAATTTTTCAATTAGTACGTCAACTCGGGTGTTGTTGAATCGTCCCAATACCTTGTTTTCCGTAAAATCAGTGACACTTACCGCGTTTTTCTTTCCAAAAACACCATTAGACCAGCCAAAAACCTCCACATTTTTCATGCTAAAGTCCTCAAAATCATTGAAGTATAAAACACCTACTTTGGTTGCTTCTTTAAAACAACCGCTAAAACCAACCAAAAACAGGCTAAAAACACTTAGAATAAGGCCTTTTTGTAGCAATTTTGGCCATTTTATACAGGACATGAGCATTTATTATTAAAATTCAGGATAAATGTAACAAGAAAAATTTAGCCTAATTGGACAAACCCTTTATTTTTAAAAAATAAAGGCTAAAAAAACTTCCATTTTACTCACCACTATCACCATTATTTTCAATATAACAAAATGCATATAACTAGGTGTAAATTAAGTAAGTATAAATTAGAATATATCAGTTTATTCTATTAATTTTGTTTCATATATATCCCCCTAAATTTATTGCCGCTGTTAATACATTAGTTTAAGAACATTAGTAGCCAAATTAACTGAAAATTCAAGCTAGCCTCCGTACCTTTGTTTTCAATTAAATATAATAATTGCATTTAAACTTTCGTTTAATATACATGTCCTAATACATAATTGGGACTTAGAAAGGCGAAGCCCTGCTCGCAACTCTCCATTCAAAATAATTTTATGATTCGAATTGCTCAATTCAAACCATTTTTCCGCAGTGTAATACTGTTTGTATTATTTGCTATAATAACCCAAACTGCTAATGCACAAGGCTTTTTAGCGCAAAAGGACTTAAGCACTATTAAGGTAGAAGCCTTAACTGACACTGAAATTGGCCAAATACAGGCGCAGTTAAAGCAAGCAGGTGTAAGTATTGACCAAATTGAACAACAAGCCTTAGCAAAAGGCATGTCGCCTTCGGAATTTGCAAAATTAAAGGCAAGGCTAAGTAGCACAAAGGCTTCTGGCGCAAGCAATAAGTCGCCACTAACCAAAAAAACGGCTAATAAAAGGGCTGGTACCGATGCGGTGAAGGACAGTGTTGACAGCTATTTTGTCGAAAACAAGGTAAACCCATTAATATATGGGTCGGAGTTGTTTAACCAATCGGCAAACGGTTTTGCTTCAAACCAAAATATGGCCACACCGTTAAACTACGAAATTGGTCCAAACGACGTTTTAAAATTAGTAGTATACGGTGTACAGGAATATAGTGCCGACTTGGATGTAAGTAAGGAAGGCCGTATTCAGGTGGACAATGTGGGGCAAATAAAAGTAGGCGGCCTTACTATTGAAGCAGCCACCGAAAGGATAAAGTTGCAAATGGCAAGAACTGCTTACCCAAGTATTCGCAGTGGGGAATCAAAAATTGCTTTAGCAGTTGGCGATATTCGCACAATACATGTAACAGTAATTGGTGCTAATAAAAGCGGCAACTACAATGTATCTTCCTTATCAAATATCCTAAGCGTGTTAACCGAAGCAGGAGGGCCTAGCGAAATAGGTTCATACCGTACCATTGAATTAATCCGCAACAACCAAGTTTATAAAACAATCGATTTATACCGTTTTATGCAAAACGGGGATCAGTCGCAAAACATTGGTTTAAAGGACAATGATGTTGTACGCGTACCTGCTTATAAAAACCGAATTGAAATTAAAGGACAAGTAAAACGTCCAGGTATTTTTGAACTAGTTGGCACCGAAAACTTTAATCAATACTTACAATATGCTGGTGGCTTTGACGACACAGCTTACACGGCATGGGTTAAAGTGATTCAAAAAAACGACAAGGAAAAAGCCGTGAAGGATTTGGCAGCAAATGAATTTGCAAGTTACCAACCAAAAGGTGGGGACATTATAAATATTTCTAAAATATTAGACCGTTTTCAAAATCGTGTAAAATTATCGGGTGCAATATTTCGCCCTGACGTTTACCAATTAACACCAGGCATGCGCATAGCTGATTTAGTTGCAAGGGCCGATGGTTTAACCGAAGACGCTTTTACAGGACGCGCACAATTAATACGTTTAAAGCCTAATTTATTAAAGGAACTAATAAGTATTAACTTAGGCAAGGCCTTACAAAAGGACGCTAGCGAAAATATATTATTACAAAGAGAAGATGAGTTATACATCAACTCCATTTTAGATTTACGCGATTCCCTAACTGTTGATTTATTAGGAGAAGTAAGGTCACAAGGCAAGTTTAATTATGTGGACAGTATGACGGTGAAGGATTTAATATTAATGGCAGGCGGTTTTACATATGCAGCCA
>CANHAE010000066.1 GCA_947458915.1 Bacteroidota bacterium
ATAATATTTTAAATAATAGTATTACTATTATAAATAATTGTAAAATATTTTTCTATACCTTTGTTTGAAGCTGAAAAGTTACATTATGAGACTAGAAGTTCAAATTAAGATGAATGACTCCCTATTTTTAAGGGACCCTGAACAATCAGAATTGGGTAAAAATATCATTAAATACAGCATCCAGTTAATTCATGAAAAGGGTTTTGAGGCCTTTACGTTTAAAAAATTAGCCGAGGCCATCGGGACTACCGAGGCCGGTGTATATAGGTATTTTGAAAATAAGCACAAACTATTAGTGTATATAATATCTTGGTATTGGGGTTGGCTTGAATTTCAAGTAATTTATCAAACCAAAAATATCAAGGACCCTGTTACTAAACTTAGGCAAGTAATAAAATTGCTTTCTACAACTGTTGAAGATGATATTATGACCGGACATGTAGACGAATCTCTGTTATATCAAATTCTAATTGCTGAGGGTAGTAAAGCCTACTTAACCAAACATGTTGAACAAGATAATAAACAAGAATATTTTAAGCCCTATAAGGAGCTGTGTAATTCAGTAGGGGCCATCATTCTTGAATGTAATCCAACTTATAAATATCCGCATTCGTTGGCTTCAACCATAATTGAATCGGCCCATTTGCAAAACTTTTTTATGCATAATCTGCCATCCCTTACCGATTTCAATGAAACAAAAAAAGAAGCGCAAATTATTGAATTCTTAAACGATTTAGTTTTTAAAAGTATTCAATAATGAATTAGTGAATAATAAATTGTGTACTAAAAATTATCAACCTCCCTGTAAGCTTTTAGCAAAGCCTCCTCTCCTATTTTTCCCTTTCCTGCAATTCCATGCTCCATTCCTAAAATACCTTTGTACCCTTTTTGATGAATATGTTTAAAAACATTTTTATAATTTATTTCGCCTGTGCCAGGCTCGTTTCTTCCTGGATTATCTCCTATTTGCAAGTAAGCTATCTCATCCCAGCATTCATCTATTTGGCGAATAATATTGCCCTCATTTCTTTGCATATGGTAAATATCATACAAGATTTTACACGCAGGACTTTTTATAGCCTTACAAATAGCATATGTCTGTGTAGAATTTCTTAAAAATAATTCAGGTGTATCACTAAGCGGTTCTAGTACCATTATTAAATTATTTTTTTCAAGCACCTCCACTCCTGGCCGTAATGCTTCTATAACGTTTGCAGTTTGCATGTCTAACGACAATTTACGATCATAATTCCCAGGTACAACCGTCATCCATTTAGCATTACACCTTCTTGCCACCTCCACCGATTGCTTACAATATTTAACAAACTTTTCTCTCCATTCCTTGCTGCCATTAGTTAATGAAACTTGCAATGGCCAGTTGTCGTAGTTAATTACAAAAACACCCATTGACATCCCTAAGCTCGATAGCGTTTCTCCTATTTTCTTTTGCATTTCAGGAGTGCGATCCATCATTCCATTATCTTCAATCGATCTAAACCCTACACTATGTGCAAATTTAATTTGATCAATAAAACTTTCCCCTGCCAAATTTGCAAACATCCCGTCATGAAAAGCATAATTTAATTGAAAGGGTGCCGACGAAACCGTTTTCCCTACTATACTTTTACTTGCAAATAAATTAGTGCTTGCAATTAGTCCACTTCCCGCTAAAATATTTTGTTTCAAAAAATTTCTTCTTTCCATAAATGTCTGTTTAATGACTTAAATTTAAGGATTCTTATTAATAAGTCAAGTTTGAAAAAATTATCAACTATTTTAGCGTGCTTACTATTAACATCGGCATGCGTTAACGCCCAATTGAGCCGGTTTCAGTACTCGTCTGAAAAAATGGGGTCCCCTTTTAATTTAATTTTTGCCGCAACTGATAAAGCGACTGCAGATAAGCTTAGCAAAGAATGCTTATTGCTAGTGGATTCTCTAGTTAGCATTTTTAGTGATTACGACTCAGCTAGTGAACTAAATTGGATTAACCTGCATGCGGGTATCAGTCCAGTACATATATCTTCGCAAATGCTTGATTTATTATTGATTGCTAAAAAAGCCTACTTCGAAAGTAATGGCGCATTTAATATAGCAATAGGCCCCCTAAGTATCCTTTGGAGAAAGGCGAGAAAATTAAAAAAAATCCCAACATCGGATGAAATAAGCGTAACGAAAAAAATAGTGAATTTTTCTCTAGTTGAAGTTGATAGTGCTAAACAAACCGTTTTTTTGCCACTAAAAGGGATGCGCCTAGATTTTGGCGGATTAGGCAAAGGATATATTGCTCAGGTAGTTTCAAACTATCTTATTACTAAAGGTATCAATCAATCAATGATAGATGCCGGTGGAAAAATAATAATGAGTAAACCTATAAACCCAAATGATAGCTGGAAAATTGGCATTAACTTGTCTGAATCTAAAACAGCTATATTAAATCAAAAACTGCATTTACAAAATTGTGCCGTTGCCACTTCAGGCGATATTTATCAGTTTATGTATTTTAAGAACAGGAAATATTCCCATATTATTAATCCACAGACTGGCTATGGGCTAAATACACTTAGAAATGTAACTGTTATTGCAAAGGATGGCACTCAGGCAGATTGGCTTTCCACCGCTTGCAGCATTTTGTCCATTAAACAGTGTTTGCAACTTGTTGCTAGTAATAATGGAGAAATTTTAATTGCTGAACAGAAGAGAACGGGCGTGATATATTATAAATCTAAAGGATTTGACGAGTTATTAAAATAACTGAATTGAATTTCGTCATTTTTGATTAATTTAAAACATAATAAACCAAACTTTGAAGCAGTTAATCATTATAATTTGTAGTATTTCTACTGGTATTGCTAGTTTTTCTCAAAGCCAATTCACCGAATACAATCAGTTAATTCCTGGTACAACTATTTTTTTTAAAATGATTCCCATTCAAGGGGGCAGTTTCTTGATTGGCAATAAAGGTGCTGAAAATGCTGATGAAAAGCCAGAAAAGCGAATTACTATTTCTCCTTTTTGGATGGGCGCATTCGAGGTTACCAGAGATGAACTAGATACCTATTTAAAAGACGAAAAAACAAGTCAAAATCAAAGCCTAGATGCTATTACTAGGCCTAGCCCTCAATATGTTGATTTAACATGGGGAATGGGCAAAGAAGGTGGTTACCCGGCAAATAGTATGTCCCAACACGCAGCAATTATGTATTGTAGATGGCTGTATGAAAAAACAAAAATATTTTACCGCTTACCAACGGAAGCAGAATGGGAATACGCCTGTAAAGCAGGCACCAATTCAACTTACTTTTTTGGGAACGACGGGAAGCAATTAGAAAAATATGCTTGGTACGAAAAAAATAGCAACGATAAATATCAAAAAGTAGGTCAAAAATTACCTAACCCATGGGGATTGTATGATATGCTAGGCAATGTTGCAGAATGGACCTTGGATCATTATTCAGAAAATGCATTTGAAAATTATATATTAACTGACCCAATGGTATTGCCTAACCCTAAACGTTATCCTAAAGTGGTTAGGGGTGGAAGCTATATAGAAGATGCGAAACAATTAACTAGTACAAAACGAAATCACTCCATTCCAGCTTGGAACAACCGAGACCCGCAGGTTCCAAAAAGTAAATGGTGGCTTACCGAAGCAAAAAATATTGGCTTTAGATTAATAAGGCCGCTTGAACAACCCAACGAAGCTACAGTCAATCAGTTTTTTAAATCTTATTTGAATTTATAAATTTAAACCCTCTAATTATGAGTAACGATTCTTGGCAAAAAAAATCACGACGTGAATTTGTGAAAGGCACAAGTATACTAGCAGGTGGCTTCCTTGCAGCACCATTCCTATCTAATGCAAATTATTTTTCCGGATCGGACGATACTATTAAAGTAGCTGTCGTAGGTTGTGGAGGAAGAGGCACTGGCGCAGCTTTACAGGCATTATCAAGTAAGCAAAATGTAAAAATTGTTGCATTAGCAGATGCATTTAAAGACAATTTAGATAGCTGCTACAATGCAATGGTTGAAGAAATTAATAACGGAATTGGCGAACTTACTAAAAGACTATTGGTTCCAGAAGAAAATAAATTTACCGGGTTTGACGGTTATAAAAAAGCAATAGCCTTAGCTGACGTAGTAATACTAGCAACACCTCCAGGTTTTAGACCAATACATTTTGAAGAGGCTATAAACCAAAATAAACATGTATTTATGGAGAAGCCAGTAGCTACTGACCCTGCTGGCATTCAGAAAGTACTTGCTACAGCGGCAATTGCAAAAACGAAAAAATTAAATGTAGTTGTCGGTTTACAAAGACATTATCAAAATTCTTACCGTGAACTTTTCAAGCGAAAGGAACTAATTGGAGATATTACTTCTATGCAAGCTTGGTGGAACAACGACGGTGTATGGGTTAGGCCTAGGAAATACAACCAAACAGAAATGGAATACCAAATGCGCAACTGGTATTATTTTAACTGGTTATGCGGAGACCATATTACAGAACAGCATGTACACAATTTAGACGCAGTGAATTGGTTTAAAGGAAGCTACCCAATAAAGGCACATGGAATGGGTGGAAGACAAGTAAGAAAAAGCAAAGAACATGGCGAGATATTCGATCATCATTATGTAGAATTTGAATATGCGGACGGATCAATTTTAAATAGTCAGTGTAGGCATATTCCTGGAACAACTAGTAAAGTAGACGAATTATTTGTAGGTACTAAAGGAAGGATTTATACAGGTGACGCAAATATTAAAGACTATAACGGGAAAACACTATTCCAATATGACTTAAAAAATGAAAATAATCCCTACCAAACCGAGCATGATGAATTATTTGCTGCTATTGCCAAAGGTGAATATAAATTTGCTGATGCAGAGAATGGAGCAAAAAGTACAATGACTTCGATAATGGGTCGTATGGCTACTTACAGTGGTCAGAAAATTGAATGGGACAAGGCAATTAATAGCGGACTTGATATACATCCTAAAGTATACGACTGGGACGCAATGCCCCCAATAGTGCCAAATGCAGATGGATTCTATCCAATTGCAATACCAGGCGTAACCAAGTTTTAAGTTTAAAAGCCCTTAGCAAATACGTTAAGGGCTTTTATTATATAAGTTGATTTTTTAAATAATATACATGCTTCAAGAAGCTTCAACAATTATCAATAAAGATGGGATAGCAATTTATTATGGTCCAATATTTACTGCTGAAGAAAATGAAAATTTATTCAATCAGCTAAATGCAAGCATTGAATGGAAAAATGAAGAAGGCATTATGTTTGGCAAAGAATTTATTACGAAGCGGGAAGTTGCTTTTTACGCCGATAACGACATTGAATATACTTACTCGAGCAAAACAAAAATTGGATTGCCTTGGAATGCAGCATTACTACAAATAAAAAAAAATGTTGAAGCCTATACAAATGCAAAATACAATGCTTGCTTACTAAATCTTTATCATGATGGAGATGAGAGCATGGGTTGGCATAGCGATGATGAAAAAGAAATTGTTACGGATAGTTCTATTGCGTCTATTAGTATTGGGGTTGCACGTAGGTTTTCATTTAAACACAAAGTAACAAAAGAAAAAATTGACTGCTTACTTGAAAGCGGTTCTTTACTAGAAATGAAAGGTGTTATTCAAAAGAATTGGTGGCACGCATTACCTAAATCAAAAAAAGTTATTGAGCCACGTATAAATTTAACTTTTAGATTAATGAAAGAAAAATAGCAGATGATTTTAGCGCATAAAGCGTTTGAGTAAATTATTCTTTAGGTTTATGAATTCTTAATTATTCGGTCCACTCTATTGGTATCACTATTTCATTTGTACGACCTATGAATTGAAAGGGAGCGTTATAGCCTAGGAAATTAAAATCCCCCTTTGTGCGAATTTTTCTTTTAGTTAAAATTTGTGCTAATTTATTTCTGTATTCATTAATTTTTTCATCATTTGCATAGCCGCTAAAACCTATTACAGCAAAATACTCAGGTTGGCTTTTTTGAATTTGTATATTTTTATCATTAGGGGTAGGCAACTTGCTTGTTGCATATTTTTCCGGCATCACGAAGCTCATGCTAGACCCTTTTTCAGATAAACTCATTCTAACGGGCGCCGTCATTGAAATACTTTCTTTTTGTTCATTCCCCCCAAATATAAATTTGGCAAGTTTGTTAAATCCATTACTCGATAAAGCCTTGTAACTAGTGGCTTTAGAATAAATGGTCGCCATGGTAGCTGCTGGGTAAAAACGGATTTCTAAATCAGCATCTTTAAAAACTACCCTGTACGGCTGCTTCTCGGTTTTTGTACTGTAAATTGACATAAATGATTGAAAAACGAAATAAATGCCAATTAATATTATGGGAATTAAAAATGTTTTCATTGTGCTATTTAAATTATAACAAGTATTTGCGACATTGGTTCAGTTTTATTTTACAAACGAATAAATTTTAGCAGCAACCGCATCCCAACCTTCCTCTAACATTAAACAATGTGATGCACCACTTACAATGAATGGCTCCACTTTGTATGTGTTTGCCATTTTAATCGTATCCTCCTTAGGAATCAAAAAATCTTTTTCACCCCCTACTATCATTATTGGCACTTTAGGAATGAACGTTTTCGGTAAATAAAGCAAAACCATTTGCAAGAATACCAAGAAGGATTCTTCCTTTAAAAGTGTCGCATAGTGCTTCAATTTAGTTTTAGGAATATCTAATCTGAACATTACGCTTTGTAATGTAGTTTGTTTTTTCAATACGGGTAACCAACTAAAAGTTAAAATTGATTGCAAGAAGTATAAAGGATAATGAAATATTAAATTGCCAATTAACCGCCACAAACCATGACTAGGTACTGAACATAAAAGTGTTGCCGATTTAATGTTAACAGACCCTTTTTGTAAATAATGTTGCATAACAAACCCCCCCATGGAATGGCCAATTAAGTGAATAGGGCCGTTTATTTCACTTATAACATAAGCCAAGTCCTCAACGTAAGACTTGACACTAAGCCACCTTATTGGTTCTAGTGAATCGCTTTGGCCATGATTCCTAAAGCTCATTGCATACACATTAAACCCCTTTTCGTGAAAATAAGGCAGGAAATTATCCTCCCATACCCAAGCGCCCATACAAGCACCATGAATTAAAATAACACTTTCATGAGCATGTGAATCCTTGTGTATTTTACTAATAATTTCTAGCTTCATTTTGGATATAGTTGGAAGGGAGTTGTTTTAATAACCTATTTTTAAACCGATGGAAATCAACTGTAATAGTATGTCTAGGAGTGTTAATTTGCTTAAAATCGGGGTGTTTTATTTCCTGCTCGATGCGTTTATCAATATTATTAGGTCTTGTCCATTTACCCGATAACTCCCTGGCCATAATTTTACTTTGCAACTCCGAACCCGGCCAAATACATCCTAATGGTTGGAATAGTCCAATAAAATAAATATTATTTATCGTGGGGTGTATCATTCTTAACCAAAGTGGCACTTCCCCTTCGGAATAATCAATAAAATTTTTATTGAAGAAAGGATGTGTGATAATATAACCAGTACACGCTACTATAATATCATACTCCCCTTTCGTGCCATCTTTAAAAACTACTTCATTGCCATTTAAGCTATCAATATCAGCACGTGGTTTTATTTTACCATGCCGAATTGTGAAAAATAAGTCCTCATTAATTGTAGGGTGATGGAATCCTAATGGACCTTCTGGTTCGGGTAATCCGTAATCACTATTTCTCCCATTTCTGAAATACAAACTCAATCCTGAAACAAATTGCCAAATCCGACGAGGCAACCAATTAATTTTTGTGCTGAATACATCTGCTGGTTTGCCCATAATGAATTTAGGGGCAATCCAGTACCCACGCCGCCAACTAATATCGACAGAAGCCCCTACACGACTACTTTCCACAGCCACATCGCATGCTGAATTACCGCCTCCAATTACCAACACTCTTTTGCCGGAAAACATAGAGAACTTTTTAACATCATGCGAATGAATGAATGCTCCATTAAAATGCCCTTCATATTTAGGCATTCTTGGTAACCAATGATGACCATTGCAAACAACCAGTGCATCAAAATAATTTTCAGTAGTAACTCCATTCTTTTCGGTCACCACTAACCACTTATTATTGCTTGTTAATTCGCAATGTTTTACCAATGTGCCAAATTGTATAAATGGATATAGTTTAAAATGTGCCGCATAATTTTGGAAATACTTCGCTAGTTGCACATGAGAGGGATAGTCGGGGTAATTCAATGGCATTGGATAATCGGCATACTCACTTAAAGTTCTAGAGGAAATAATATGAGTTGTTTCAAAAACAGAACTATGTCCAATTTTCTCATTGAAAACCCAATTGCCTCCAACTTCATCACCTAGGTCAAAAACAACCACGTTTAACCCTTCATCTAATAAGTTCTTAGCTGCTGTGATCCCAGATGGACCTGCTCCAATTACACATACATTTTTTGACATGCAACAATTCGTTTTGTTACTTTGAAGATACAATTCATTTTATTTACGCAAGTAAAATAAAAAAGGAAATTAATAACACTTTATGTATAAATGCAGGTAACTAATAACTTAGTACACTATTCTAAAACTATAGTTTCATGCATATTTGGCGTATGCACTTCTTTAAACCCTTTATTTCTTAACCGTTCTGCAAAATGGTCTTGTACTTCGGCCTCACCATGCACTATAAAAACTTGCTTTACTAAATCTGGTATTTGACATGCCAAAAATTGAGTCAAGTCCTCGTAGTCACCATGCGCACTCATACTTCGTATTGCACCTACTGTAGCAGTTACAGGATAGGTGTCACCATATATACGTACTTCTTTTTGTCCATTCATTAACCTGCCACCCAATGAATGCGGTTCGCAATAACCTACCATTAAAATGGTATTTTTTGCGTGCTCAATATTATTTTTAATATGGTGCTTAACCCTTCCTGCATCGGCCATGCCAGAAGCGGATATTATAACTTTAGGACGCAGGTCCTCATTTAAAGCCTTACTCTCGTCCACCGATTTAATATACTTTAGCCCTTCAAAACCGAATGGATCTTTATCTACTTCTAATATTTTCTGAATTTTTTTGTTAAAATACCTAGGGAATGATTTTAAAACCTCTGTTGCTTCAATACTCAATGGACTATCAACGTAAACTGGAATATTTGGCAGCCTGTTTTCAATAGATAATTGGTTTAGTTCAAATAAAATTTCCTGTGTTCTTCCCACACTAAATGCAGGTATAATTAAATTGCCTTTCTTCTCTACGCAAGTACTTTCAATCCATTTCAATAAATCATCAGGAGTAGAATGCACTAAGTCGTGTAATTTATCGCCATAGGTGCTTTCTATAATTATATAATCGGCTGGTGGGAAATTGGCAGGCGACCTTAATATTAAGTCACGATAACGCCCTACATCGCCACTAAATGTTAATGTGCTTTGTTCGCCTGCTTCTATGATTTTTAAATTCACCACCGCACTGCCTATAATATGACCCGCCTCTGTATATAGTAATTCTACGCTATCGGTAATGCGTGTGGGGATATTATAATCAATTGGTGTTAATAATGGCAAGACAATATTTACGTCGTCCATTGTATACATGGGCTCAATTGGAGCCAACCCTTCCTTAGCACGGCGTTTATTAATATACTTGGTGTCATCCCGTTGTATCATTGCAGAATCCTCCAACAATATTTCGGTTAGCGCCTTCGTTCCTGGAGTACAATAAATTTTACCGTTAAAACCTTCCTTTGTTAGCTTGGGAAGTAATCCTGTATGATCGATATGTGCGTGTGAAAGAATAACATAACTCACAGTTGTTGGATCAAATCCGAAATGTGCATTTAATAAATCAGTTTCCTTTCCCATACCTTGAAACAATCCACAGTCCAACAAAATATTTTCGCCATTTTTTAATTGCAATAAATGTTTTGATCCTGTTACCGTACGTGCAGCACCGTGAAAACTTAGTTTCATAAATAAAATTTAATACTACTAAGTTAACCTATAATGCAATGGCAGCAACTAAATAATCGGCTATTAAAATTAATATGCAACTCACAACAACCGACTGCGTGCCTGCTTTACCAATTTCTAAAGCGCCTCCTTTAACGTAGTATCCAAAGTAAGCAGGAATGCTACTAATAATTAATGCGAAAATATACGCTTTGTACGCCGCAATAGTAATGTTATGCAAATCCAATCCTTTTCTTACACCTGCAATAAATATTTCTGGAGCAATAATACCCGACCAACCACCAACCATATACCCACCCCATATTCCAAGCACTGCTGAAAGTCCAATAAGTATTGGGACCATTGTTAAAGCACCTAGAATTTTGGGGAACACTAAATAGTTTTTTGTATTAATACCCATAATCTCTAAAGCGTCTATTTGCTCACTTACGCGCATATTTCCTAATTCACTTGCAATTTTACTTCCTACTACTCCAGCAAGTACAATACTTAAAACGGTGGGTGCAAATTCTAAAATAATACTATCACGCACAATTTGGCCAATTGTAGAAATAGGCACTAAGGGATTTGTTAACTGATAAGCGGTTTGAACCGTAGTTACTGCGCCCAGGAACAAGGAAATGATTACTACAATTGGTAAAGAACCAATGCCAATGTCTACACATTGTTTTATATACTCTTTCCAAAACATTTTCCTGTTCTCTGTAGTAGAGTTCATCCCTTTTAACATTAAAAGGTATTTTCCAAAATGTGTGAAAAGATTCATGTTGTAAAATTAACTTATTTCTTTCTTTTTTTCATACGCTTCCACCAGCTTGTTCTTTGTACTTCGGTATCGGTGTCGATTCTGGTTTTTAATTGCGCGTCCACTACTGCAACCGTTGCCATATTAATAATATTTCTAACGCTAGAGCCTAACTGTAAAACATTTACTGGCTTTTTTAATCCTAATAGAATGGGTCCAATAATATCTACGCCTCCAACTTCTTTCAATAAATTATAAGCTATGTTACCAGCTGTTAAATTAGGGAATATTAATACGTTTACATCTGCGTCTACTAATTCACTAAAGGGATAATTTTCTCTAAGTA
>CANHAE010000067.1 GCA_947458915.1 Bacteroidota bacterium
GCCCTTGGAAAATTGTTGGCCCAAAATATTTTTACTATTATATATGGTGGCGGTAGCAAAGGCATTATGGGGGCTGTTGCAAATGCATCTTTGGCTGAAGGGGGTAAGGTAATTGGCATTATCCCAAAATTGTTATTAGAATGGGAGGCGCAACACGATGGTCTTACCGAATTAATTGTGACAGATACAATGCACGAAAGGAAGTTATTACTTTACGATAAAGGGGATGCTGCCATAGTGCTACCGGGTGGAATGGGTACATTGGACGAGCTTTTTGAAATGCTCACCTGGAATAACTTAAAAATTCACGACAAGAAAGTTTTTATTTTAAATACCGGAGGCTATTACAACGCACTAATTCATTTATTAGATACAATGGAGTTACAAGGGTTTTTATACGATAATTGGAGAGATCGATTAATTATTTGTGGCTCGGCAGAAGAAATTATTGAGTCTTTAGCTTCTTTAAATTAATTGGAAAACCAACACCAGCCCTAAATATAGGTTGCGCGCGTAATTGTCCCATTCGATAAGGTGAATGTAGGTCATTTACTAAATCAAACATGATAGAAAAGTAGCTCATGCCATTTTTGCTATGCTGGCCATACCCAATACCAGCTAATACACTAGCTGCTCCAAAATTTGCTGTACCCGACATGCCACTAGCGACATTCTTTTCGTAAGCCATGGTTATATTGTATTCGGGTTGTAGCTGTAAAAAGAAATTTTGTATAGGCCACGCGCGGACAAAAGTGCCAATGCCTAATTGTAAGTTCCTTGTTCTGTATTCATTCCATTCATTAGCGTTGAAGGAAGAATAATAGATATTCATTGCAATCCCTAAATCAACATATTCATTGTAACTTTTAAGTAATTCCGGATTTAGGCCAATTTGAAAGGAACCCGAACCTCCGCCAAGTACAATTCCACCTCCCAATAAAATTGGCCTTGGTTCGATCAAGTTCTTGTTTGTTACAATTGTTTGCGCATTAGATGCAATAGCGACTAAAATAAATAAAGAAAGTGCATATGATTTTAAATTCATTGTTTGTTATTTTAAATCGAAAATTTTACCTGCATTTAATATATTGTTAGGGTCAAAAGTTTTTTTAATACCCCTCATTATTTCCAAGTTCGCACTTTTAAAAACTACAGGCATATAAGATTTTTGAATTAGTCCAATACCATGTTCACCACTAATGGTGCCCCCAAGGTCTTTAACAATCACGAATAATTCTTTTAAAATAGTATTCATTTCCTCACTACCGTAGCTGTTTTTAATAGTAGGGTGATTAATTCTAATATGCAAATTACCATCGCCAGCGTGGCCATAGCAAACTGCATGGAAACCATATTGCAAGCCTAAGGCTTTAACGCCTTTAACCAATTTAGGTAATTCGGCCCTTGGTACAACAGTATCTTCTTCAATTGTATAGCCAACACTTTTTACAGCTTCAGCAACTCTTCTTCTAAGTTTCCACAATTCAGTTTTTTGTTGTGCATCATCGGCAAAGAAAATTTCGCCCGCGTCGTATTGCACTAATACCTCAGCAATGGCTTCCATTTCTCCCATTAAAACATCCATATTATTTCCGTCCACTTCAATAATTAAATGGGCGGCAATGTCGTCAGAAACAGGGAAAGCAGTGCTGTCTACCATTTTGCTTACAATTTTAATAGCATCTATTTCCATTAATTCCATGGCACTTGGTGTAAAGCCCGCTCTAAAAATAGCACTCACCGCCTCACTTGCTTTTTCGAGGCTAGCAAAGGGTGCTAACATTAATAAGTCAAACTTAGGAAGTGGAATAAGCTTTAGGACAATTTTGGTAACAATACCTAAAGTACCTTCACTACCAACTAATAGTTGCGTTAAATTATATCCAGTTGAATTCTTTAATACATTCGATCCTGTCCAAATAATATCACCTGTAGGCGTAACCACTTCAAGGTTTAACACATAGTCTTTAACTACTCCATATTTCACAGCTTTTGGACCACCTGAATTTTCCGCAATATTTCCGCCAATAAAGCAACTTCCTTTACTGCTTGGGTCTGGAGGGTAAAACAAGTTTACTTCCTTTACTGCGTTTTGTAAAACTTCTGTAATAACTCCTGGTTCTGTAGTTACTTGCAAGTTTCTATCGTCAATTTCTAAAATACTATTAAATCGTTCCATTGAAATAACTAGTCCTCCTAAATGGGGCAAAGCGCCACCACTTAAACCTGTTCCACCACCACGAGGAGTAACAGGAATTACATGTTCATTACAAAGTTTTAGTAAGGCTGCAATTTCTTCTACCTTTCTTGGTTTAACTACTACTTCTGGGTTATAATGTAAACGTTCTGTTTCGTCTTTGCCATATTTTTCGAAGCTTTCTGCGTCGGTAAATACAAAGTCAGCCCCAACAATTTCAGTGAATTGTAATAATAGGGCAGGTGTAATCTTATTCATCAGTAGTCAGTTTAATAAGGAACAATCATAATAGGAGGTGGACTAAAATAAGCCATATAACATACCGTCCACCTTGCTTATAATTTCGCCAAAATCTTCTTCGTTTTCTCCGAATTTATTTTTGTCACAATCAATTATTAGTAAAGGACCTTCTTTGTAACCTTCTATCCACTTATTATAATATTCATTTAGTTTCTTTAAATAATCCAAACGAATATTTTCCTCATATTCTCGGCCTCTCTTTTGTATTTGTGATACTAATGTTGGCACAGAAGCTTTTAAGTAAATTAACAAGTCAGGAGGTTGAACCATTGTTTTAATGGTGCTAAAAAATCCATAGTAATTATCAAAATCACGCTTACTCATTAATCCCATTTCATGTAAGTTAGGCGCGAATATATTTGCATCTTCGTAAATGGTTCTATCTTGAATAATAGTTTCAGTACCCCTCTGAATTTCTAATATTTGGTTCAACCTGCCATGTAAAAAATAAATTTGAAGGTTAAAACTCCAGCGAGGCATATCGTCGTAAAAATCAATAAGGTAAGGGTTATGGTCCACATCCTCAAACTGAGGAATCCAACGGTAATGCTTACTTAGCATTTCCGTTAAAGTTGTTTTACCTGCACCAATATTACCTGCGATTGCAATGTGTTTGGGTTTTTTTATTTTTGCCATAGTCGTAGTGATACAAAATAGTTATTTGCTATTTTTAGTTGTTTAAACGTATTTCATTCCAATTGCTTGTCTTACTAAATTTAAAGTAGTCGAAGCGCTTGCCCTAGCTTTATCAGCACCTTGATTAATTATTTTAATAAGTAAGTCTTTGTTGTTTTGCAAATCAGTTGCTTTAGTCCGGATTGGCTGAATAAAACCCACCATATCTTCCGCCAATTGCTTTTTCATATCCCCGTATCTAATTACACAATTTCCTTCGCTGCTATTATTAAAGTCCTCTTCAAATTTCTTTACGGTGTCGGCACTACTTACTAAGCTCATTAAAGTGAAGAGGTTTTCAATATAATCAGGTTTAGCTGAATTAGGCACTAATGGTCCTTGGTCGGTTTTAGCTTTCATTACTTTCTTACGAATCATATCATCCTCGTCAGCTAAAAACAAAGTGGTCATTTGGTTCTCGCTCTTGCTCATCTTCCCATTTCCATCAAGCCCCATTATTTTCACTAAGTCGCTATTATAATTAAAAGCATATGGCATTGGGAAAATTTCACCATACCTATAATTAAATCGCTCCGCAAAATTGCGCGCCATTTCTAAATTTTGTTCTTGGTCTTTTCCAACAGGTACTTTTACTGCGCGATGAATTAAAATATCGGCAGCTTGTAAAACGGGGTAGGTTAGTAAACCCGCATTTACATTATCAGGTTGCATTCTTATCTTATCCTTAAAAGTAGTCGTCTTTTCTAATTCCCCTTTATAAGCAAGCATGTTTAAGTACAGATATAATTCTGCAATTTCTGGAACATCACTTTGGACATATAAGGATACTTTTTCAGGATCCAAACCGCATGCTATATTTTCGGCTACTACCCTAAGCACACTTTCTTGTAATGTTTTTGTATCTGGGTGCGTCGTTAAGCTATGCCAATTGGCTACAAAAAAGTAGCAATCAAATTCATCTTGCATACGCACATAATTGCGCATCGCACCAAAATAGTTACCTAAATGCAAGAAGCCTGTGGGCCTAATACCGCTCAATACAATTTCCTTTTTCATAGCTGTGCGAAGATAATGAAATGGGAACCCATTTTTTGCCATCTTTTTGGGATATTTGTACAGAATCTAAAAAAAACCATTTGAGCCAAGCTTCTCTTTTATCAAGTCCAATTGAATACCTTAAAGGCGTAGGCCCTTTGAGGGCGGATATGCTTAAAAAAGAACTGAATTTGTACACTTTTGGCGATTTATTGCAACATTTTCCACATAGGCATATCGACAAAACCCAGGTTACACCCATTGCCAATATCACACCACAGCAGGATTTTGTGCAGGTTAAGGGAATTTTACAAGGAATTGACTTGATAGGAGAAAAACGCTCCAAACGCATGGTTTCCCAGTTAAGGGATGAAACTGGGCAGTTAGAATTGGCTTGGTTTCAGGGAATTAGCTGGGTGCAGAAAAATTTAGTGGCCGGACAAGCCTACTTAGTTTTTGGCCGAGTGAGCTTTTTTAATGGACGGGCACAAATAGTGCATCCCGAAATTGAACCCTATGTAGCAGCAACGCAAGGGCAAAAATCATTACTCGAACCCGTGTATCCTTCCACTGAAAAATTAAAGGCTAGGGGATTAAATGGCAAGCAAATAGGGAAGTTAACTCAGGTTTTATTTCAGCAAATAAGTGAAAGGGATTTACCCGAAAACTTACCAGCGCATTTATTACAAAATAGAATGGGCCGGTGGGAGGCGCATAGGCAAATACATTTCCCGAATTCAAACGAACAATATAAAAAAGCATTAGAACGATTGGTGTTTGAAGAATTATTTATTGCACAAGTGCGATTGAATTTAATAAAGATAGATAGGCATAAAAATAGTCGTGGACATTTATTTGTAAAAGTGGGAGATTATTTTAATAATTTTTATAACAAATATTTGCCTTTTCAATTAACTGGTGCACAAAAAAGAGTGATTAAAGAAATAAGAATTGATACGGCCAAGGGATACCAAATGAATAGGTTATTACAAGGCGATGTAGGTAGTGGAAAAACAATGATTGCATTACTTGCTATGTTAATTGCAGCCGATAATGGGTTTCAAAGTTGTTTAATGGCACCAACCGAAATCCTTGCTCAGCAACACTATGCAAGCTTAACGGAATTATTAAAGGACATGCCTGTTGAAGTTGCTTTATTAACAGGTAGTACAAAAATTGCAGAACGAAGACGCGTTTTAAAAGGGTTAATGGAAGACACCATTCATTTTGTAGTAGGTACCCACGCAATTATTGAGGATGTAGTACAATTTAAAAATTTAGGACTTGCAGTGATTGATGAGCAACACCGTTTTGGGGTAGCGCAACGTGCAAGGCTTTGGAAAAAAAATACCATTCCGCCACATGTATTAGTAATGACTGCTACACCAATACCAAGGACGCTAGCTATGACTGCTTTTGGTGATTTGGATTATAGCGTCATGGATGAATTACCACCAGGAAGGCAACCCATTAAAACAGTACACCGTTATGAAACTACAAGAGGCACAGTAATGGAGTTTGTAAAAACAGAAATAACAAAAGGGCGTCAAGCCTATTATGTATATCCCTTAATTGAAGAAAGTGAAAAAATGAGTTTCGAGGATTTAATGCAAGGGTATGAACAAGTAAAAAGCTATTTCCCCGAACCTAAGTATAAAATAAGCATGGTGCATGGTAGGCAAAAGAATGTGGAAAAGGAAACTAATATGCAAAGGTTTGTTACAGGGGACACGCAAATATTATTAGGCACCACGGTTATTGAAGTAGGGGTAAACGTACCCAATGCAAGTGTGATGGTCATTGAAAGTGCCGAGAAATTCGGATTGTCGCAGTTGCACCAATTGAGAGGCCGTGTGGGTCGTGGCTCGGAACAGAGTTATTGTATATTAATAAGCAGTGTGAAAGCGAGCAGAGAAGCAAAGGAGCGCTTAAAAATAATGTGTAATACCAATGACGGATTTGTAATTGCCGAAAAGGATTTAGAAATAAGAGGCCCCGGGGATATAGACGGCACAAGGCAAAGCGGTGCATTGAACTTCAAATTAGCGAATATTATAAACGACAGGGAAGCCTTATTATTAGCTAAAGAACAAGCTACCGAACTATGTGAAAAGGACCCAACCCTGTCCTTGCCCGAAAATGAACCTATTAGGGCTTATTTACAATCACAAAAAAGCAAAATAGGCTGGGGTAAAATTGCATAAAAGGACTAAGTTTTTTAACTAACTTGCAGTACTTCTAAACATAATAAACCATGGGAAAGTATTTACCACTTGATGCGAAAATTTTTATACAAAACAGAAAGCGTTTTGTAGCGAAAATGCAAAAGAACAGCATTGCTATTTTTGTAGGGAATGACGAATTTCCTACAAACGGGGATGCTTTATACGAGTACAAACAAAATAGCGATTTATATTGGTTGTCCGGTATAGAACAGGAAGGTTCGATGTTGGTTTTATTTCCAGACAATCCAGACCCTAAATACCGCGAAGTATTAGTGCTAGTTAGGCCTCAGGAATTAAAAGAAATTTGGGATGGTAAAAGGTTAAGGGTAAACGAAGCAACTGCTATATCAGGTATGCCAACAATTGTATGGGCTGACGTGTTGGATGGTATACTACAACAATGGATACATTTAGCAGATGCTATTTATTTAGACACGAACGAAAATGACCGTAAAAATAATTTGTTGCGCACAAATGAATACAGGTTCATTGACGAAACAAAAGCTAGATATCCTTTACACCAATATTTACGTGCTGCAAAAATTTTAAAGGAGTTAAGAGGGATTAAAACAAAAGAGGAAGTAGTAGTAATTCAAAAGGCAATTGATATTACTGAAGTTGCTTTCAGAAGATTATTGAAATTTATTGAACCAGGTGTATATGAACATGAAATTGAAGCCGAAATTTATCATTCTTTTTTAAGCCAACGTGCAACAGGGGTTGCTTACCACAGCATTATTGCAAGCGGTGACAATGCAAGAACCTTACATTATATTAATAATAATAACGAATGCAAGGACGGAGAATTAGTACTCATGGATTTTGGTGCAAGCTATGGTGGCTATAATGCCGACTTAACAAGAACAGTTCCAGTGAATGGTAAATTTACAAAGCGTCAAAAGGAAGTATACAACGCTTGTTTGCATTTACATGACTATGCTAAATCAATTTTAAAACCTGGAATTAGCATTTTAAAATATACCGATAAAGTAGGGGAAGAAGCGACTAAACAATTCATTAAAATTGGATTGATAACCAAAGCCGATGTGAAAAATGAGGATATTGAAAATAGGGCGTACAGAAAATATTTATACCATGGTATTTCCCATCATTTGGGTATAGATGTACATGACTTGGGTACAAGGACTGAGCCAGTGCAAGCAGGCATGTTGTTTACTGTAGAGCCAGGTATTTATATCAAAGAAGAAAACATGGGAGTGCGTATTGAAAACAATATTTGGCTTACTAAAACAGGGCATATCGATTTAATGAAAACAATGCCAATTACTGTGGAAGAAATTGAAACATTAATGCGTCGACGCAAATAAATAAAGGCAAGTATGTTTAAAAAACAAATACCTAATTTCCTCACCTTGCTCAATTTGTTTTTTGGGTGCTTGGCAATTATGTCTACATTCCAAGCGGGTGCCATGGCTTCAATTGACTCAGTAGGCGATATGATTGTTGAAATTCCCGAACCAATTTTTTATGCAAGTTTATTTATTGGGCTGGCTGCCATTATGGATTTTTTTGATGGTTTCGCAGCTAGGTGGTTAAAGGTTTCTTCTGATATGGGTTTGCAATTAGATTCGCTAGCTGATATTATTAGTTTTGGTGTTGCGCCAGCTTGTATTGTTTTTCAATTTTTAAAATTATCATTAGCTAACGACATTAATGCATTATCGCATAATTCAATGTTATTATTTCCTGCATTTATAATCCCAATGGCTGGGGCTTATAGGTTAGCTAGGTTTAATATTGATAAACAGCAAACTACTTACTTTAAAGGAGTGCCCATACCTATGATAGGTATTTTAACAGCGGCCTTCCCATTAATTTATTGGCAACCCCAAAGCCTGTTTTTTTCAAAGTTGCTTATTAGCCCTTTTTTTTGGTATGGTTATATCTTGTTAGTTTCTTATTTAATGGTAATGAAAGCGCCTATGTTGGCGCTGAAAAGCTTGAGTAATAAGAAAAAACTAATACTCCCATTACTTTTAGTTGTGCTAGAAACCCTATTATCTGCAGTGTTTTTTAAGTGGTTAGCTATCCCGTTTGCCTTTATTGGCTATTGCTTAGTATCTTTGTTATACAAGAAAACAATTACAAAATAAGAAACAAATCCTATGACATTTCAAGTACAAATAAAAGTAATGCCTCTTAAAGATTTATTAGACCCTCAAGGTAAAGCTGTTTTAGGCGGTTTACATAATTTAGGGATGACTGGAATACAAGACGTAAGGGTAGGCAAGCACATTACATTGCAAATAGAAGCAGCTGACGAAGCAGCAGCAAGAACTATTGCTGAAGAAGCTAGTAAAAAATTATTAGCGAACGCGGTAATGGAACAATTCGAAATTGAATTTATTCAAGCCTAGTTTCTTAGTATGTTATATCTAGTACCTACACCTATTGGGAATTTAAAAGATATGACCTTTAGGTCCGTTGAGGTATTACAGGAAGTGGACTTTATATTATGTGAGGATACACGCACTTCTTCTAAGTTATTACAGCATTATAATATTAAAAAACCGCTCACTCCTTATCATCAACACAATGAGCATAAGGTGGTGGAGCATTTAGTGGACCAATTAGCTGCGGGCAAAAATATTGCCTTAATCACCGATGCGGGCACACCGGGCATTTCCGATCCGGCTTTTTTATTAGTGCGCGCGTGTAAAGCAGCAGGTGTTGCCATAACAAGTTTACCAGGGGCAACCGCTTTTGTTCCAGCTTTGGTAAATAGTGGTTTACCAAGTACCCGATTTACTTTTGAGGGCTTTATACCTTTGAAAAAAGGAAAGAAAACATTAATGGAATCTTTAGCGAATGAGGAGCGTACTATGATTTTTTACGAAAGCCCAATGCGCTTAGTTAAAACACTCGAACTTTTTAGTACTTATTTTGGAGCCAACCGTAAAGCTGCTGTTAGTAGGGAGCTTACAAAAATGTTCGAAGAAAATGTGACAGACACCCTCGAAAACTTAATCACATATTTTACGTCAAAGCAAGTAAAAGGGGAGATAGTGATTGTGGTGGAAGGGAAGGAGTAATAGGTTTGCATAAATTAATATCATTAGTGAAGAGTAAAATTTTTAATTAAAATGTTTGATATTATATTTTTAGGCAGTATTTTTTTAGTGTTGGCTACTGTCTATTTATTGTTATTTACCGAAAATGCATCTAAGTCTTATCCCGACTACGTGTTGTCTGCTTTATTATTCATTCAAGCATGGTCGGTATTGATTTATTTATTAATGAGTTCGGGATATATACTTAACTTTCCACACTTATATAAAACTGCTGTTCCAACTAACTATTTAGTAGCGCCATTGTCTTTTTTATACATAAAAATAGTTTTAGGGAATGAAATAAAGTTCAAGAAATGGGACTTGTTACATTTTATTCCATTCCTTTTCTTTTTTTTAAATCATTTTCCATTTTACATATTAGGTACCAACGAAAAATTAATAGTTGTTAACAGTGCTTTACAGGATTGGTCAAATGCATACAAATATCAAACAGGTTTATTGCCTGAGTATATTAATTATTTATTAAGGCCATTGCAAGCATTGATTTATTTATTTTTTCAGTGGAGATTATTGCTCAGTTTTAAAACAAATCAGCCGGAAGGCCCTGTTCAAAAACAAATAAATTTAGTTATAAAATGGCTTAAGGTTTTTACATGGACTACAACAATAATGTTAGTTGGATTTTTTATTTTAACGTTTCTTGTAATTTTATTGCCTACATATATTGACAATAAATTTGTAGTTATTACGACTAGTTTATTTGTTTCGGGAGGGTTTTTTGTAATGTCTGGATATTTGTTAACTCACCCAGGGGTATTGTCAGGGCTTCCTTTTATTAAATACCAAATAGTAGCATCAAGTGGACTGACAGACAAAAGCTATAGCATGCCTTATGTAACTAATGATTATAATAAGGAAATAGAAGCCATTCAACAATATTTTGAACTGCAAAAGCCTTATCTAAAAAAAGACTTAAATATAAATCAGGTTTCAGTTGCCTTAAGTATCCCTTCAAGGGAGTTGTCCTTTATAATAAATAACCATTTTGGCCAACGTTTTACAGACTTTCTAAATAAGTATAGGGTTGAGTTTATAACAAAAAAATTGAATAGGGAATACCTTTCTAATTACACTATGGAGGCAATCGCAAGTGAAGCAGGTTTTGCTTCAAAGAGTACTTTTAACCTTGCATTTAAAAAGTACCATCAATTAACACCATCCGAATATTTAGCCAAATTGTAGTTTTTAAGTTATTCCCGTATACATTATGTGTGAATTTCTGATTTTCACACAGTTAAATGGATACGTCCAATCCATTGCGGGTATTCTACTTTTATTTTTGGGGCACCTAGCTGCACACTTAATTCTTAATGTGGCTGACTTAGGTTCATATTATATTTTATTATCATAATATAAAGTACTAATGTACCCCCGTAGCATTTTTCAATTTGTCTGTTCCTTTTTTATAACCATAGGTATGTTTGGGATATTGCCTGCTCATGCACAATCCATTACCCCCCATATTCTTAATAACGGGGGTGGTTCAGCTACGTCCATGGAATGGAGTATTGGCGAAGGGGCTTCGATAACTCCCTTTTTAGCAGGCGGCTTATCATTAAATACGGGTGTTTTACAACCTATGACAAATTTAGTCAC
>CANHAE010000068.1 GCA_947458915.1 Bacteroidota bacterium
AATGTAAATCTTTTAATGATCTTGATTTAAAAGATTCAATAAATAGTTTATTAATTGAAAAAGAACTAATACCAATTACTTTTTATCCATTACCAAAGACAAAAGATGAGAAATTGCCTATTCCAAAATTAATTAAAGTTGATCCCAATTCACCAAGAGAAATTATCGAAAACTTTATTTCCTGCATTTTTAATAATCTTTTTGGAAGGATGATGCTTGCAATGGATAAAAAGGTGCATTCGCCAAGTGAGTTTACAAATTCATATGAACCATTCGAGATGGCTACAAAACATCTTACAAATCAGATTAAAAAATCAAGAGAACTTGAATTAATAAAGAATCTTGAACTTAAAAAAGCCGGCATTCAACCTACTTTTATAGATCATAGTAAAAATGAATTTCTAATTAAAGTTGTAAACCAGATGATCGAACAAGCTAAAAAGGCACTAAATAAATAGAGAAAAAATCTTGAATAAAATTGATTTACACCACCTTACGAAGTGTGCAATTTAGTGTGCAGACAAAAATTAACTAATTGATTTTCAATTGATAATTGCTCAAAACTAAGTGTGGTCCAACCTAATTAGAATCATAAAGGAAGTACAACCCGATGAAATTTACAACCTAGGTGCAATGAGCCATGTGCAAGTAAGTTTTGAAGAACCTGAATATACTGCCAACGTGGATGGTATTGGCACCTTAAGAATATTGGAAGCAATCCGCTTATTAGGTTTAACGCAAAAAACAAAATTTTATCAAGCATCTACTTCTGAATTATATGGATTAGTGCAAGCAGTTCCTCAATCTGAAACTACACCTTTCTATCCTCGTTCTCCCTATGGTGTTGCGAAGTTATATGCTTATTGGATTACAGTAAACTATCGTGAAGCTTATAATATGTATGCTTGTAATGGTATTTTATTCAATCATGAATCGCCTCAACGTGGTGAAACATTTTTAACACGTAAGGTTACACGTGCAGCTGCACGTATTGCATTGGGTTTAGATAACTGTTTATATGTAGGAAACTTAAATGCACAACGTGACTGGGGACATGCTAAAGATTATATTGAAGGCATGTACTTAATGTTACAACAAGAAAAGCCGGAAGACTTTGTTTTGGCTACAGGAATTACAACTACCATTCGTGAATTTGTTAAAATGGCGTTTGCTGAATTAGGCATTGAGCTTGGTTTTAAAGGCAGTGATGATAATGAAGAAGGATATGTGGTTAAGAATACAGGAAGCTATAAATTAAATGAAGGTCAAGTAATCGTTAAAGTAGATCCTAAATACTATAGACCAACCGAAGTTGATTTATTAATTGGGGATCCATCGAAAGCAATGACTAAGTTAGGTTGGAAACCTAAATATGATTTAGCTGCTTTAGTAAAAGAGATGGTAGCAAGTGATCTTGAAATATTTAAGAAGGAGCTATTACTTAAAGAAAATGGCTATACCGTAACCAAAGAAAGCGAATAGTCTCTATGGAAAAATCTTCTAAGATATATATTGCTGGACACAGGGGCATGGCAGGTTCAGCGATAGAGCGTAAGCTAAAAGCTGAAGGCTATACTAATATTATTCTTAGAACTTCCAATGAACTTGATTTGCGCAATCAGGACTTGGTGAATAGCTTTTTTAGAGTAGACAAGCCTGATTATGTAATTTTAGCAGCTGCTAAAGTAGGTGGTATTCATGCTAACAATACTTATAGAGCAGAATTCATCTATGACAACTTAATGATGGAAGCCAATATTATTCATGCATCTTATTTTAATAAAGTAAAGAAGCTATTGTTTCTTGGTTCGTCATGCATTTATCCCAAAATGGCACCACAGCCTTTAAAGGAAGAGTATTTATTAAGTGGTTATTTAGAATCCTCTAATCAGCCTTATGCTATAGCTAAAATTGCAGGGATTGAAATGTGCGATAGCTACCGTGCTCAATACGGATGTAATTTTATATCTGCTATGCCTACTAATTTGTATGGCACTAATGATAACTACCATCCAGAAAACTCACACGTTCTTCCTGCATTAATTCGTCGTATTATTCTAGCTAAAAAGAACAATGATCCTAGTGTAGTCATTTGGGGTACAGGGACCCCTCGCCGCGAATTCATGCATGTGGATGACTTGGCTGACGCTTGCTTCTTTTTATTACAAAACTATAATGAAGCGGGGTTGGTTAATATTGGATGGGGCGAAGATATTTCGATAAAGGAATTAGCAATATTAATTGCGTTAGAAGTTGGATATACAGGTTCATTTGAATTTGATACTACTAAGCCAGACGGCACACCTCGTAAATTAATAGATACCAATAAACTAAATCATTTAGGTTGGAAGCCTTCGATTAAATTAGATGAAGGAATTCGCAAGACTATCAAAGATGTTATAGGTATGTTTTAATTCAAGAAAGTAACTATTGCGCAATTTGTTGCGCAGTTTAGACCTAACTTACAGATATTTAACACTAATTATATATACATAAACTTCAATATACCTGAAAAAAATCAAACCATCAATTTGATTAATTTGTGATAATTCCTAAATTTTCAACATTTTGAATTGATAGGTATATTTATTATCGGGAGTACTAAATATAAACAGGTAATATCCTTTATTTAGCTGCCCCAGCTGTATGTTGCTCTGAGAATATAAATTTGCCTTACTAAAAACTTTATTACCAGTACTCATTTCAAATATTTGTAACTGTATACTATTGTAACCATTTAGCGCAAAACGTAAAATTGCGTGATCATTAAATGGATTAGGATCTATTTTTATGTACTGTTTATTATCTAAAATTATTATATCGGTAACTAAAAAATAATAGGCATTACTCAAGCTACTAGTACAAGTATTTTGCGTAGCACTAACTTTATAACTACTATTATTTGTTGGTTTAATAGTTTGAGTGGTATCGGGAATTATAATATCCGATTTATACCATTTATTTCCATTGGGTGCCGAGGATATAAGATTATTATTATCACGAGTTATTGTTGGTGTACCAGGATTTACACAAAAAGTTTGTTTAACAGTGTCGGAAATACTATAAATCGCATTTCCTTCGTCATAGCATCCAATGGTTACTGCACCAGCTCCTGCAATAACAACAGTATCTTTTACAATGGTTGCATTGCTGCCAGATACAATATAGTATTTAACTAAATTATTGGAGTTGCTAGTTCCTAGTAATTTTTTATAAATAGTAGTACCCTTCCAGCCTGTATCGGTTATAGCGGGAAATGTAACTACCGGTTTTATTAAAATTCCGTTTGGTTTAATAGAAAATATACCCTTACTCGTTCCTACTATTTCATTGCCGGCTTTTATATCAAGCACCCTTATCATGCAATAATCTGAGTTAATATTGCTTGTTCCTAAAATTCTATTCTCAGATGTAGCAATATTACTATTTGCTGTATTATTGGAAACAGGAATTACCCATTCATAGCTCCCCAATACTGCTGATACTTTTTCAATATTAATCCAAGTTTTTCCACTATCAATGCTATATTGTAGTAATACCGTGTCATTTAAATTTATATAATCCCAATTTAGGGTGTAGGGTTTACCACTTACTAGTATTTCATTAGCAATAGGCTTGTTGATAATTATTTTATTGATATTACTTTTATAGCTATGACCATCGAACTTACCTCCCTTAAATTTATAGGTACTTGGAATTGAAATGCCTGTACTTGACATTAATTCAACTGTGTCCTGAGCAAACAATAAGCTGTCGGCATTATCCACCGCTTTAATTACTACAATATTTGATGCTAAATTTGGGGTATACCAATTATACATTTCTGCATTGCTTGCTATATTCATTGGCATTAGTATCCATTTAGAAGAATCTTTTTCTTTATAGCTAATACTTAGGCTATCTACTCCAAATACATTCCACCTTATTTGATTTACGCTATTTTTTCTCCAATTACTTGAATCTAATTGCAAAAGCAGTTTCTTATCTACAATAGTAAAAGTGCTATTTGCGTTATCCTGTATACTAGTGTCACTGGAGTAAACCAATTTTGTTACAACTTTGTCCGAAACAATATTGGGCAATTTCCAAGAATAAAATCCAACGTTTGCTACAATATTACTATCGGCCATTGTCCAATTATTTCCACTGTCTAAACTATAATACAAATTTAGGTAGTCTATTTCTGAAGATGTCCATTTTAAATTTACCCTTGCTGCCTTAGATATCCGCTCTCCTCCATTTGGATAAACAATGGTAACTTTTGCTTTTAAATTCGACTTATAACTATGACCATCGTAATAGCCCCCTTTATTTTTATAGCTCGTGCTCCGAGCTAATGCTGAAACATTGTTAAGTTGAACCGAATCTATGATTGTTGAATCAGAGATGTCAACAATTTTTATAAAGGTGCCATTTTGAATATTATAAGGTACTACCCAATTATATAGTTCATTAAGTGCATTTACAGAATCAGCCACTACATTATTTCCCACATAAATTTTTATTTTATCAATACCAAGGCCACTCCAATAAATAGGAAATACAGCATTTTTATATACTTGATCACTAATTGGGCTTAATGCGAGTGTTTTTTTCCTTATCATAAAACAAGTATCGCTTAGGTCGTTTAAAGTATTGTCCTTGGTATCTCGTACCATTACCTTTCCATAGCCTGTTGGTATATTAGGTATTTTCCAATCATATCCTAAAGCTTGTGCACTTATATTGGAATCAATAATTTTCCAAGTTCTAAGCGTATCTATTGAGTACAATAAATCAATATTGTCTAAATTGTTCCCACTCCATTTAATGGTAATTTTTTGACCACCAATTAAAGAATCATATTTGTTAGGACTTGTTAAAGCTAATATTTGTGGCAAATTATTTTTTGAAACATGTCCATCAAAACTTCCTCCTTTAAACTTAGAAGTACTTCCTACAAGGGCCGTTACTATATTGAAACTTGTATTGCTTGTATCCCCAACATTGGCATTTGCGGAATCAACAATTGCAATAAAGCAATTGCTAGCAATTGTGTCTCTTAAAATATGGTTGTAACTAAATGCATTTGCTGAAACATTACTTGCTATTTTTTTAAAACTTACTTTATTATCGTAAGACAAATAAATGTTCACTTTTTTTATCCCTGTTCCTTCCCATAAAATAGGCAACTGCTGTTTTGCATAATATGTATTTTCAAAACTTTCTAAACTCAGTGTGGGTGCTGGAATTTTAAATGGATTGTTTTTATAATTAGTGCTGTACGAGCTTGGATTTTGCACATCAGAAACCCTTATATAACAGCTATCTGAAACTTTATTAGGTACTTCCCATTCATAAAAACCAGCAGGAGCAGGGTAGCTTTCCAATATAGTTACCCAATTACGACCACTGTCCAAAGAAGCTTCAATTTTTATATTTTCAATATTAGATGCATTCCATACAATTTTTTGTATTGAATATGCAGGCCACACCGATGTCCTTGTAGGCTTTTCTAGTACAATAGCTTGCCCCCATGAAACTTGATGTCCCAATAGTAAACAAATAATTAATGATATGTAAGCTATCTTTTTCAAGAAATTTATGAAATTAGTCTTGTGCAGGTGCCGACCTTACGGACCTAAATCCAACGGCGCCTTGTGGGTTATAATTATTTCTCTCAGATATTGCTCCACTTTTTTGAATCCATCTTAGTTCATTCCCCATACCCATCATTCCATTATTTGATGGGGTAAATTCGGTAGAACGACCATACACATTTAACATGCCATCGCCGTGAACTAAATAGGATAAGTTTCTGGAACCGTTTGAACCTAATGAAACAACTTGTTCGGCTACATTTTTACTCATATCCATTATACCATAATAACTTGCACCGGAAGAAATTCTACTAGAAGTATCATTTGCAAATATGCCCACTTTTAAAGGGCCAGATCCGCCATCGCCTCCTTCCGTTGTATACTGGTTCATCCCATTTGTATTAATTGGATTAATGTATCTTCTGTAGATGCTATAATTCGAAAAACTTTCTGTTCCATTTTCTAATCCAGAAAAAGTAAATTTTAATTGTGACCAATTGTTTCCAATTCTAGCTACGGTGGTGTCATTACCCCATGCATATTCACCACCCGTCCAATAGGTACTGGTATCGCTGTACATATTATTGTTATTATAGTAGGATCTGTAATAAGGTGGAAGTGGCCCACGAGCTGCTTTTTCAAATTCTAGTTCACTCATAGGCCTTAGGCCAGCCCAATCACAAAATGCCATTAATTGATCTTGATAAACTTGGCCCAGCGCCCTGTCTGGTCTGGACACAGTGTACCTAATATTTAAACTATCAAAAAGAATAGTATGTCTATATTTTTCAACTGGATTCCAGCTAAAAAAAGGATCCAGGGTTTGATAGGCCACCTTAAGTTTAGTATTTAATTTTTTAAGACTATTGGTATCTGTATAATTAGACACATTAGAATCTCTCAATGGAAGCGTATTTAAAAAATCGGTGTACTGTCCTTGTGTCACTTCATATTTCATGGAATAGAATGCTTTGAATCCAACTGGATAATTAGGATTGTCGGCTACTTTATCATTATTAATATCAATACCATCGGTGCCTGAAATTCTAACTCCATCTTTATATAATGTTACATCATCATTACCCATGTAATTATTATTTACATAAGTGTTAATGAGTGGAGACCAATTTCTTGAAATAGTTACATAATTATTTTCTGCATATTTATTTTGAAAAGAATTAGAGCTTTTGTCTTTCCCATTTCCATCGCCAATTGTGAAATTACCTTCTGGTACAAATACCATTTCTGTTGCAAAAAACCTTAGTTCAACACTATCTATATTTGTGAATCCATCATTGCCATAGTTCCACATAAAACAAACGCTATCTGATTTTATATTTCCTTCTCCAATTGTGCTTCGATATAAAAATGCTCCTCTTAAATCAGGAGGTACCACAATTTTTAATGGTGCTGTTGATGCACCAGGGTAATTGCCTGTTGTTGAAAAATTACCATGTTTCCATTGCCAAGCACTATCGTTTATTTTTTTGAATTTAAAAAACAACCAAGCGGCATCCCAGTTTATGCTGTCTCGCCATGAATTGTCCCAACTAATATTAATTTTTATTACTACCGTTTTGGCCGTCCTGTTAGTATCTCGTAAGGATACACGTTGGATATTAATATTATTTGCTTTGGATACATTAAATGCAAAAATGAATAATAATAGTATAAATAGATACCTCTTCATAATAAGGGGTTTAAATAATTGGATGTGTAAATTTACATTACGAATTTACGTAATGTAAACCAATAAAAGTATGAGTTTAATTGGTTATTAAGGAAGCCTGTAAGTTATGCTTATATTTTACCAACCCCGTTATTATATAGTAGCATAAATAATACCAATAGCATTACAAATACATCTATTTCATAAGTTTCCCTACCTCCCCATTTTCGCCACTTCCCCCGGACTTAACAGCCTTGTGTGATCCAACAGCTCAATAAGCGCCATTGTCTTTTGGGTTTTCATATCACTTAAGCCTTTTACAATACTATAGGAATCCTTTAGTAAGTAAAACACGTTGGTGGTTAGGTTCAGGGTTTTGGCTTGGGCGTTTATAGTATTTGCAATTTTAGTTTGGTAAATTTTTTCTATTTCATTTAATGCGAGTGTGTAGGTTTGAATACACTTTTTGGTGTTGGAATTTCGAGTGGGTTGTGGCGGTTGCGCTAAACACCAGGCATTTAGTAAACGCAATTTGCGTGGGCTGTTGGCGGCGACAAGGTCGCCGCTTAACTGATACACCAATCCATCTACTTTCCAACGCAGTGTATTGTATGTGGCTAAAGCAGTGTCTTTTTGCGCGGTTGTTAAGGTTTCCGATTTTAACCTGGTGCTTAAATACAATTCACTGGTGTATTTAATTTCAATTAAACGGGTTACAAGGCCTTTTGGGGGAATGGAGGTAGGAAGGGGTTGTTGCGGCTGCGCTAGCGCAGCCGCAACAACAAAAATAAACACTAATAACACAGCTAAACATTTAGCAAAACCTTTAGTTTCTATTTGGTTCGTTTTCATAGTTAGTTTTTTTGCGCTTAAAATATTATTATTTAAAAAAGGTTTTGTTTTCCAACATGCCTTCCACTTCTGGGTTTTGATCGTACCCATTTTTATCTAAATCCGTATTCACCAGTTTAACTATGGCTTGCATGCTTTTACTATTGCTATACTGCAAAAGGTTTTTTATTAAGTAATGTGTAAAAGCACCATTAAACCGATTGTTAATATAAGCATCGGCACTTAGTTCATGTGAAGCGCATGCACTTAATAAGGCGCCGTTTAAAGGAGGGGTAATAATTGTAGTTGCATTATAAGCTTCATGAGTAGCTACTTCATTCATTCCTATATGCGTTGGCATTATGCCATTAAAATAACGGTATTGTGTTTCACCTGACATTTGTGGGTCACGGGATAAATCCTCCGCGTGACAACTATCCGATATCCATACAAAATGTACGCCCTTGGGAATGCCAGCAAATAGCTGCGCAAATTCTTTATCCCTTAATGTAGTGTTGTTACTACCATCAAAATCGTAAGGGCATATAATTTCATCCAATCCATCTGGTTCTAATTTTCCCGAAATGCTAGGCACTTGTGCACCATGACCACTATAATGAAACAATAATTGGTCTCCCGCTTGTGCTCCTTCCAATAGCCATTTTAATTGTGTGACAATTCCTTTTTTTGTTGCGTCCTTGTCGGTTATTTTTTTTATGTTTTGTTGGGCATACACTTTATTTGTTACTGAAATAAAATGTTCCATGTCCAAGATGTCATTAATGCATCCTCTTAATTCATTTTGCGGATTAGGATATTTATTAATACCTACTAATAATGCTTTGTTTTTCATAATAATTTTTATTTTGTTTTACTGAATGTAGAATTAAAATAGTTGCTTCCAAATTTTAGTTTTACTTTCATATACACAGTTGAAATGCTTTACTAGAAAGGGTTCTAAGGAAGATTGTTCAAACCAAATGCCTTGTTGAATCTCTAATTTTACCGTATAGAAAAAATGCTAAAAATAGTTGTATGAAAAATAATGCGTCTACAGGATTTATTAAAAGTTTTCTTCTTTTTGCTATAGCATTTGTATTAATTGTCACCACTACGCCTATTGGTTTTGTTTATGCTTTACTGCGTCAATTATTTTTAGGTAAAATAATCACATTTCAAATTTATTTTATAGAATTAGCGCTTGCATTAGACAATACCGGTAATGTAATTATGCAACATTTATTAAACGACACACTGCTTACTAAAAACACAAACACCTATTTGTTCGGGAATAAAAAAGAAACCATCAGCAGTGTCATTGGTAAAAACCATTTATCCAACACCCTTAGCCCCTTAGGCAAAGCATTAAATAGGTTTTTGAATTGGTTAGATAGGGAACATTCCCTTAATTCTATTGACTATAATGTTAAGCTATGGAGGCAGCTAATGAAACACTAGTATAATTAATTAAGTAATTGATAATGTGCTAATTTAATTATTCATTGTTTAGCTCGCTATTTATTTGAAACCTGCCACTTTAATTGGAACTTTTTTGGGAAGTACTGTTTATTTAAGGTGGTTTTTTTATGCTACTTTTGTAGCTAGTAATGATAAAAGCCCCTATTTTTTTAGTAGCCCTTTTTTGTACTGTTGTAGCTTTTGGGCAAAACAGCAAAACGCCCGCTTCCTTGGGTTCCTTGCAGGGTAATATACAGGATGCTACTACCGGCAAGCCCTTTAAGGGCGCAACTGTTTACTTAATTAATATGGCCGATACGGGGCAAAAAAAATTAATACTTTCCGACAATAATGGCAGTTTTAGTTTTGATAAAATTACTTTTGGCTATTATAAGCTTTCCATTACGGCACTTAGCTTTGCTAACTTTACTGTTGACAGTATTTGGGTACGCGCCGAAAAAGACGAACTTGTTTTTAACGACATTCAATTAAAGGATGCCGCAACTACTTTGAACGAAGTGGTGGTGTATGCCGACAAAAAATTAATTGAAGACAAAGACGGCGTGCTTACCTATAATGTAAGTGAAAGCCCTATTGCAAGTGGTGCCAATGCCACTGATATTTTAAAGAACATGCCTTTAGTGAACGCCAACCCTGATGGTAGCTTAACGGTGAAAGGTAAAATGCCCCTTATTTTAATTGACGAAAAGCCTACTAATTTAAATGCCCAGCAATTGGCCGATTTATTAGAAAGCCTTCCTGCCAATGTGATTGAAAAGGTAGAACTCATGCAAACGCCGCCCCCCGAATATGCTACCTACGACGGTTCGGTGATTAATATTGTGAGCAAGAAAGGACGTATTGGTTTTTCACAACGCTATGCTATTAGCGCTGGTTCGCGTGGGGAAGGTTCGGCTAGTAGTAGTATTAATTATAAATCGCCTAAGCTGTCACTTAGTAGTAATATTAATTTAGGTGCAGGGGAGAACTATGGTAACTCCTGGACACTCCTTACTATCGAATCTTTAATCCAATTGAGCAAGGCAAGAGATTTGATGAGAATGGTGATTATGTTAGAAAGTATGTGCCAGAGCTTGCCCATATTAAAGGAATTGACATTCATGAACCTTGGGAGACGCCC
>CANHAE010000069.1 GCA_947458915.1 Bacteroidota bacterium
AATTTTCTGGAGCAGAATGACATAGGTTAATAAAGGAGCCGATTAATAATGCCAGAATGGCCAATAATCCTACATAGTGAAAACCAGGTACCATTTTAGCATGGTTCTTAAAATTTTGTGCTGTCATTTTTTATTATTTATTAATGAGCAAGTTAAGTAATTTAATTCTTTTAAAAGCTGAATCCTGAAAATTGAAACTAAAATGCGTTAATGGAGTAGTAGCCTTCATTTTTATTCCATCAGGCCTTTAAACCATATCCGAATTAAAGTGTATAAACATAATTCCCTAAGCGGTAACTTTATATTAACTTAGAATAACGTACACGCGTACAAAATTCAAGATTATCACATAAGTTAATGATTTTTCAATACGCTTCCGACCTGCATTTAGAATTTCCAAAAAACAAAAAAGCTTTTGAGCGTCGCTCCTTAATGCCTATTGGTGATGTTTTGATTTTGGCTGGAGACATTATGCCCATTATTGAAATGGATAAACACAATGATTTCTTAAACTATATTTCAGATCATTTTAAAACTACTTACTGGTTACCTGGAAATCACGAATACTATGGGTTTGACATAGCCACAAAGCATGGTCAAATGCAAGAAGCAATTCGCCCTAATTTGTTTTTAATAAACAACGACTCTGTTATAATTGAAGACAAACAATTAATATTTTCTACCATGTGGACCCATATAGGCTCGGTTAACGAATTAGTAATTCAACGAAGATTGAACGATTTTTTTCAAATTAAGTTCCAGGGAAAGCAATTAACAGCTGCTGATTATAATTTTTTACATGCCGAGGCAATGGCTTTTTTGAAACCGGCAATTGCTGCAAAAAATGATTTCAAAAAAATTATTGTCACACACCACCTGCCAACTTTCTTAAATTACCCCAATAAGTATAAAAATAATATTTTACAAGAAGGTTTCGCTGTTGAATTGTTTGATTTAATTGAAACATCTGACGTATGTCAATGGATTTATGGGCATCATCATTTTAATACACCACCATTCCAAATTGGCAGTACGCAATTAGTAACCAATCAACTAGGTTATGTTCAATACAACGAGCATAAATGGTTCAAGAAGGAAACAATATTTGAATTATAATTTTTTTGTTTAAGAAGGATTGTCGAATTGCAGCATTTTTCTACTCATTCACAAATCCTTCTAATGTATAATGCCCACTATTTCTTATTTTGCAACTATTATGATAGGGCATAGGTTTATAAATTTTAATGCACAAGAAAATAATAAAAGCAAGTTTGAACAACTGCTTGATATTTTCACGCAACTTCTAAACTACACTAGTGGAGAAGCCACGGAAGCATTGGACTGGTTAAACCAATTGGACCGGGAGCATAAGTTAACCGACGACAAATATGGTATTGGTGACTTTATTGACGACCTGAAGCAAAACGGTTATTTAAAAGAAACCCCACAAGACAGCCGCTTTGCCATTACGCCAAAGACCGAACAAACTATTCGTCAAAAAAGCCTGGAAGAAATTTTCGGCAAACTTAAAAAAACAAAAGCAGGAAGCCATCAAACTACCAAGGCGGGACAAACAGGCGAACTAAATTCAGATACCCGTTCCTTTCAGTTTGGGGACCTTATGGAGCAAATTGATTTTACAGAGAGCATAAAGAATGCACAAATCAATCGCGGAGCAGATACCTTTTCAATGCACGAGGACGATTTGGTGATTAGAGAAGCCGATTTTAAAACACAAACTTCTACGGTGCTCATGATTGATATTTCTCACTCCATGATTTTATATGGGGAGGATAGAATTACGCCTGCTAAAAAAGTAGCAATGGCATTGAGTGAGTTAATTACTAAAAAATATCCTAAGGATACATTGGATATAGTTGTTTTTGGAAACGATGCTTGGCAAATCCAGATTAAAGATTTACCCTACTTGCAGGTTGGTCCTTACCATACCAATACCGTTGCTGGACTTGAGTTAGCGATGGAATTATTGCGCAAACGTAAAACCGCGAACAAACAAATATTTATGATTACCGATGGTAAACCTACTTGTTTAAAAATTGGCGGCAAGTATTATAAAAATAGTTTTGGCCTTGACCGAAAGGTTGTTAACCGCTGTATTAATTTGGCCTCACAGTGTAAAAAATTAAAAATTCCTATAACCACATTCATGATTGCCTCCGACCCTTATCTGCAAAAATTTGTAACAGAATTTACCGAAATGAATAACGGTAAAGCTTATTTTGCTTCATTAGATAATTTGGGCGCATTTATATTTAATGATTTTGAAAGTGGCAAACGAAAAACAGTATATTAATATGAAAAAAGTTGTTGACATAAAAAAAATTGTAACACTAGGAGATTTAAAAAAATCGGGTTACAAAAGCAAGTCCATAAAAGAAGAAATAAGAGAAAACTTAATTGCACGTATTCAGAAAAAAGAAAATCCATTTGAAGGCATTCTAGGTTATGAGGATACGGTTATACCTGACGTAGAACGAGCAATATTAAGTAAGCACAATATTTTATTTTTGGGATTACGTGGTCAGGCTAAAACAAGGATGGCACGCCAGATGGTAGATTTGCTAGAGGAATTCATTCCTATTATAGCTGGCTCGGAAGTAAACGACGATCCATTGCAACCCCTAAGCCGATTTGCTATTGACTTAATTGCAGAACATGGGGACGATACACCTATTCAGTGGTTACATAAAAGTAACCGTTATGGCGAAAAGTTAGCCACGCCCGACGTAAGTGTCTCCGATTTAATAGGGGATATTGACCCTATTAAAGCTGCTAATTTAAAATTAAGTTTTGCTGACGAAAAAGTGATTCATTACGGAATTATTCCTCGAAGCAACCGAGGCATTTTTGTCATAAACGAATTACCTGATTTGCAAGCTAGAATTCAAGTTTCTTTGTTCAATATTTTACAAGAAGGGGACATTCAAATTCGTGGGTTTAAATTACGTATGCCCCTAGACATTTTATTTGTATTTACTGCGAACCCAGAGGATTATACAAATAGAGGTAGCATTGTTACACCCTTAAAAGACAGAATTGAAAGCCAAATTTTAACACACTATCCAAAAAGTATTGAAACCTCTTTAGCAATTACCGAACAGGAAGCGAATATTTCCAAAGCACAGAAAGACATTGTTGAAGTAAGTCATTTAGCTAAACGCATTATTGAGCAAGTCGCATTTGAAGCTAGAACCAATGAATTTGTAGATAAAAAAAGTGGGGTGAGTGCGCGTTTAACAATTGCAGCATATGAAGCAGCAGTGAGTAGTGCTGAACGCCGCGCTATTATGCATAATGAGAAAAAAACACAGGTTTGGATTAGCGACTTGTCTGGTATTATTCCTGCTATAACTGGCAAAATAGAATTAGTGTATGAGGGGGAATTAGAAGGTCCTTATGAAGTGGCATTGAATTTATTAAACAAAGCAATTAGAACACAGTTCACTGAATACTTCCCTAACCCGGACGATTTAAAAAAGCAAAAAAAATCGAATAAAAAAACCAGCGTAGCCGATGAAAGCAAAGCGGCCGAAAACCCTTATGCGCTTATTACTAAATGGTTTGATTCAGGTAACCATTTAGATTTGTTACTAGATATGAAAGATACTGATAAAATTATTGCACTTTATAAAGTGGATGGCTTGTTCGGGATTGTAAAAAAATATTTTCCGCAAGCCGACGAAAAACAAGCAGCATTATTGATGGAATTTGTTTTACATGGCCTTTCTGCTTTTTCTTTAATTAGCAAAAAAATGATTGATGGTAAAATTGAATTCAAAGACTTAATGGGAAGCATGATGAATTTAGGTAATATTCATTTTGAAGAAGACGATTTTAATGACTACGCATAATGATAAAAAATTGCTTTTGAATCAAGTTGCATTTTCGTAAGGATTATATAAGTGTACTTTTTTCATTTGAATTAATTGTATGTACTAAGTTAACATGAAATATAGTCTTCGCTTTGTCCAAAAATATTGCGCAGTAGTTCAGTTGCTTTTTTAACTTCCTTTGGTTTTCCAATTCTAATAACATCGCATATAGCTAGCAAGTCATATAGTATTGGGTCTAATTTAGATGCGTGAACCGCTCCTGGGTAAAGCGGTTCAATAAGCAATCCTCTGGTTTCTCCGCTTACTGCCGGCCAAACATATACCTCCTCCATGGGGAAATAGTCTCTTAATATTGGTGCCACACTAGCAGTTGCCAACCCTAAGGCAACCGTTCCTGCTTGAATTGGGAATACATATTTTAAACCATCCACAAGGAAGCCATATAGTGCTTCCCTGTTTACTGTGCGTTTGTCTTTTGCTAATAATCCGGCATAGGTGGAACGAGCTATAGATTCACAAACGGCTGATTTACTGAGTATTAACTCGTTTGCGATGTCTTTCCCCAACCAGTCCTTATCTCCGAAAGCAATTATTTTTAGCAAAACAGCAACGTCATGAGGCCGCATGCCTTTGTGAATTTTCATATTCAAATATACTATTTTTCCCAATAAATTCTTAATTTGCGAATTGAGAATTTAATTTATATCCCTATGTAAGCTTATGTGAAAATTAATTATTGGGGCGTTGTGTTCCCATGCAACTAAATCTTGCAACAAAAAACCAAAACCTTCTTTTCATTGAAATAGGTAGTTGCAATAATTAATGAACTTTTATATTTAAGCAGCATAAGTCGAAAAAATTCTATCTCAATAAAAAGGGTTTTATTCTTGGCATTAATAATTTAAAATGTTTAAATTGTGCCTATTATAACTTAATTGTTTGTTAAAATTTTCTTACCAAATTAACTAAAATGACTAAAACTTGTCTGATGAAATCAGCATTTATGTTGTTGATCATCTCTCTTCTGTCTTTCTCGGCAAAAGCACAGAACAACACAGTATCGGGAACAGTCCTTGCAGAGGATGATGGCGCTCCATTAATTGGAGTGACTGTTACCAATAAAAACACTGCAAAAAAAACGACCACTAATGCTTCAGGTAAATTTACTATAGCTGCAGAAAATGGAGCTTCTTTAGAATTTTCCTACAGCAGTTATGCAAAAAAGCTTGTCGTTGTAGGCACAAACAATGTGATAAACGTAAAATTAGCTAGTCTTGATAAAGAACTTGAGGCGGTTGTTGTTACGGCTTACGGCATGAAAAGAGAAAAAAAGTCATTAGGTTATTCAACACAGTCAATTGATGGTGAAGATATTTCACAAACACGTCGTGACAACTTTATTAGTTCTTTATCTGGTAGAGTAGCCGGTGTTAATATTACACCTTCCTCTGGAACACCAGGTGCATCTACACAAATTGTATTAAGGGGTGCTACTTCTATTGGTGGAAACAACCAACCCTTGTTTGTAGTGGATGGAGTTCCTTATGATAACCAAACATTAAACCAAGAAGGTTTAATTAGTGGTCAATCGGTATCTTTTGCAAACAGAAACTCGGATTATGGTAACAGAGCCATGGACATTAATCCTGATGATATTGAAAACGTTACAATATTAAAAGGACCAGAGGCGACTGCATTATATGGTTCAGATGGAGCTTCGGGAGCAATTATTATTACAACAAAAAAGGGTAAAGCGGGTAAGATTTCAGTTACTTATGACAATTCAACAAGGATTGATAATGTTTACTTATTACCTGAAGTGCAAAAAGTATATGGTATTGGCGTAAATGGTGCCTATAACCCAACCTCTCTTTCTAATCCATATAGTGTTGTTGGAGGAACAGGAGCTGGTATTTCTACTGCATTTGGAACAAAAATTAAACCAGGCGCTTACACGTACGATAATGCTAATAACTTTTTCAGGGCTGGTCAAACTATGCAACATAATGTGAATGTAGGCGGAGGTTCTGAAAATGCAACGTATCGTTTTTCAGCTAGTTATTACAACCAAACGGGCGTGATTCCTAATACAGGATATGAAAAAACTTCGTTCAGAATGTCGGGTTCTTCTAACTACGGTAAATTTAAATTAGCAACTTCTCTTACTTATGTGAACAGTACTACTACTAAAGCATCTAAAGGAGCAGGAAGTTATTTAATAAATTTATTAACCTGGCCAGTTGAAAACGATGCTAGAAATTATATCAATCCCGATGGTAGCAAGGTAACTATTAGGAATGTTGCAAATAACTTTTCTTTAGAGTATGACAATCCTTTTTGGGATGTAAATAAAAATCCGGCAAAGGATAAGGTAGACAGGTTAACAGGTAATATTACTACAAGTTTTGATATTACAAAATGGTTGTCTATTACTGATATCATTGGTATTGATTACTATTCTCAATATGGAACTTTTGCAACAAACCCACTTTCTAGGTTTGGTTATGCTTCAAACGGATTCTTTTCTCAATACCAACAAAACACTAGAAACTTAAGTAATACCATAAAATTAACTGCGAATAAAAAATGGGATAATTTTTCTGTAAACTTAACAGGAGGTTTTTACACAGAACAAAATCAAACTAAACTAGAGTCACAAAAAGGTGAGCGCTTTTTTGAAAGAGATTTTTATTCAATGAACAATACCGATCCACTTTCAAGAGACGCAAAAACAACAATTTCAGAAGTTGCAAAATTGAGAATGTTTACCTCGTTTATTGCTGGTTATAAAAACCTACTTTATCTTTCCTTATCAGGAAGTAGAGAAGGAGTTTCAACCTTTATGTCCAAAGCAGTAGACAAAGATCCTTACTTTAATTATGGTTCTTCTTCATTAAGCTTTGTTTTCTCTGATCTTTCTTTCTTAAAAGGAAAAACAAAGTGGTTAAATTTTGGTAAAGCACGTATTTCTTATGCCAATACCGGTAAAGGACCTAGCTCTCCGTATGTAATTGACTATCGTTTTACACCACAAATTACTACAGGTGGTGGATACGCATATGATGTAACGGGTAATAATTTTGGTTTAGAACCAGAGCGTTCTAAAAATTTAGAATATGGTTTTGAAATGAATATGTTTAAAAATCGTATTAAACTTGACGTAACACGCTACGAATTAAATAGTGAAAAACAATTATTAGCAGCGAGAGCTTCTTATGGTACTGGGTATGTAATTAAATGGTTTAATGGCGGTAAGGTGCAGAATAAAGGATGGGAAGTTCAATTGGGTGTTACTTGGTTGAAAAACAAAAACTTCACTTGGGAAACAAACTTCAACTTTGATAAAAACGTTGGACAAGTTGTTTCAATGCCTGCTGACTTACCAACTTATTATGATTCTGATACTTGGGTGTTTGGTAATTTACGTTCCCAATATTTTGTGGGATCTAAAATTGGTAACCTAGCGGCTACTAAATTTAAAAGAACTGCTAAGGGGCAATTAATAATAAGCCCTACAACCGGACTTCCAGTTAAAGACGATGTGTTTTCTACAGTTGGAGATAGACAACCTGATTTCAAATTGGGTATTGTGAATAAGCTTAATTATAAGGATTTCACTTTATCATTTAATATTGAATTAAGAAAAGGTGGAAGTGTATTTAATGCAACAGAGTATTTGCTTTACTTAACAGGATACAGCACTAGAACTTTAGACAGAGAAACTGCTCGTGTAATTCCGGGAGTATTGCAAGATGGACTTGAAAATTCAGCTACTCCTACTAAAAACAATATTTCAATTACACCAATGTACAATTCTGCATTTTATTCTGGAACAAGTACTACATCAGAAGAAGATTTTGTGGAAGAAGTTTCTTGGTTAAGAATGAGAGATATTACTTTGGCGTATCGTTTACCTAGAAGTATCCTTAAAGATCAAAATATTATTAAGGATGCGTCTATATTTTTCACAGGAACCGACCTTTTCATGATTAGCAATTACACAGGCGCAGACCCAAGTGTTAACTCAAACAATGCATCTAATAGAGGTTTTGGTGGAGCAGGTATTGATTACGGTGCATTAAGTATCCCAAGAGGTTTCAACTTTGGGTTAAAAATTCAATTATAATTCAAATAAAAATATGATCATGAAAAAACTATTTAAATTATTCATTTTATCAGCTGTACTGATTAGTTCGGTAGGTTGTAAAAAATACCTAGATATTAATAGCGATCCAGATACACCTCAGTTCCCGGATGCTTCTTCTGTGTTTCCTGCAATGTTGTCTGCTATTCCAAGAGGCACGCAATATGATGCAAGATACATTTCAAAATATATTCAAAATTTTGGACAAAATGCAAATGATAATGCCTGGGACCTTCATGGCCACCAAGGATATCCTTCTGCTAGTGATGCCGGTGGAGACATTTGGAGACAATGTTATTATGGCTTAGGTGCAAACTTGAACTATATCATTAATGAGGGTGTTAAAAAAGGACAATGGGATTATGTGGGTGCCGCTTATTCATTAAAAGCATTAATGTTTCAAATGACCACCGATATGCATGGTGAAATTATATTTAAGGACGCATTTAAAGAAAATGCATCAAGTTTCGCATTTGATTCCCAAGAAAGTGTTTACAGAGGAGTAGATTCACTTTGTAGAATTGCGCTTGGTTACTTAAATAGAACCGATTTAGCTTCTTCTAATTCACCCTTATCTAAAGGTGACTTTATATTTAGTGGAGATAGATCGAAATGGATAAAATTTACCAATGGAATTTTGGCAAGAAATTTTCACAGAACTACTAATAAGTCAAGCTATAAGGCTGATTCTGTAATTTATTATGCAAATTTAGCAATGGCTTCTGGTGAGGATGATTTTGTAGTTCCATTTGATGCTTCTAAAAATGATGATTCTAATTTCTTTGGAACGTACAGAGATAATTTAGGTGCATTTAGACAATCCAAATTTATTGTGGCTATGTTAGATGGTACTACTTTGGCAGGTGTCAGCAATCCAGCCAATAGAGATCCTAGAATGCCACAAATGCTTTCTGCATCGGGTGATACGACTAATGGAAATGGGGGTTACCGTGGAGTTGATGTGGGCGTGGTTGATCCAGCAGCTTCAACAAGTACAGCAAGGGTTGCAAGCCCATTTGGGGACGCTACTTATGCCAACCCAAGTGCAGCTCGTTTTGACCCATCAAAAGGTAAATATTTATTTAGAGACAAAGTGGTGCATCCAATAATGACGTATGCTGAAATGCAATTCATGTTAGCAGAAGCAAGCTTCAGAAAAAGTGGTGCAACTGCAACGGCTTACAATGCCTATATAAATGGAATTAAAGGGCACTTTACTTTCATTAATAGAGCAACTTTCCCAAGAAGCAACACTCCTTTGTATACAAATGCGCCAATAAGTGCAGCAGACCAAACTGCTTATCTGAATTCTGCGAATGTTAAGAAAACTGCGAGCACATTGACAATGACAGATATTATGTTACAAAAATATATTGCTTTATGGGGTTGGGGATTTTTTGAAACATGGGTTGACATGAGAAGATTTCATTACACAGATGTTGATGCAGTAACCGCTGCACCTGTATATAAGGGATATACAATTCCTAGTAGAATAGCTGTTATAAACCCAGCCAACGGCGGTAAGTTAGCAACAAGGGTGCGTCCAAGGTATAATTCTGAGTATGTATGGAATTTCCCACAATTAGAAGCTGTTGGAGCAACATTGCCTGATTATCATGTAAAAGAAATGTGGTTCAGCCAACCTTAAATAAATAATAATTAATTAAAGTAAAGTATATGACAACAATAGGTAAATTCATTTGTACACTAATTATGATTACATCATTTGCGGCTTGTACAAAAAATGAACTAAATATATCACAAGCAACTTTGCTTGATGAATCAAAAGCACAAGCAAAAATATTTTTCGTGTCAGCGTATAGAACAGCTCCAACATATCAAATTAACATAAATGATATTAGAGTTAGTAACACCATTGCACCTGGTTCAAATCCAACTCCATTTCCTGGAGGTGGCTTAAATAGTGGAGGTTCTACAACGCCTGATTACTTGGGAGTGCCTGCAGGACTTGTAAAAGTTTCTTTTGCTACTCCAAAATATAATACGAGTACTGATTCTGTAACTTTAGCCACTAATACACTTACCCTAAGTTCTGGCAAAAAGTATTCTTTGTATGTAACCGACACTGCCGCTAATACCAGTTTTGTATTAGTTGAAGATACTTTGGTAAGGTCAGATTCTGGTTATGCAAAATACAAATTTGTAAACTTAGTTCCTGACAAAGCCGCTGTAGATTTGTATATAGGAACCGTAATGGTTGCAAGCAATATTGCTTACAAAGCAGTAAGTCCTTCATTTATATTACCGACAAGCACGGCGGCTGCGGTTTGGACAATTAAAGCAACAGGAACATCCACCTCTATTGGCGGAGGATATAGTGCTACAGTTGCTAATACCATTGCCAATCAAAGAATTTACACTGTTATTGCACGTGGATATGGATCAATAACAAGCACTTCGGATCCAAGGTATTCTAAAATCAGTTTAATTATTAATCAATAATTTTTAAAAATAAGTATTTTAATAACCCCTTTTATAGGGGTTATTTTTTTGCGTAATATTTTATACCTTGATCATTCAATAAGCTAATATGAAAACGACATTACTACTTTTTATTTCGATTTGCATTTTTTTTAATACCAATGCTCAATTAAAATG
>CANHAE010000070.1 GCA_947458915.1 Bacteroidota bacterium
GCCGCTTTTATTTTAACGTATAATTACCTTAAAATGGTTTAAATTGGCAATTCTGTTTTATAATTACCGTACCTTTAATATTCTAAATTTAACATTATGGGCAACTTAGGATTTCAAGAATTATTAATAATTGGCGTGGTTATTTTAGTAATGTTTGGCGGAAGAAAAATCCCTGAATTCATGAAAGGTTTAGGTAAGGGGATTCGTGAATTTAACGACGCTAAAAATAACGTGAAAAAAGAAATCGAAGACGGTATCAAAGAGAAAGACGAGAAAGCTTCTTAGTACATTTCATTTTTCATCCATTAACATTTTAGCCTTTGTTTCGTTTTAACACAATCAAAGACTACCAAGCTGCTTTATTAGCTGGGGAACAGTCCTGTATTCAAACCGTACAATTTTATTTACATCAAATTGAACAGCATAAACAGTTGAATGCTTTTTTAGAAGTATTTGCTGCTGAGGCACAATCGCGTGCCGTTGAATTAGATGCGGAATTAGCTGCAGGTAAACCAATGGGTAAATTGCATGGTGTGGTAGTGGGTATTAAGGACGTGATTTGTTACAAGGGACATAAAGTAAGCGCAGCTTCAAAAATTATAGAAAATTATACTGCGGTTTATTCAGCAACAGCTATTGAAAAATTATTAGCGGAAGGAGCCATTATTATTGGTCGACAAAATTGCGATGAATTTGCAATGGGTAGTAGCAATGAAAATTCTGCTTTTGGTCCTGTAAAAAACGCAATCGATCCAACTAGGGTGCCAGGTGGTTCTTCGGGGGGGTCGGCTGTGGGGGTGCAGGCAAACTTATGTATGATTAGTTTAGGTTCAGATACTGGAGGCTCTGTTAGGCAGCCTGCAGATTTTTGTGGTGTTGTAGGATTAAAACCAAGTTATGGCCGCATTTCTAGGTACGGTTTAATTGCGTACGCGTCCTCCTTTGATCAAATTGGTATTTTCTCCCGTACTGTTCAAGATGCGGCATTGGTTTTAGAGGTGATAGCAGGTGCGGATAATTATGATAGCACCGTTTCGCAGAAAAAAGTTCCATTTTATAGCACTGAAATAAATGCCTTACAGGTACCTAAAAAAGTCGCTTACTTTAAAGAAACCTTATCTCATCCTGGATTGGATCCTGAAATAAAATTACAAACCGAAACCTATTTAGAAAGTCTAAAAGCAAAGGGGTATACGGTAGAAGCCATTGATTTTAGTTTACTGAATTATTTAGTGCCTACTTATTATGTGCTTACCACCGCCGAAGCGTCGAGTAATTTATCTAGGTTTGATGGTATTAAATTTGGACACAGAACAAATGGACCTATTGATGACCTTACCGATTTATATAAAAAATCACGTACTGAAGGTTTTGGGGAAGAAGTACAACGAAGAATTTTGCTAGGCACTTTTGTTTTAAGTGCCGGTTATTTTGATGCTTATTTTACAAAGGCTCAACAAGTACGTCAAAAGCTAGTAGACTTAACAACTAACTTATTTAATAGTTATGATATTTTAGTTTCACCTACCGTACCTGGCACTGCCTTTAAAATAGGAGCACATAAGCAGACGGCCACTGAAATGTTTTTAGCGGATATTTATACGGTGTATGCGAACTTGGTAGGTATACCTGCCATATCCATTCCATTATTTACACATTCCAATGGGATGCCTTTTGGCTTACAAGTAATGAGCGCGTCCGGTAATGAAACAGGCTTACTTAGCTTTTCTAAAACGCTAATGGAAAATAAATAATCATGCGTTTACAATCCGTTTTAAAATCAGCGTTTATTATTTTACTGCTGTCTGCATTATTTCTGTTATTAACGGCGTATAATTCAATTGCACAGTCTGCCGATTCAACTGAACAATTTAGGGTTGGGTTTTCGAGCTTATTTAAAGTGACTAATACAGGAGATAATAATAAACCGTTTCAATTTCAATTAAATGCAAAGGGGGTTAGTTTTATAGAATCCTATATGGAAAAGCAAGGACCTTCCTTGTTAAAAATGAAGACTTGGGCAAGGCCTTATTTTAATTTGTATGATCAAATTTTAACAAAAAATGGGATACCGGTAGAATTAAAATATTTGAGTGTAATTGAAAGTAGCTTGTCTTCTAATTTGGTTTCTTGGGCTGGAGCAGCTGGGCCTTGGCAAATTATGCCAGAGGAAGCCAAGAGGTTGGGGCTAAAATTATTGCCTATCGATGAAAGAATGGACTATTATAAAAGTACACAAGCAGCTTGCACTATTTTGAAAGAATTGTATGCAGAATTTGGAGACTGGTTATTAGTTGTGGCTGCCTATAATGGGGGTGCTGGAAGAATGAGAAAGGTAATTAAAAAAAGGGGCAGTAAAGATTTTTGGCAAATACAATATGATTTGCCGTTAGAGACTCGGAATCATGTTAAGAAGTTCATTGCTACACATTATGTTTTTGAAGAAGATGCTTTACGTGGGTCAGAGATTATAAATAAACAGCCACAGGTTGGAGTCAGTAAGCCAGACATTGCATTATATGAACAAGTAATGATTAGTGGTAGATATAAGCTTTCGGTGATTGCGACTTGGGTAAAAATTCCAGAAAGTCAGCTTGCACAATTAAATCCGATAATGGAAAAAACGCTATCCCAAGGGAAGCCTTATAATTTAACTTTACCCAAGGGTGGGGTGGAAATATTTGAGGCCCATAAAAAAGAAATTTTACAGGCCTCAATTAAAGGTTTATACGAAATCAAGTATTAGTAATTAAGAAAATGCGACTAAATGCTTAATTAAAAGTCATCGTCAAATTCATCTTTTTCGTCAAACAAATCGTCGTCATCCAAGCCTTTCAAATCCTCGTCTAATGAAAACTCATCGTCTTCATCTGCTTTCTTAAATTTGCCTGGTTTTTTTGCCGATTTCTTCGGCATATCAAATTCTTCAAAATCAGGATCCCAATTATCCTCTTCTTCGGGTTTAGCCCAGTCGTCCTCAATCTCTTCGGCATCATCCTCAATATCATCGTCTACATCCTCTTCCTTGGATTTTTTCTTAGGACTTGCTTTGCTCACTTTTACCACTTTGTCTAAACCAGATTTTGTACCAGCGGTCTTTTTTTCTTTTTCTATTTTTACTGCCATAAGGTGTTAACTAATTACACTGTAAAATTTCAATTGTTTTCTATATTTACCAAAAAAAATAGCCTTCTTTTTTGAAAAATTATAAATGAATTATTTGGTCTCTTCCTGGTCCGTTAGAAACAAATTTAACGGGAACGCCCAAGTAAGTATTAATAAACTCAATATAAGACTTCATGGTTGCAGGTAGTTCATTTTCGTGCTTCATTTTCGTAGAATCTACATCCCATCCGGCCATCTTTTTCCAAATAGGGGTAACGGGCGTGCCAACTAATTGGAATGGAACATAATCTATTTGCTTCCCTTCCATTTCATAGGCGATACCTAATTCTAATTCTTTAAAAGAGTCTAAAATATCTGCTTTTGTCATTATAATTTGGGTGACACCGTTAATCATACAAGTGTATTTTAAAGCAACTAAGTCAATCCAGCCACAACGACGTGGGCGGCCTGTTGTTGCTCCAAATTCACTTCCTATTTTTCTAAGTTCTTCCCCTTTTTCATCATGTAGTTCCGTAGGAAATGGTCCGCTTCCTACACGGGTGCAATAAGCCTTTGAAATTCCAAATACTTCTCCAATTAGCTTAGGTGAAATTCCTAAGCCAGTACATACACCTGCAGAAATCGTATTGCTTGAAGTTACAAAAGGGAAGGTTCCGAAGTCTATATCCAACATAGAGCCTTGAGCACCTTCTGCTAATACTTTTTTACCCTTTGAGATTTGATCATTGATAAAATATTCGCAATTGATAATATTTAAGGTCTTTAAAAATTCAAGTGCTTCAAAAAATTCAGTTTCCATTTCGCTGATATCCTCGTTGAAATTATAGCTATCTAAAATTTTCTGGTGCTTCATACGAAGCGCAATGTATTTGCTTATGAAATTTTTATTCAATAAGTCACCTACTCTTAATGCGTTTCTGCCTGTTTTGTCCATATAAGCAGGTCCGATTCCTTTTAATGTTGAACCAATTTTACTTTCACCTTTTGAAAGTTCAGAAGCTTTATCTAAAGCTCTGTGACTTGGGATAATAATATTTGTTCTTTCGGAAATGAATAAGTTTTTTCTCACATCTACACCCATGCCAGCAACAGCATCACATTCTTTTTTTAGGGTAACAGGATCTAATACTACACCATTGCCTATAATATTAATTTTATCTTGATGGAAAATGCCCGAAGGTATTTGGTGCAAAACCATTTTAGTTCCGTTTACATACAAAGTGTGACCTGCATTTGGTCCACCTTGAAACCTAGCGATAACATCATACTTTGGGGCGAAATAATCAACAATTTTCCCTTTCCCTTCGTCACCCCATTGAAGTCCTAAAATTACGTCTACCATGATTTTGTGTTTGAGGAAGCAAAAATAAGTCTAGAATACTTTATTACCTATTTAAACGGGCATTAATTGAGGCAACTTTTACACAGTTTCGGTATCAAACCTGTTAACTTGTTGAATGCCATTTAGGGACTTAATTCTATCTACTAGGGTTTCTAGCTCTTCCTTGTCGTGTACATACACTTTTATCGTCCCTTGGAAAAGGCCTTCCTTAGATTCAATGGTTAAGGCGGCTATATTTATTTTAAGTTCTCCGCTAATGATACTAGTTATTTTATTAACAACACCAACGTCATCTAAGCCAATAATACTAAGTCCTGTAAGGAATGATATTTCTTTATTTTTTGCCCATTTTGTTTTAACTACCCTATGTCCGTAATTCGCTAATAACTGCGTGGCATTAGGGCAGTTAGTTCGGTGAATGATTAATCCCTTTCCGGTACTTACAAAACCAAAAACATCGTCCCCTGGAATTGGGTTGCAGCATTTCGCTAATGCGTATTTAATTTGGTCGCTAGATTCTCCAAAAATGATTAATTCAGCATCCTTCTTAGAAATTGGTTTGACGTTAGGTGCTTCATGGTTAATTTCTGTAGGGGCATTTACTGGTTTTGGCGCCTCAATTTTATCTCCTAAAACCTGGAAGGTTTTAAGTTCCTTTAAATCAATATTTTTAGTGGCAATTTTGTATAATAAATCCAGCTGGCTATGTAACTTATAAAAGTTCATTACCTGGTCTACATTATAAGGATTATAAACGGCACCAATACCTTCTAGCTTTCTTTGCAGTGTATATTTTCCTTCTTCTGAAATTATTTTCTTTTCTTCCCTTAGGGAATCCTTGATACTATTTTTTGCCTTCGCTGTTACTACAATGCTTAGCCAATCTTCGGTTGGCTTTTGCTTATTGCTAGTGATAATTTCAATTTGGTCACCACTTCTTAATTTGTGTCCAAGTGGCACGAGTTTGTGATTCACTTTTGCACCAATACATTTAGAACCAATTACAGAGTGAATATTAAAGGCGAAGTCCAATGCGGTACTATTAATAGGCAACATTTTAACGTCTCCCTTTGGGGTGTACACATAAATTTCTTCTGCTAAAAAAGAGGTTTTGAAGTCCTGTAAAAAATCAATTCCTTCTTCTTGTTGATTGCTTAAAGCTTCTCGTATTTGCACAAACCATTTATCAAAACGGTCCTCAGTTTGTGTACCTTCTTTGTATTTAAAATGTGCAGCTAATCCTTTTTCAGCAATTTCGTTCATTCGTTTAGTACGTATCTGCACTTCTACCCATTTGCCCTGTGGCCCCATAACTGTAGTGTGTAATGCTTCGTAACCATTACTTTTTGGGTTACTTAACCAGTCTCTTAAACGTTCAGGAGAAGGAAGGTATTCGTCTGTAATGAGGGAATATACTTTCCAACAAACTTCTTTTTCCATTTCCAGGGGAACGTCTAATATTACTCTAATGGCAAACAAGTCATATACCTCTTCAAAGCTCACCCCCTTCTTCTTTATTTTGTTCCAAATAGAATGAATGCTTTTTGGTCGTCCATAAATTTCGAAATCAAATCCAGATTGTAGTAGCTTGTCTTTTAATGGCCTAACAAACTCATTAATATATTTTGTCCTTTCTCTTTTTGTTTCACTTAATTTTTTTGCAATTTCGCGATAGGTGTCGGGCTCAAGAAACTTCATCGACAAATCTTCTAATTCTGTCTTGATACTATAAAGTCCCATTCTGTGCGCTAATGGAGCGTAAACCCAAATGGTTTCAGAAGCAATCTTTAATTGTTTTTCTTGCTTCATGGAATCCAGCGTACGCATATTGTGTAAGCGGTCGGCCAATTTTATTAATATAACTCTTGGGTCGTCGGTAAGTGTAAGTAATATTTTTTTAAAGTTCTCTGCTTGCTGACTACTATTCGCGCTCATCACCGTAGATATCTTAGTTAACCCATCTACTATTTTTGCAATCTCATTCCCAAATTCACTTTTAATATCATCTAAGGTTATGTCGGTGTCTTCTACTGTATCATGCAATAGTGCACAAATAGTACTTCGAACCCCTAATCCAATTTCATCCACACAAATCATAGCAACTGCAATAGGGTGAAATATATAGGGCTCGCCACTTTTGCGGCGCATAGTTTTATGTGCATTGGTTGCCATTTCAAAAGCAGTACGCAATAGTTCCTTATCGCCTTTTTTTATCTTAGGCCTTAAGGATCGGAGTAACGCACGATAATGACGAACAATTTCTTTATTCTCTTGTTCTTCATTCAAGGTGTACTTGCTATTCTCCACTTGCATCATATCTTGTTCCATTGGGTCCATCGTACTACGAAAATACGTAAAAGCAGTAGGATTTTTACAAAGAACAAACAGATAGTGTAACTTTGAACCCTATGTCCACAACGCAGCCAAAGCAAATTTTTAAGGCGACTATTTTAAAAAGAGTTTTTTCTTTCGTTCAACCCTACAGGGCTGTTTTTTTTATAAATGTGGTATTGGCGATTGTGTTAGCTTTTGCAACCCCCGTTCGCCCTTATTTAATTCAAGCAACCGTAAACACGGCCATTGGTAAAATAGTCAACTTACCCAGCTGGGTGCATTGGTTTTTACCTGCTAATGCTTTTCAGTCGGCATTGCATTTAATTCTATCGCTTACGTTATTTCAGGTCGGTTTTATAATAATGGAAACAGTGATGCGTTTTTTCTTCACTTTTGGTATGGCTTGGCTAGGGCAACAGGTAATTAGGGATTTACGCAATAAAGTGTATGACAAAATTATGCATTGGGAAATGAGGCAGTTTGATAAAACACCTATAGGCACATTAACCACCAGGACCATTAACGATATCGAAAGCATTAATGATATTTTTTCAGACGGGCTTATTCCCATTATTGCCGATATGTTAACTATAATTGTCACGCTTACCACTATGTTTTTTATTGATTGGAAGTTGACACTTATTTGCCTAGTGCCTTTTCCCATAATGCTTATAGCGACTTATTTTTTCAAGGAAAGTGTAAATAAAAGTTTTGTACAAGTGCGTAATGCCGTAGCAGCATTGAATGCTTTTGTACAAGAACATATTTCTGGAATGCAAGTTGTGCAAGCTTTTGCTGCGGAAGAAAAGGAATTGGATAAATTTAAAAAAATAAATGCACAACATAAAGTTGCTAATATTAGGGCCATTTTTGCTTACTCCGTTTTCTTTCCAGTGGTGGAAGTAGTATTAGCTTTAAGTATTGGATTAATTGTTTGGTGGGTTGCTGGCAAATCACTTGATGCAGGCTTGTTGGTAGCATTTATTTTGTTTTTAAATCAAATTTTTAGGCCACTAAGAATGATTGCCGATAAATTTAACGTATTGCAAATGGGTATGGTAGCTGCAGAACGTGTTTTTAAGGTATTAGATAATGAGGACATAACCACCGACGCTGGGAATTATGCACCAGCTAGTATAAAGGGCAAAATTGAATTTAACAAAGTCCAATTCGCCTATAACCCACCCAATTGGGTGTTAAACGAAATTAGTTTCACTGCCGAAGCCGGACAAACAGTTGCATTAGTTGGACATACAGGTAGCGGAAAAACTTCTATCATTAGTATTTTAAATCGTTTATATCCTTACCAAGGGGGTAGTATCCTGTTGGACGACCACACTATAGAATCCTATTCATTAGATAGGCTTCGTGCTTCCATAGGAGTGGTGCTACAAGACGTTTTTTTATTTTCAGGGTCCATTTTTGACAATATTACTTTACGTAATGAAACTATTACGCGCGAGCAGGTATATGAGGCAGCTAAAATGATTGACATGTATGATTTTATTATGCAATTGCCAGGTGGTTTTGAATATCAGGTGATGGAACGTGGTGCTACGTTGAGTTTAGGGCAAAGGCAATTAATATCTTTTATAAGAGCTTTGTTATACAATCCGTCCATTTTAATCCTGGACGAAGCCACTTCGTCCATTGATACAGAAAGTGAACAACTTATTGAAAAAGCAATTGACACCCTCATAAAAGGAAGAACTTCCATTGTAATTGCACATAGGCTTTCAACTATTAGAAAAGCAGATAAGATCATTGTATTGGACAAGGGCCAAATCAAAGAAATGGGTACCCATAATGAGCTGTTAAATTTGGGTGGATTTTACACAAAATTGAATGAAATGCAATTTGCAGAAAAAAAAGAAGCTTGATTTTATTAACTAATTGATTTTCAAGTATTTAAATTTACAAATTTTTTTAATTGCTCAAGAAGAATTCTATTCGAAATTGGGCTATTTTAACCCCTTTATTCCTATCTTTGCCGCAAATTTTGAGATAGGTATGAGCTTTAGACGTATAAAATCTTTACTAGTAGTGAGTTTGAGCTTTGTCGCTTTGTTGATTTCAACTAGCACAAAAGCCAATGAAAGTGTGGTAGTAACAACCGATTCTAATAAAGTAAAACAAACAAATGTTGCGCCTGCCCAGCCCGCTGCTCATGCTGCAAAAGAAGAAGGTAGCTTTAATGTTACTGAAACTATTTTAGAGCATATTAAGGATGATCATAGTTGGCATTTATGGGGGCATACCTCCTTACATTTACCTGTGATTTTATACACGTCAAAAGGGCTTGAAGTATTTTCTTCTAAAAATTTTTTAGACGAACACCATGAGCAAACTATTTACAAAGGAAATTTTGACTATAAAATTATTGAAGGCAAAACAAAAATTGTAGATGCTGCCGGTGTTGTAGACGTGGAAGCGAGCAAGCAGCTTTGGGATTTCTCTATCACAAAAAATGTAGCTAGTTTATTTATATCTGTTTTCATTTTGTTAGTGGTGTTATTAACTGCTGCAAGTGCGTATAAAAAAACAGGGGTTAAGTCTGCGCCAAAAGGCTTGCAGTCTTTCATGGAACCTATAGTTTTATTTGTCCGAGACGAAGTTGCGATACCAAATATTGGTGCAAAGCGTCACGCTAAGTACATGCCATTTTTATTAACTATTTTCTTCTTGGTGTTAACGAATAACTTTTTGGGTTTAGTGCCTTTCTTCCCTGGGGGTGCAAACGTGAGTGGTAACATTGCTTTCACAATGACTTTAGCTGTGTGTGTGTTTATTGTGGTGAATTTGAGTGCTAACAAAAGCTATTGGGAACATATTTTTTGGATGCCAGGTATGCATTGGAGTATGAAATTATTCTTAGCGCCTATTGAGTTAATTGGGGTATTCACAAAGCCTATTTCTTTAATGATCCGATTATTCGCGAACATTACTGCAGGCCACATTCTTGTATTAAGTTTGATTTGTTTAATTTTTATATTCAAAACAGTATTCGCTTCTGCAATTGCAGTGCCGTTTGCTGTGTTTATTGGTTTAATTGAGTTGTTAGTTGCTTTCTTACAAGCATACATTTTCACTATGTTAAGTGCAATGTATATTGGAATGGCAACAGAAGAACATCATCATGAAGCCCATGAAGAACATAAAGAAGTAGCACATCACTAAAAAATAGTTTAAGATTTTTTTTCAATAACAATTAAAACGTAAAAAAATGGTAGTAGGAA
>CANHAE010000071.1 GCA_947458915.1 Bacteroidota bacterium
AACGACGACCCATAAAACGCTTCACACTTGAGATAGTGTTTTCAGGGTTTGTGATTGCTTGTCTCTTAGCTGGATCACCTACTTTACGCTCGCCATTTTTTAAGAAGGCTACAACCGAAGGGGTTGTTCTACGACCTTCGTCATTTGCGATTACTACTGGTTCACCACCTTCCATAACCGATACACAACTATTTGTGGTACCTAGGTCAATTCCTATTATTTTTCCCATAATGCTTGATTTTCAATGAATAATTACAATGATATAGGCAATCATTATGCCACAGCCGATTGGGTGAAATTTTGTCATAAATGGCAGACAATTGCCAAATAATAGGCCCGGAAATGGCATAAAAGGTAAATAAATGGGTAGAAAAGTCAGTTTGCCTAGGAAATACTATTAAACCTTCCCGCTTGCCTTAAAGGTGAAATTCTTCTGGCTAGTATAGCTAAAAATGACCACGAAAAAGGTAGTAGCAATTTTTGAAACAGTAGCGTACCAACCTAAGTATTCAATGAAAAGCTTTAAAAAGAAATAATTCAAGAAAACGCATCCTAGTACCACAAAGAAATACTTAAGTAATTGTTTAGTTTTTCTTACGCTCGTTTCTTGGAAAACAACATACCTACTTAAGTAAAAGCCTATGGGGAATGTAATGCAGAAACTCATTATAAAGGAGGCAATATGTGGGCTAATTACCAACCAGCCAATTTGAACGGGAGCCTGCTTCAAAATGTAATTATAGGACACAAAAAACAACAGAATATCCAATACAGTATTTCCACCTCCACAGGCTGCATAGCGGAATGTTTTTAAGGGCATTAACTTCTTGAAAAAGGGATATATCCGATCAATTATATCAAGAATGAGCTTGCTAATAAAATGGTGTAGTTTAAACATCTGTGCTCAAAGGTAATCTTAATTAATTACTTTTGTAAAAGGCAACCCCATATTATGAATTTGATATTTAATTTAAAGCAGTCAACTGCAAACTGTATTAACAATTTGTACAGTATTCAACTACAACCCGAACAGGTATTAGTTAATGCAACTAAACCTGAATTCGAAGGCGACTATACCATTGTATTATTTGCATTTGTAAAGCAATTAGGTAAGAGTCCCGAAGTTTTAGGCAATGAATTGGGGGAAGCGATGTTAGCTGCCATGCCAGGTATTATTACTAAATTTAATATTGTAAAAGGTTTTTTGAATTTCACTATCAGTAATGCTTATTGGTTTGATTTTATTAACGCAACAACTCCTGATAATTTATTACCTGCTGCAAAACATCCTCGTAAAATAATGGTGGAGTATTCCTCCCCTAATACAAATAAGCCATTACACTTAGGTCATTTAAGAAATAATTTTTTAGGCTGGAGTATTGCTGAAATTTTAAAATTACAAGGCAATGAAGTAGTGAAAACTTGTATTGTAAACGACCGTGGAATTCATATTTGTAAAAGTATGATTGCTTGGCAATTATTTGCAAATGGTGCAACACCAAATGACACCAAACAAAAAGGTGACCATTTTGTGGGTGACTATTATGTAAAGTACAATGACGCTTATAAAGCTGAAGTTACAGCATTGGTTGCAAGCGGTATGACACAAGAGCTTGCTGAAAAAGAAGCCCCTATTCAAAAAGCAGCTCAAGCTATGTTGTTAAAATGGGAACAAGGTGACCCCGAAACTATTGAATTATGGAAACATATGAATAGTTGGGTGTATGAAGGCTTTAATACTACTTATAAAAAAATTGGTTCTGATTTTGCTAAAACTTACTACGAAAGTAATACCTACTTATTAGGTAAGGAATTAGTAGAACAGGGCTTAAACAAAAAAGTATTTTATCAGAAAGAAGACAGTTCGGTTTGGATTGATTTAACAGCAGATGGACTTGATGAAAAAATTGTTCGACGTAAAGACGGCACTTCGGTATACATTACACAAGACATTGGACTTGCCGAAGTAAAACAAAAAGAATTTAATACCGATGCGAGTATTTATGTGGTAGGTGACGAACAAAACTATCATTTTAAAGTTTTAAAATTAATTTGTCAAAAACTACAACTACCAGCAGCTGACGGCATTTTTCATTTAAGTTATGGCATGGTGGAGTTACCAACCGGCAAAATGAAAAGTCGTGAAGGAACTGTGGTAGACGCCGATGATTTGGTAGAAGAAATGATAGCTATTTCAAAAGAGAAAACAGAGTCCTTAGGCAAAGTGAGTGAGTTTAGCCAAGACCAATTAACCGAACTATACAATACCATTGGATTAGGTGCACTTAAATTTTTCTTGTTAAGAGTAGACCCTAAAAAGAAAATGGTATTTAACCCTGAAGAGAGTATCGATTTTCACGGATTTACTGGGCCATTCATTCAATATACCCACGCACGTATTAAAAGCATTCTGCGCAAAACAGGCACTGATATAAACTTGGTAGCAAGTGAGTTGCTTCCTTTAGAAAAACAATTGGCTATTGAACTTTCAACGTTCCCTGACGTCATTAATGAGGCTGCAGAAACATTGGATCCCTCTAAAGTGGCTATTTATACATTTAACCTTGCTAAACTGTTTAATACTTTCTATGCCGAACTTTCAATTAGCAATGCCGAATCGGAAGAAAAGAAACACTTAAGAATTAAATTAGGGATACTTATTGCTGCCACTTTGCAGAAAGGCATGAGTGCATTAGGTATTGCAGTACCAGAGAAAATGTAAAGAAATTTATAAAGGCAATTGGAATATTAGCTTCGCTTTTGTTTTGACGACCTATACACTTCAGGTGTTTCTTCTTCAAATCCCCATTTATTTAAAAGAGATTGCATTTGGTCATCAGGCAATGAACTTTGTGTATATTGTCCCGCGTTAATTTTTTGACGCATTGCTTCATATATACTTACTGCACAAGCAACCGAAATATTTAAGCTTTGAATAATGCCCATTTGAGGAATAATAAAGTTCCCGTCCGATAATGCCCTAAACTCGGGGGTAACCCCTTCATGTTCGTTGCCAAAAACCAATGCAACAGATTCTGTAAAATCAATATCATATAAGCCAACCGCGTCACTCGATAAATGCGTAGTTAGTATTTTAGTGAACTTTTTTCTTAAGTCAGCAACACATACTTCTAAATTATCGTACTCGTGCACTGTTAACCATTTTAAGGCGCTACTGCTACTTCTATGTCCCCACCTTTTATGTCTTGCTTCTTTGGTTGTTAATATGTAAACGTCTTGTATACCTACTGCATCACAAGTTCTTAGTACGGCTGAAATATTATGTGGATCCTTCACGTTCTCCATCACCACCGTCAAATTTGCCTGACGTTGTTTTAATACTTTTAATAATTTTTCGCTTCTCTCAGGTGTCATATGCTACATTTATTTTCTAATCACTTATTTTACGAAGGGCGGCCTGAATTGCACCCCTAAACCTGCACTCATTAATGGTGCAATACTTCCATTATTATTATTAAAACTATAGTCCAGTCCTACCCCGTTTAATTCAGTCATTAATAAAGGGCCGTCCATGTCTACGAAATCCAACTGAGGTAAAAATTGAGCAATAGCTGCTGAGCCAATAACACTTTCGTTCATGCTACCCATCATCACTTTCATTCCTAAAACCTTTGCCTCTTTTATCATTCTTAATGCAGGAGTAAGTCCGCTACATTTAGTTAACTTAATATTTATGCCATGAAATACTGCGGCGCAAGTAGCCACATCTTTTTCAAATACACAGGACTCATCCGCAAATAAAGGCAATGCCGATTGTGCTTTTAGTATTGCCATACCCTCCCAATTGTCGTTTGCTAAGGGCTGCTCCACTAATTCTACTCCTAAATTTGCAAGCGCAGGAATCTTAACTAAAGCTTCTTCGGTTGTCCATCCGGCATTAGCGTCAACGCGTAATGGCTTGTCGGTATGTTTTCTTAAAGCTGTAATCATTTCAATATCGTAGTCGGTACCCACTTTTACTTTATAGATTGGCCAAGGATGTGCGTTCATCTTTTCTACCATCTTTTCAATAGGGTCAATACCTAAAGTATAATCACATATTGGCACTGGAACCGATTCGCTCCATTCCGTACCCCACATTTTATGCAAGGGCTCTTTTTTCATTCTCCCGAATAAATCCCAACCTGCCATATCCAATGCACAAACTAAAAAAGGATCGTTGGGAAATAAGTGATGTAAAAAATGCCAAAAACGTTCGGGATCTATTAATGCAAATTTTTCAATTACCTTTCTGTTCTTTTCTAATTGCTCCATCATAGCTTCAACACTCACATTATAATATACAATGGCAGGTGCTTCACCATAACCTTCCCAATTGCCCAAAGACAACCTCACCATTAAACTATGTTGATGTGTTTTTGTACGACCATTTGAAATGGTGAAAGGATATTCGAAAGGCAGGCGTTGTTCCCAGAAGTCTAATTGCACAGTGTATTTTTTTGCTAAGATACAAAACAGCTATTAACAAACCATTATTAGCGACCGCTAGCTTTAATAGCGTTATACCATTCTTGGTTAAAGTTTTTCTCTTGCAACAAATCTTCTAATGTATTATGCATTCTGTACCTCCAATAATGCTTTGGATTAGCCGGCACATTTATACGTTCATCATGCGGGTTATTACGGCGTATAGAAGCATCCACACCCATATAATCCTGTAATTGGAAAATAGCCCACATTGCAGGCGAATATAAATGTTGTAATAAAATAGCCTTATTTATCCATGGCTCACAAAATATCGGTGCTTCGCCCCATTGGCCTATTTCGTTATTGTAAAACTGTTGTGTTAATGCACGGTCTTCTTCCCACCAACCACGTATGGTACTTGTGTCATGTGAGGAAGGAGTAACTACACTTAAATAAGGCGCATCATTAGGATGGAAGAATGTTTTATGATTTGCTTTAGGCATTCTTTGCACTTCTAAACTTAACATCCCCAAACTTTGCATTACCTGTGGTACACATAAAGGTACCAAACCTAAATCCTCCCCACAAATTAACATGTTCGTTGATCGCTTCAGCATAGGTAATTTTTGCAAAGCTTCTTTTTCCCATGCCTGATCCTGCCTCACAAAGAAATAATCATTATACAATTCATTTAATAAATGTTTTGTCCTAGCATCCAATTGTTTAAAGGAAGCTGTTGATTGTATATTAAACCTGAAATGATATGCTTGTGGCGTACCTGACTCAAAAAATATTACGTTGCTTATTAAGTCAAATAGGCCTTGCTTAATTTTTGCATTCGTATCGTCCTGTGGCAAACTTGAAAAATATTGCTCAACAGCACGTTGTGTTTGGTAAGGCGGAAGTAATTCATAATGGCCATCCCCAATACCTTTTAAAAAAGTATGTTTAACCAATTCGTTGTCATACCCAAATAATTGAAATAAAATAGTTTCGTTTATATAAGGCATTGTAAAACGGTAATGGTCAAATCCAATACCCTTGCTATTTAATTCGGGAATAGTTACTGGAATAGCGGGAACAAAATGTCCCATAATTCCTTCTACAGCGTGCATTGGAATACTCCAAATTCTAAAAAAACCAAGTATATGGTCAATCCTAAATGCATCGAAATAAAAGCTCATTTGCTGGAAACGTAATTTCCACCAATTGAACCCATCGGCAGCCATGGTTTCCCAATTATAGGTAGGGAATCCCCAATTCTGTCCCTTGGTAGCAAAAGCATCTGGAGGGGCGCCTGCCTGCATATTCATATGGAACAATTCAGGATGTTGCCAAGCATCTGCACCATAGCGATAAACACCTATAGGCACATCCCCTTTTAACACTACTCCATTTTCGTGTGCATATTTTGTTGCATTACTTAATTGTAAATGCAAGTGATATTGTACAAAATAAAAGAAAGCAATATCGTTATATGTTTTTGATTTAGGACTACATAGTTTTTCAATTTCTACAGCATCATATTTAGCATGCGTTGGCCATGTATTAAAATCAACCGTATTGTGTAAATCTCTAAAATAAGAAAATGCACTATAGGAAACCAACCAATGTTCATTTTCAGTATAATACTTTGCAAAGTCCGGAGAAGCTAAATCAGCTTTGCCATTTTGCGCATAAATGATTCTTAATAATTTCCATTTTAATTCCATCACTGCATCATAATCAATATCTACTAATGCATTTAACCTTGCCATTTCATTTTTATATGGGGCAAGTATACTTTTTTGATTCTCATTTACCATGTCTTCCAAACGAATAAACATGGGGTGTAATGCAAATGCAGAAATAGCTGCATATGGGTATGAATCCATCCAAGTATGCGTGGCAGTAGTATCGTTAATAGGCAGTAGCTGTATTAATTTTAGGCCTACTTGCTTTGACCAATCTACCAAAAGTTGAATATCAGCAAACTCTCCCACACCAGCACTATGCTTAGAACGTAATGAAAATACTGGTATTGCAACACCCGCACCTTTCCACTGTGTGTTATTTAAATGTACAAAGCCATCATTTAAAATTACTAATTTGTTTTTGCCAATTGGCTCGTAAACAACCCGATTATTTCCTTCTTCAAATTGAATGAAGGTTTTTTTAAGGGTGTCATACACACCATACTTATATACGAAAGGAAAATTACAATTTGTTAAATTGAAACTTGTTTCAAAATATTCAGTGTTTTGCACTTTAGTTAAAGGAATTACCTTTTTAATATTCCATGCCCCCACTTCCTTTGCATCACCAATCATACAAATGGTATGATGTGATTCTAATAGTGGTGCTTTAACTCTAAAAATGTGTGTTGTACTTTTATCGAATAAACTTTCTGTTGTTTGTAAAGCTGGCTGTTCTAACAAAACATGCATAAAAGGTTCTGTGTAAAAAACATTTTCTGTGTAGCCAGCAAAATTCCACGCGTCCACTAAAACTAATTCGTTCGTTTCTATATTGTTGGGATTAAAACACTTATCATTTCCCCAATCATATATTCTTGTACCATCGGGGTTTTGAATAAAGTAATGATAAGTAACTTTTTCTTGCACCATGGCCAGCTTGCAATGTAAATTTAGTACCCAATAATCATTGTTTAAAAAAACCATTGGTATAGCATCCTCAATAAGGTCATTCCCCAATAATGGGTGATTACCGTATATATAAACTACTTGACCAAAACTGGTCTTATATTTTAAATGAAAACTGATTTTTTTTAATCCAACGTTAGCCATTCCAGGGGTTTTTGCAATTCAATCGTGCTTAAAAAAATAGAAGCCATTAAAGATAAAAAATAATGTGTAAAATAAACACGTTAATTTTATTTTAGCCAATTTTAGTAAGGATTCGTATATTTACTTACACTACTAATTATCAACAGCTTACGCTTTATTAATGGATAAAATAGTCATCTACACAGACGGTTCTTCGAGGGGTAATCCCGGCCCTGGAGGCTATGGGGCTATACTAATGTGGGGAGGGAAAGTAAAAGAAATTGGAGCAGCTTTTAAGAAAACGACCAATAATAGGATGGAACTATTAGCCGTTATAGAAGCTATTAAAACATTGAAAACCAAACACTTACCTGTTCACATATTCACTGACAGCAAATATATTGTTGATTCTGTGGACAAAAAATGGTTAGCTAATTGGATAAGAACTGACTTTAAAGGCGGAAAAAAGAATAGAGACCTTTGGGAACAATACCATGCCCTTTCCATGCATTTCAACATTAAATTCCATTGGGTAAAAGGCCATGCCGACAACCCATATAATAACCGTTGTGACGAGATAGCTACCCAATTAGCCGACAATGGGCCATGGGAGACGGATACTGAATACGAAGCAATAGATAAGTAAGTAAAAAACAGCGTTTATTAAATAGCCTTAAACTTTGGCGCTAATAAATGGAATGCCCCAAATACGATACCGCCAAATACTAAAGTACCCGCAACACTATTTTGATAAAATGGCAAACCGTCGGCCATTGTTTGCATGTACCCCGCTAATGTAAAAGGATGGCCATATCCACCACCTTGAGCCCATACCAATGAATTTGAAACAAGGAAATATACAGTTGGCGCTGACAAGAAACTAATTACATATTTTGTGAAGTTGCCTGTTTGTAAACTAAATCCAAATACCGCTGTTGCTGCAATTAAAATATAGTTTTCAACTTGTCCTGCATAAAAACCTTGAATTGAGCTTAACTGGTAGTTATACAAAACTTGATATAATGCATCTGAAATAAACATGGAAATAATTGGCAATAAAAACGCGTATTGCTTTTGTCTTGCAAATAAAGAACCTCCAAATAATGCAATAGCAATTTGCGGGGCAAAACCATAAGGGCGACCTGGCATTAAACGGAATAATGCACTTGTTGCTATCATGATTACTAAAGCAAGTATAATTTGTTTGTTCAATTTCATAAAAAGTAATTTAATCGTTTTGGATTAATACGCTATTAAATTTAGCGTAGAAAACAAAAATAAGGTTTCGGTCCCTAATTTTATAGATTGATTTTCCTCAAATGTGAATAAACTGCCTAAGGAACGAAGGACTTGAAAAGTACACTGGACAATTGCGCCTGAATTAAAGTGGCTACAGACGGCAGTATTGCTGCAACTTCGCCTGTTTTAAACACTAAATCGTTAATGCACACTTCCCCTTCCGTAACCAATAACAGTGCTAAAGAATTGGTATTTATTGTGTAAGCTTCCCCTGCAGAAATAGCTATTTTTGTTAAACCAAAATCTGGTACTGGGCATGGGTAAACTATTTCATGCCCATTAATTAGTTCCCCAGTAAGTACCTCAGGATAAGTTGGCACAAATTTTACATGTTGCAACAACTCCTCAATATCAATATGCTTTGTGGTAAGTCCTCCTCTTAAAACGTTATCACTATTCGCCATTAATTCTATATTCTGTCCTTCTAAATATGCATGCAACAAACCTGCCCCTTGAAATACACCATGGTATTTTGGAACATGTACAATGTTTAAAATATAAATAGAAAAAATTCCTTTATCAATATTAGCGTTAGGTGCAACCCCATTATAATATTTATTTGCCCACCAATGAGGGTGTGATTTATCAACCAATCCGTTCTTTACACTCGCTACTGCATCCATCATTAATGGTTTCAAAATACTGTCAGTATCTTCAATTGACAAATGCATAAAGAAACTATACAAACCTTGATAATCAACTCCGCGGAAATGATCCATCAATGGATTAAAATAAAAGAAATCTTTTAACCTTGTTTCTAATTCATCGGGTGGTAAAAAGCCATGTAGTAACCAAAAATCACTTAAAGCAACCATTACTTCTGGCTTGTGGTTACGGTCCTTATAATTTCGGGTTGGGGCATCTATTGGGATACCTTTTGCTTCTTCTAAGTCAAACCCTATTTCAGCATTTACTTTGCTTGGGTGTACTTGTATGCTAAGCATTTTTTCAACGTCTAACACTTTAAATAAATAAGGCAAGCTAGCAAACTGTTCCATTGTTTTATTGCCAAGCCATTCGGCGGGGTTTTGTTTTATAAGCAAATCCAAAGGTTGTTCACCCAATGTGGTAGCTACCATTGAAGGTGCTGAAGGATGAGCACCCATCCAATATTCAGCGTAAGGAAGCTGCTTTACTTCCTGCACACGCATTAGCTGAGGGATAAACGACTTGCCGCCCCAGTCATAATGCCTATGTATTCCATGTAATTTATACGCTGTTTTCATCTTTGTTAAAAGTCGATGTTTATACTTAATAATGAACTTAAATGAGTAACAAAGATACTGGGTTTTTTGGCGAAAACAGGGCCGCCACATTTCTAATTACTAATGGTTATTCGATTCTTTATAGAAACTGGCGGTATAAACATTTAGAATTAGACATTATTGCAGCAAAGGAAGGATTACTTCATATTGTGGAAGTTAAAACTAGAAGCACTATTAACTTTGGTTTTCCCGAAAAAAGTATTGACAAAATTAAGATGCAGTATTTGAAAAATGCTGCGGCAATGTTTCAATATAAGTACCC
>CANHAE010000072.1 GCA_947458915.1 Bacteroidota bacterium
AGGTGATTTTTTAATTTTAGCTAAACGCTCAAACACGCTATTATCATTAATCACCACATTTTTATAAGTGGTGGTTTTTCTTCCCTTTATACCAATCATGCCTTTCCTTGGCGAAAAATCACCCACAAAGCGGTCCTTTGACAAGAACCAAGTAGAATCATTAATGAGTTTAAACTCTTGAATCATAGTTAATGATTCTAAAAAATTAATGTCCGAAAAAGTAGAAGGTCGTAACGTTATTTTTTGAATAGCGAAACTTGTGTCATGTATCCAACAGTCTCCTTCAAAAGTGAGTTCATTAATCCCTTTGGGTTTGAAAAATAAATGAACTAAACGCTTGCCATTCAAATAAGCGGTGTCAGCTAGTTTAAAAGTATAATAGGCATCGGCATTAGTGTTAAAGGGACTTATAAAGGACTTATTTAAAACTGGAATGACATTTTTATACACGTTTATATTCTGGTAAGTGCCTCCTAATTCTTTAATAATTGATTCGTTTTCAATCCCATTCGTTCTCGTCTTCTTAATAACTTCCAATGTTTTTCTTGGCACATTTTGATAATAATAATCCGAAATAGTTTCAGTTAAATAAACAGGTAAAAATGCCTGATGTGTTTCGGAAGTGTCGATGTAATCAAAAATGAATTCTAGTGGCTTAATGAGTGAATTTTTGGATAGCTTATCCTTATCTACCTTATTTAAATCAACTTCTAATTTATTATACAATTCGTAGCTGTAGTTTACCAACTCTGCAGGATTGTTTTTTGGCTTATTGGACATGATTTTTCTCCAAAACCACAAGGACCTATTGTACTTTGATTTTACCACGACCTCTTGCTTCGATGCTTCCACAAATAAATGAATAATACCCAGGTCCTCCTTATTAATTTTTGCTAGAGGGATGTACAAAGTTGTATAACCAACACTTTGTATTTTTAATGTATCATTTATCCCAAAAACCGATTTCAATAGTATAAAATTACCTACAGAATCCGTAATCGCTCCCGTCTTGTCTTTTACATAAGAGACTGCCACAAAAGGCAATGGCTCCTCACTTTGATGGTCTGCTACTTTACCTTTATAATAATATTGTTGAGCAGAAACCGTTTTCGAGTTTGCCATAAAAAATAACAAAAAAATACAAGCTAATGCACAAGTTTTCAATTTCATTTCGCGAAGATAACACATAATTATTTTTTTAATGTGCTTTGAGTCACCATTCATCATTTTGATTGTAACTTTGTTGAAATTAATTGACCAATGTTAACTATCCACACTTTTTGTTTTAACGCATTTCAGGAAAATACTTACGTATTATTCAATGAACAAAAAGAGGCAATTATTGTTGACCCCGGTTGCTATCTTAAGCAGGAACAAGAAACCTTAAGTAATTTTATAAAAGACAATGGACTGACACCAAAAGTATTATTAAATACGCATTGTCATTTGGACCATGTGTTTGGAAACAATTATGTGTGTGAATTGTATGGACTAACCGCCTTAATACACCCAAATGAACAAATTATTTTAGACCACTTACCCGAGGCAGCTGCAAGGTGGGGCGTAGCAACCGATGCCTTCCGTGGGACTGTAAAATATATACACCATAACGAAATAATTGAATTTGGTAATGATTCCTTTAAGGTATTGGCCACCCCAGGTCATTCACCAGGTAGTGTATGTTTTTATAACGAAGCACAAGCATTTCTAATAGGGGGTGATTTAATATTTATGGATGGCGTTGGCAGAACGGACCTGCCTGGAAGCAAGCCCCAGGATTTAATACAAAGTATAATTACTCAGATTTTACCATTACCTGAAGCTGTTGTCATTTACTCGGGGCATGGTGAATCAACTACTTGGGGAAGAGAAAAAGCTAAAAACCCTTACATAAAACACTTATTAAAGTAAATAATTGGTCTTAGTGCGGTTTACTTAACAATTTGATAACCTATTGGCCTATTAATGGTATCCTATTAAAAAGGTACTTTTGTAATAATTATGGAAGCAGCTTCTTTAAAAATACTAATTGCCGATGACGAGCCTGATATCATTGAGATAATTAGTTTCCATTTGACAAAGGCTGGTTTTAATGTAATGACTGCTAAAGACGGGAGCGAGGCCATTGAAAAGGCGAAACTATTTACGCCTGATTGTATCTTATTGGACATAATGATGCCAAAAAGAAACGGTTTTGAAGTTTGCGAATATTTAAGAAGTAATAAGCAATTTGATAAAACCCTCATTGTATTACTTACAGCAATGAATGACGAAGCTTCTCATATAAAAGGGCTGGAATTAGGTGGAGACGATTTTGTAAGTAAACCCATTAGTCCAAAAGTTTTACTAAGCAGAATTACTGCCTTATTTAGAAGAATACAGCCAGCAAATGGAGAAAGTAAAATAATTAACATAAAAGATTTAGTAATTGATCCAGCGCAATACAGGACTACGCTTAAGGACATTAATTTTGTATTAGCAAAAAAAGAATTCGAACTTTTGTATTTACTCGCTGCGCAATCGGGCAGGGTGTTTTTGAGAAATGAAATTCTATCACAAGTATGGGGAAACGATGTGATTGTAGGCGACCGTACCATTGACGTTCATGTTAGAAAAATTAGAGCCAAGCTAGGCATAGACTGTATTACCACCGTTAAAGGGGTAGGTTACAAATTCGATTATTAATAAGAAATTGATACCTTCGCATTACGAGCACATTCACTCGTTTTAATATGTTCAAAGAAAAAAATCTTTCTCCTAAACAATTAGCAGCACTCACTGCACTACTGCTGTCTAGTTTAATTGGTATTAGTACTTTTACTTTATTTTCTGACCGAAAATTTTTACTTGTTTATTTTATTGCTTGTTTTTTCGTGATCTATTTCTTAATGCACCAGATTTTGGAATATTTTATCTACCGTAAGATAAAACTCATTTATAAATTAATCTCGCAAACAAAAGCAACTAAAAGAGAAGAAGCCTACCAAAAATATATATTTCCTCAAAAAGGAATTGATGATGTCAGAGCCGATGTTGAACAATGGGCTGAACAGAAAACTAAAGAAATTCAATTACTCCAATCTAACGAGGAATTTAGAAAAGAATTTTTACAGAATTTATCTCATGAAATAAAAACACCCATTTTCGCTATACAAGGGTACTTAGAACTACTGTCAGATGGAGCCGTAGACGATCCTATACTAGTTAAGAAGTTTGTCAGTCAAGCAGAAGCAAATGTACAGCGGTTGGTGGGCTTAGTAAACGACGTGGACATAATTACTAATTTAGAAATTAATAAAGAACCTATTCTTAAGCAAAGTTTTATTATTCAAGACCTCATTAATGAAGTGGTTAATAATTTAAGCGTTAAGTGGTTGAAAAAAAATATTCAATTTGACTTTAAGAAAAACAGCGAATCGCCAGTTACTGTTTTTGCCGATAAGAACAAAATCTATCAAGTATTAGTGAATATTTTTTCGAACGCCGCCAAATACGGAAAAATTGATGGTAGCATTACAGCGAGTGTATATAAACTAGAAAATGAAAAAATTTTAGTTGAAATAAGTGACGATGGTATTGGAATTGCCGAAGAGCACATTCCTAGGCTATTTGAACGCTTTTATAGGACAGATGATGCCAGAAGCAGAGATATAGGGGGCACGGGCTTAGGCTTGGCTATTTGCAAGCATATTATTGAAGCACATAATGAGACCTTGCAAATTAGAAGTACACAAAATATTGGCACAACCGTTGGTTTTACATTAGCTGGTAAGCCTTAGTCTGTATTATTTTTCGTTTCTTTGTATTCTAAATTTCTTTAATGCAAACTATTTTAGTAACAGGGGGCTGTGGTTATATTGGAGCACATACCATTGTCGATTTAATAGAAAATGGATTTAATGTAATATCCGTTGATAATTTATCTAGGGCTTCTGATAAATCTTTATTAGGGATTGAAAAAATTACTGGGAAGAAGATAAAAAACTATAAAGTTGACCTTACGGATAAAGCAGCAACCGAAATTATTTTTAAAGAAAATCCTTCTATCATTGGGGTGATTCATTTTGCTGCATATAAAGCAGTTGGAGAGTCAGTAGAAAAACCATTGGACTACTATGAGAATAATTTATGCTCTTTAGTGCATTTGTTACAAATGACGGTTAAGTATCATGCAACACATTTTATTTTTTCTTCCTCTTGTACCGTTTACGGAAACCCGGAAATAATACCTGTAACCGAAAATACGCCTTTGCAAACCGCAGCTTCTCCCTATGGCGCAACTAAGCAAATGGGCGAAACTATTGTAAGAGACACGGCCTTTACTTACCCTATTTCTGCCATATTATTAAGGTACTTTAATCCAGTTGGCGCACACCCTTCCACTGCAATTGGAGAATTGCCAATTGGACGTCCGCAAAATTTAGTGCCTGCCATTACACAAACTGCCATTGGCAAATTACCTACCATGCAAGTATACGGGGATGACTATGCTACGCGTGATGGAAGTTGTATTCGGGATTATATTCATGTTTGCGATATTGCACATGCACATACTTTGGCATTACAATACTCCATTAAAAATCAAACAACCAATCATACCGAAGTATTCAATTTAGGAACAGGTAATGGCATTACTGTATTAGAAGCGATAAAGGCTTTTGAAAAAGTATCTGGCTTGCAATTAAATTACCAAGTTGGACCAAGAAGGGCTGGCGATATTGTTTCAATTTATGCCAATAACGACCACGCCGTTAAAAGGCTGGGATGGGAAATTAAATACAGTTTAGAGGACATGATGCGCACCGCTTGGGAATGGGAAGTAAGCTTGGCGGCTAATAAATAATTTATTGCTGTACCAACATTTTTTCCGCATTCTCCGCCATTTGCAATGCTTCAATAAATTCATCTATCTCTCCGTTAATCACCGCATCTAAATTGTATGACGTAACATTCACTCTGTGATCTGTTACACGCGCTTGAGGCCAATTATAGGTTCTTATTTTAGCACTTCTATCTCCAGTACTTACTAATGTTTTACGATGTCTCGAAATTTCATCTTCTTGTTTACGTACTTGCTCTTCAAATAATTTTGTACGCATCATACCCATTGCCTTCTCTCTATTACCCAACTGAGAACGTTCCGTTTGGCACACAATTACTGTGCCCGTTGGAATATGCGTTAACTGTACTTTAGTTTCTACTTTATTTACGTTCTGCCCTCCCGCTCCACCACTTCGAGAAGTTTCCATTTTTACATCTGCCGGATTCAATACAAAATCAACTTCCTCCGCCTCCGGCATTACTGCAACCGTTGCTGCAGAAGTATGCACTCTTCCCTGCGTTTCCGTACTTGGAACACGTTGCACTCGGTGTACGCCACTTTCAAATTTCATCGTTCCATATACATCTTCTCCAGTCACTTCTAATATTACTTCCTTATACCCACCAACCGAACCTTCACTTTCACTCGCAATAGCTACTTTCCATCCTTTACGTTGACAATACCTAGTATACATAGTAAGCAAATCGCCTACAAATAAACTTGCTTCATCCCCACCAGTACCTGCTCTTAATTCAATAATTGCATTTCTGTCATCCTGCGGGTCCTTAGGTATTAATAATTTAGTTAACTCTTTTTCAAGTGCCTCTTTTTCCTCTTCTAAACCTGGCATTTCCATTTTTGCCAATTCTCTCATTTCTGCATCATCCCCGTTTAAGGTCTCTTTCGCAAATTTATGTTCGGCAAGTACCTTTACATAACGCTCATATGGTATAATAATACGCTCTAAAGAACGGTATTCCTTACTCATTTTGCCGAATTCGGCCTGGTTGTTTATGATCTCTGGATTGGTCAAAGCCACCCCTACTTGGTCGAATCTTGCTTTTATGGCTTCTAGTTTGTCTAACATAGTCGGTTTTCTGTGCGCAAAAATAGTTAATTTAGTTATCAATTAAACCATTCCGATTATATGAAATACTTAGTCCCCTTTTTGCTGTTTTTTACGACTAGCGTAAAAGGCCAAAAAATACACTATAAATCCATATTAGTCGATACTCATAACGATGCCCCAACTGCTTGTATTGAGAAAAAAGTGAGTTTTGATCAAGACCTTACGGGCATCAACCATGCCGATTTAACAAGAATGAAAACAGGAGGGCTTGATTACCAATTGTTTTCCATTTGGTGTGATGGCGAAAAAATAAACCCCTATGCCTGGGCCATGCGAGAGATGGATACAATGGACGCTGTGGCAGCAAGAAACCCAGATAAAATGGTAGTAGCTAAAGATTGGAAGACCATTAAAAAAACGCTGAAGCAAGGAAAAATTGTTGCACAATACGGCGTAGAAGGTGGTCACATGATTGAAGATAAAATTGAGCGCTTAGACACTTTTTATAATAGAGGCGTTCGTTATATGACCTTAACTTGGAATAACTCGCCAAGTTGGGCTAGCTCACATACTTTTGAAAAAACACCTGTCACAGGAACCCAACAAAAGGGGCTTAATGCTTTTGGCTTACAAATAGTTGAAAGAATGAATCAGCTAGGTATGATGGTTGACGTTTCTCATGTTGGAGAAGCAACTTTTTGGGATGTAATTAAAAATAGTAAAAAGCCAATAATAGCTTCTCATAGCAATGCCTACAGTATCTGCCCTGTGTCAAGAAACCTAAATGACGATCAAATAAAAGCTATTGGGGTAAATGGAGGTGTTATTTTTTTAAACTTTTTCTCTGGATTTATAGATAGCAATTTTAGTAAAAAAGATATGGCGTTCAGAAAAGCGCACACTGCTGAAGTTGACTCTTTACTAGCTACTGGTATCCAAAAAGAATATGCTTTCACTTTATTGTCTGACAAATATAAAACGGAAAGCGAATCCATTAAACCCACTATTGAACAATTGATGCAGCACTTTGATCATATTGTTCAATTAATAGGTGTAAATCATGTAGGTATTGGATCTGATTTTGACGGGATCAATTCTGCACCACAAGGCTTGAGCACGGTATTGGACTATCGTAATTTTACCAAAGCGTTAATCGCAAGAGGTTACTCTAATAAAGATATTAAGAAAGTATTAGGCGGTAATTTCTTACGAGTGTATAGAATAAACAACCCTAATTAAAAATTTAACGGGTTGTTTATTCTACTTCTTATGATTTATTTTAAAAAAATATTTTTTTTAAAACACTAAAACAACCCTAATTAAAAATTTAACGGGTTGTTTATTCTTCGTTTTATAATATTATAAAATAATTAGGGACTTTTTTTGCTAGTAATTTAATAGTTTTTGCATAGTCTCTTGCAATCTGCTATTGGCTAAATATTGTTTTTCTAAACTAATATTAAAGGGAATGGGTGTATCTAATGACGCACAACGCATAACAGGCGCATCTAAATTTTCGAAGCAATGTTCAGCCAACCAAGCAGCAATTTCTCCACCAATTCCACCTGTAAGGTTATCCTCGTGCAATATTAATACCTTACCCGTTTCAACTACTGCTTCCTTTATTGAATCATAGTCCAATGGCGACAAAGTTCTCAAATCTAAAATAGTAACGCTAGTATTGGTATTTTCCGATTGATATTTTTTAGCCCAATGAACCCCCATGCCATAAGTAATAATAGTAGCATCGGTACCTCGACTAATAAAAGCAGCTTTCCCAATGGGCACTTGATAATATTCATCAGGAACTTCGCCTTCAATACTTCTGTACATTGCCTTATGTTCAAAATACAATACTGGATTTGGATCGGCAAGTGCGGCAATCATTAATCCTTTAGCGTCTGCAGCACTAGAAGGATATACCACTTTTAATCCAGGGACATGTGTGAACCATGCCTCATTCGACTGAGAGTGAAAAGGGCCAGCACCAACACCCGCACCGGTTGGCATCCTTATAACCACGTCGGCATTTTGACCCCAACGGTAATGAATTTTTGCAAGGTTATTTACAATTTGATTAAATGCAACAGTAACAAAATCTGCAAATTGCATTTCCATAACTGATTTTATCCCTTCCATGCTCAACCCTAATGCAGCGCCAACTATTGCACTTTCGCAAATAGGGGTATTACGAATTCTTTGTTTCCCAAATTCAGCAACAAACCCTTCTGTCATTTTAAAGGCACCCCCATATTCTGCAATATCCTGACCCATAATAATCATTTCCGGATATTTACGCATAGACTGTTTCAAGGCCTCACTAATTGCTTCAATAAAACGCTTGTCATGAATAGTTGGTGTCACTAAGGATGTCAATTCAGGAATATCATTTAATGGAGCCGGCGCAAATACGTCCACCAGTTCTTCTTCAATGACAGGGGTAAACAGGTCCTCCTGCATTGCTTCAATTAATTGCCTATCAATACTATCCTTAAATTCATTTCTAATATCTGCAATTTGCATTTCTGTTAAAACCTTTTCCGCTACTAAAAATTGTTCATAGTTTTTAATAGGGTCTTTTTTTGACCAAGTTTCTATTAATTCTTTTGGCACGTATTTTATACCACTGGCTTCTTCATGGCCACGCATTCTGAAAGTATCACATTCAATTAAATAAGGGCGTTGATGGTTGATACAATAATCCCTAACACCCTTAACTGTCTCGTATACTTCTAAAATGTTATTGCCATCAATTCTTATCCCTTCCATTCCATATCCTTTTGCACGATCTACTAAATGCTCACATTTAAATTGCTCATTTGTAGGTGTACTTAATCCATACCCATTATTTTCTATGATAAAAATTACAGGCAAATTCCAAACTGAAGCTACATTTAGTGCCTCATGAAAATCACCTTCACTTGTTCCTCCATCTCCTGTAAAAGCCAACGCTGCTTTAAGTTGTCCGCGTTGTTGATAAGCAAGTGCGACACCGTCGGCAATGGCTAACTGCGGTCCTAAATGAGATATCATTCCACACACATGATGTGCTTTACTACCAAAATGAAAACTTCTTTCTCTTGCTTTACTAAAACCAGTTCTGTCGCCTTGCCACTGTTTAAACAAAGCCGTTAAGGACATATTCCGCGCAGTAAAAACACCTAGGTTCCTATGCAAAGGCATAATCCATTCATTCGAATCCATCGCCAATGTTGCACCAACGGCAATTGCTTCTTGTCCAATTCCACTAAACCATTTGCTTATTTTTCCTTGACGAAGTAATACCAACATTTTTTCTTCAATCATCCTTGGCCACATGAGTGAACGATAAAAATGAACAAGTTGCTGGTTGTCTAAATTCCCACGGTTATATTCCATTGCACATTATTTATATGCCTAGCTAATTAGGTTTCTAATTAAAGCTAAGCTCCTCAAATTTACCATATTTATCAGTACAGATAAGTATCAATCCCTAATAAAATTACAGAAGCCCACATTATAAATAAAAAGCCCGCCTTTAAAAAAGCGGGCTTACTTAGTATAATAACTTAAATTGAAACTAGTCCTAGTCCCTAGAGTTCAATTTGCTTAATAGCTTTAATATTTCTAGGTATAACCATACCAAGGTTACCAATAAACCAAATGCGCCATACCATTCCATGTACTTTGGCGCACCCATCTCCGCAGCTTTTTCAATGGAGTCAAAATCCAATAATAAATTGAAAGAAGCAATACCTACAATGAATAAGCTAATTCCAATACTTAAAGGAGAACTATCAAATGCAAAACCCATGTCTACTCCAAAAAGGCTCAACACCCATACAATTAAGTAGAATAAACCAATGCCCATTATTGCTGACATTACAATTGAACGCAAACGATCAGTCACATTAATAATCCTAAAACTATACAACAGGAACATTGCTAATGCAACACCCATGGTTAAACCAACTGCATGCAAAATTAAATTAGGATATGACTTCGCAAACATTTCATTAAAAAATGCACTAATTCCTCCAATAAA
>CANHAE010000073.1 GCA_947458915.1 Bacteroidota bacterium
GTCTCCACCATTTTCTTTGATGAAGTCTTGGTATTTTTTCTGAGCAGATTTAAAATCTTCTTCAGATAATACCGGTGTAAAAATCACCATTAATTCGTAATTGTTCATTACTTGAATTTTTTGGTTAAATAATTGGTTTTTCCCAGTGGACATCCCATGTTAGGGGGACGAATCTGCCAAAACAGATTTGGGAGGGCGAAGGTAGGCTATTTTAGGTCATTTTTTTCATTTTTCAGGCTAAAAATAAGTGCTACAGGAAAATGATCGCTGTATCCTCCTCTAAGTTGGTTTCCGTTATAAGTTCTTTTAGGATAGCCTTTGAAGCGCCCTTGGGTTTCAATCATGTCATTATTTTTGTAAATAACTGTTTTACAAGTAGTTATACCTAATTCGGCTTTCATCCCCTTTTCTTTTCTAGATTCATTTGTCCAATTTGGACTTATTAATATTTGGTCGAAAAGGTTCCAGCTATCATTATAGGCTAATGTGCCCATTCCCTTACGAAAAGGAAGGATAAACGGATTATACAGCCCTAACGACTTAACAGTCTTATCGGTTGGGTTGTCGTTAAAATCCCCCATTACTATCCATTTTGCTTTTGGATTTGTTTTTCCAACGCTGTCCATAATTCTTTTGCAAACAGTTGCAGCCCACAATCGTTTTGACATAGATGCTTTTTCACCCCCTCTCCGGCTTGGCCAATGGTTTACCAATACATGCACCCATTCGTTATTTAATTTGCCAGTTACATATAAAATATCTCTTGTAGCATAGTCATTAAAATGAGTATCGTCGGTTAGGGAATATGGACGGTATTGGTAAGGTTTAAATTTTGTTGGGTTATAAATGAGTGCCACGTCAATTCCTCTTGAGTCCTTAGAATCATAGTGTAAAAATTTATACTGATACTTTCTAATTAATGGTTCTGCTAACAATTTTGTTAATACCATTTTATTTTCAATTTCCACAACGCCCAACAGTGCAATTCCGTCGGCGTTTTCGATATTACCCAATGCGTATAATACCCTAGAAAGGTTTTTAGATTTTGAGGCGTAAGCTTTTTGATTATAACCTTTTACGCTTCCTGGTAAAAAATCCTCATCTGATACGTTAGCTTGATTAGTGGGCGGAAATTATGGCCCCTAATTTATTAGCAAATCAATTTAGTTTAAATGGTTATTTGTCAAAAACCTTTTTTTTAAAATCATTGAATCATGCCTATTTATGGAGAACAAGTATAAGTGCTAGAAATATATTAAACACATTGATACCTGTGTTGGCATTTGAACAATCAAGGTTCGATTACAAACGCTTTAATACCCAAAAATACGCTCCTAAATATATATATGACCAAGGAACTACTTATTCACTTGGACTTCAATTAACAATTCAATAAAACAATTATGAAAAGAAAGTCAAGCCTTAAATCCATTACAACTATGTTGTTAATCAGTTACTCGTTATTGTCCATTGCTTGTTTAAAACAATCGGCATATGCAAAACCTATAGAACAGGCTTCTTCAGACACTATTGTGTCCATAAAAACGATGCGAAAATGGCATGTAAATGGAAGTGTGGAAGTGATTGCCAAAGCTTTTGCTATTGAAGGGGTAGTAGTAGCCAATGACGAACACGATAATATATACAAATCGCTATTTATTCAGGATAGTACTGGTGGTATTATAATATTAATGGACGGCACTTCCTTGTATCAAAATTATCCAGTTGGCACGCTTGTTCGTGTCCGTATTCAAAATTTAATACTTACTGATTATCGAAGAATGCTTCAGTTGGCTGCTTCGGTGGACACTAGCAATGGCAGTTTGGTTTCATTAGGCATACCCGTTCCGTTGTTTCCGAAATTCATTACAGTCTTAAAAGACGACTATCCAGTTGTGCCACTTTTGGTGAGTGCTAAAAGCTTAGGCGATAGTTTACAAGGCAGGTTAATAAGGATATCCAACGTTGAATTTTCGGCTACCGATACAGCCCAAACTTTTGCGGATAAAAAAAATAAAACAGGTGCTAGTAGGAGCATTAAGTTTTGCGCAGGAGGCACTATTTATTTAAGGACTAGCGGCTACGCCGATTTTGCAGGCGAAAAAATACCCGGGGGCAATGGTGATATTGTAGGTGTTTATTCGGTATATAATTACGAGAAACAAATACTAATAAGAGACCCAAGTGACATTTTGTTAAATGGGAGGCGCTGTACTGGGGCAGCTTGGCTGCAAAAAACTCCATAATAGGCCCATTGCTTGACAGCTTGTCAGCAAACTTTTTTTGGTATTGACTTTGCTATAGTATGCCTAAAAGACAGATATATGAAAAAAGGACAAATACGCGTCTCAACGGAGAACATCTTTCCAATCATAAAGAAGTTCCTTTATAGCGACCATGAGATTTTTATTCGTGAATTGGTGAGTAATGCAGTTGATGCGTCACAGAAATTAAAAACCTTAGCAGGCAAGGGAGAAGCTAAAGGCGACCTTGGGCAACTAAGAGTTGATGTGGTAGTGGACGCGAAGGAAAAGACGATTACCATTACTGATAATGGAGTGGGGATGTCTGCAGAAGAATTAGATAAGTATATTAACCAGGTGGCATTCAGCGGTGCAGAAGAATTTGTAAATAAATACAAGGATGCTAGCATTATTGGTCACTTTGGTTTAGGTTTTTATAGTGCCTTTATGGTGAGTGAGAAAGTAGATATTTATAGCAAAAGCCATACGGGTACTCCTGGTGTTTTTTGGAGTTGCGATGGCAGTACCGAATATGAATTATACGAAGTAGATTATAGTGATAGAGGGACAAAAATAGTTTTACATATTAACGAAGAAAGTGCAGAATTTTTAGATGCGCACAGAACGAAATCGGTTTTAGAACGTTTTTGCAAATTTTTGCCAGTAGCTATTTACTTTAAAGATGCAAATGCAGAAGTTGTTACACCAAAAGAAGGAGAAGAGGCCGTAGCGGAAAAATCAATTAATAATACAAACCCATTGTGGGTGCGTAAGCCAGCTGAATTGACTAAAGAGGATTACGAAAATTTTTATAAAGAATTGTATCCTTTTGGAGAAACACCTTTGTTTTGGATTCACTTGAATGTGGACTACCCGTTCAACCTAACGGGTATCTTGTATTTCCCTAAAATCAAGCAAAGTTTTGAAATACAAAAAGACAAAATTCAATTGTATTGTAACCAAGTGTTTGTAACAGATGAAGTAAAAGATATTGTGCCAGAGTTTTTAATGTTATTACACGGGGTTATTGATAGTCCAGATATTCCTTTAAATGTTAGTCGTAGCTATTTACAAGGGGATCCTAATGTGAAAAAAATAAATGCTCACATTACTAAGAAAGTCGCTGATAAATTAGAAGAAATTTTCAACAATGATCGTAAATCGTTTGAAGACAAATGGGAAAGTTTAGGTTTGTTTGTTAAGTATGGTATGATCACCGACGATAAATTCCTAGAAAAAGGCAATAAGTTTTTGATTTTGGAGGATGCTGCTAGCAAAGGCACTTTTTATACGCTGGATGAATACAAAACGGCTACAGAAGCAAACCAAAAGAACAAAGAAGGTAAGCAAGTGTTATTATATACAACAAATCCTGTCCAGCAAGATGCTTTCATACAGGCTGCTGTAGGGAAAGGCTACAAAGTTGTGAAATTAGAAACAATGGTTGACGCTGCTTTTATTAATAATGTTGAAATGAAATGGGAAGGTGTGCAGTTTGTACGTGTAGATGCGGATGTGGTTGATAATTTAATTGACAAGCAAGAAAATGTTGATTCTGTTTTATCTGCTGTGGAGGTTGAACAGACAAAAAAATTATTTGAATTCCAGGTGCCTGAAATTACTTTAACAGTGGAAGTAAAAGGACTTGGTCAGGATACAGCACCAGTGATTGCAACCCGCCCTGAATTCATGCGTAGAATGAAAGATATGGCTAGCATGAGTGGGGGAGGAATGACTGCCTTCTATGCTCAAATGCCAGACGAAGTGCATTTGACAATTAATGGGAACCATCCTATTTATCAAACTTTATTAAAAGAAACAGACGTAGATAAGCAACAAAAACAAGCACGTAATTTGGCTGATTTAGCATTGTTGTCTCAAGGCCTGTTAAATGGTGCTGAACTAACCAACTTTATAAACAGAAGCGTTGATTTACTAAAGTAATACTAGGTGCTAAATTTAAAAAGTAAATAATTAAGTTTTAAAGTAATGAGCCCGATATTGTATCGGGCTCATTCTATTTAGTTTGTTGCTTTTACATCTATGATTTGCATTTGCACTGACTGATTTCCTTGCCATTCATTTAATTGTAGTTGAAAAACTATATCAAAAGGCTTTCCTGATTTAATAATATGAATATGTTCTGGCATATTATAACCAATACCTCTCACACTGCTATTGCCTTGGGTTACATTAAAGCTAATATGGGCTTCCTTTACTAATTTACTATATCCAGTATCCATGACACCCTTCGCTATAAAAATGGGACGCATATTATCTGGTCCAAATGGTTCCATTTGAGTGATTATTTGGAAGAAATTCATATTAATATTATCCAAAGGCAATAGGGAATTTATTAATATTTCGGGAGTCAATTGAGCTTCTGTAATTCTTTCTGCTACTGCGTTTTCAAACGCCAACTTGAAATGCTCCAGCTTGTCTAGTGAAAGCGTCATACCGGCTGCGGCAAAATGACCACCATATCCAAGTAAGTGTTCTCGACAAGCATGCAATGCCTCGTATAAGTTAAAGCCTATTACACTTCTTGCGCTTCCTGCAATGACATCGCCGCTTTGAGTAAGCACAATTGTTGGTTTGTAATGCTTTTCAATTAACCTACTTGCAACGATTCCTACAACCCCTTTATGCCAATGTGCTTGAAATACAACCGATGATTTTTTAGTACTGTGATTTGGATCGTTTTCGATTTCGGCTAATGCTTCTTCCGTAATACTTGTATCTGCTTCTCTCCTGTCTAAATTATCCTGTTGTAACAAGGAGGCTATTGCTAATGCATTTGAATAGTCTTTTTCAATAAATAATTGGACTGCTTTTTTTGCATCGTCCATTCTTCCTGCTGCATTTATCCTTGGTGCAACAGCAAACACCAAATTACTAATGCGCATTGGAGTAGTTTGCTTGGCTAATTCCATTAACGCCAATAAACCTGGGCAGGGTGATTGGTTTACCTGTTGTAGTCCAAAAAATGCAAGGGTTCTATTCTCGTCTGTTATGGGAACAATATCTGCAGCAATTGCAGTTGCTACTAAATCCAAATAACCTAAATAGGAACTGTCTGGTAAATTGTATCGTTGTGCAATTGCGGTGATTAGTTTAAACACTACACCACATCCGCAAAGCTCCTTATAGGGATAGGTGCAATCAATTTGCTTTGCGTTTAATATGGCAACCGCTGGCGGCAAGATAGCATCAGGTAAATGATGATCGCAAATTATAAAATCAATGCCTAATTCTTTTGCATAAGCAATTAAGTCTGTTGATTTAATGCCACAATCAACTGATATGATTAAATCGACCCCTGTTTCTTTAGCAAAGTCGATACCTATTTTTGAAATACCATAACCTTCTTTATAGCGGTGAGGAATGTAGTAATCAACATTTATGCATAGTTGTTTTAGGAACTGGTAAAGTGTTGCTACCGAAGTTGTCCCATCTACATCATAGTCGCCAAATACCAATATTTTTTTGGAGGCATTAATAGCTTCGGCAATTCTGTCAACCGCCTTTTTCATATCCTTCATTAACCAGGGGTCATGTAAGTCGCTAAGGCTGGGGCGGAAGAATTTTTTTGCTGCATCAAAGGTATCAATACCTCTTTGTACTAGAAGTTCACATAAAATAGGATGTATTTTTAGTGCTTCTTTTAAAGCGTTCACTTTTTGAATGTCCGCATTGAGTATGTTCCACCTTTTTTCCATTAGTATTTTCTATCGGTTGTATAACGTACTAATTCTTCTAATGCTTCTCTTGCTGGACTTAGTGGAAAGGAATGAAGTATTGTTAAAGCTTTGTCTCGGTATTCAAACATTTTTTGTGTTGCGTAATCAATTCCCCCAAAGGCTACAACATTATCGATAACAAATTTCACTTTCTTTTTATCGTTGTTGTTATTTTTTACAATGTATATAATTTCCTTTTTTAAAGAAGCGGGCACTTTCTGAAGAATATGGATTAATGGCAGGGTTAATTTTTTTTCTTTAATATCATTTCCAGTTGGTTTTCCAATATTGGCATCTCCATAGTCAAACAAATCGTCTTTAATTTGAAATGCCATGCCAACCATTTCTCCAAATTCGCGCATTTTTTCAATAATCATATCGTCTTGCGTGACAGAAGCTGCACCAGCTCCGCAACAAGAAGCCAATAAGGAAGCAGTTTTTCCGTTTATAATTTCATAATAAACCGATTCGTCAAAATTTAAATTTCTTGTTTTTTCAATTTGCAATAATTCACCTTCGCTCATCTTTTTGACAGCAGTCGATAAAATGGTTAAAATTTTAAAATCTCCGTTTTCAAGTGAAAGCAATAGCCCTTTTGATAATAAATAATCACCAACTAGTACTGCGATTTTATTTTTCCAAAGTGCATTAATTGAAAAAAGTCCTCTTCTTTCTAGTGAATCATCAACAACATCATCATGAACTAGTGTTGCGGTGTGTAATAGTTCCACCAAGGAGGCAGTCCTAAATGAGGGTTCTTTTATTTCGCCATGTAATTTTGCAGAAAGTAGTACAAACATTGGACGCATTTGTTTCCCCTTGCGTTTAACAATGTATTGCATGATGCGGTCAAGTAATGCAACTCTGCTTTTTACTGCTTCTCTAAAATGTTTTTCGAAGAGTGTTAATTCGACCCCAATAACTTTTTTTGCTAATTCCATGCGTTATACAATTTAACTTAATTATTGAGCATATTAAAATGGAGTTCGCCAAAATTTTGCAAAGAGGTGAGTTTCAAGTCGGCTGAGCCCCAATGTTCCAATTTAACATGCTCTGCCGAAGGCACTACCACACAAGTCATTCTTGCTGCTTTTGCAGCAATCATGCCATAGAATGAATCCTCAAAGCAAATACAAGCAAGAGGAGCAGTGTGCATGGTTGCTGCACATTCTAAATATACTTGTGGATGTGGTTTTGCATAGGTTAAATTTTGTGCAGATGCACTAGCATGTATAAAACTTCTTATGCCTAGTTTTTCTTTAATCCATTCAATTAATGCTACTGGCGAGGAGGTGGCCAAACCCATTTTAAAGTCTTTCTTTAAAAAGAATTCAAAAATATGTTCGACACCTGGCATTAATGTTGCTTCATTGTCAATCAAGCTTAAGGCTAAATCGACTAATTTATTTTCAGCCCTTTCGAATTCGGTAGAGGGGATTTTATGTAGCTGTAACCAATGAGCTACGAATTCTTTCGAACGTAGGCCAGTAGTTGTTGCATATTGTTCTTGAGTTAGTAAAATACCATACTGCCTGAAGATTTCATTTGCTGCTTTGTTCCAAAGGGGCTCACTATTAATTAATAAGCCATCAATATCGAAAATAACGGCAGATTTTTTCATGGACCAAAGGTACTATTTGTTGGCTAATCAGGGCTATAATGATAAGATTTAATGTAGTATCTTTGTGCTCCAACAATTTCCCCGAAGAATGAGCTTATTGGATCGCTTAAAATATATTCGAATTTTCCGTTCTTTTATATACGGAATTGTAGGTTTATTCACTTATCCGGGGTTGGCTTTGTTTAACACGGTAAGTATTGAAGGCACAGAACATTTAGAAAATCTACCTAAGAAAAATGTATTATTTGTTAGCAATCACCAAACTTATTTTGGAGATGTTATTGCGTTTGTACACATTTTTTGTGCTGTGAAATGGCAAAAAAATAATAGACTAGGGATCCCTTACTATTTACTAAATCCCTTTACAAACGTGTACTTTGTTGCCGCAGAGGAAACAATGAACAGTAACTGGCTAACCAAGTTGTTTAAATTGGGCGGCGCTTTAACCGTTAAAAGAACATGGCGTGCAGAGGGTCAGGATGTAAAGAGAGACAGAGACGAAGTAGATACGCAAAAAATAGATGATGCATTACAAAAAAGCTGGGTAATTACCTTTCCGCAAGGAACTACTAAGCCATTTGCGCCAGGTAGAAAAGGCACTGCGCATATTATAAAAAACAACAAACCTATTGTTATGCCCGTTGTCATTAATGGGTTTTGGAGAGCTTTCACTAAGAAAGGGCTAACCTTTAAAAAAGTGGGAACACCTTTAACTATTAGGTTCAAGCCACCTTTGGAAATTAATTATGACAGTGATTCTGTAGAAGTAATCCTAGCAAAAGTGATGGATGGAATTGAGCAAAGTAAGGAGTATATGCTTAAAGGACGTCATCATGCTATAGCTAAGGCGTAGTTACTATTTTTGTTACGCTTCTGTAAAATAGGCTTTCAGTTCAGTTGCGTCATGTGGGTTCATTTTACCTGATAATACTAGGCGTAATTGCCTTCTTCTTAATGCGCCTTCATATAATTTTTGCTGCTCTTCTGTTTCCGGTATGATTTCAGGAACTTTTTTAGGCTTTTTATTTTCATCTAGGGCAACGAATGTGAAAAATGCTTCATTGCTTAATTCCCTTGACTGTGTGATCATGTTTTGATTCCAAACCTTCAAATGAATTTCCATAGAAGTACTAAACGCTCTAGATACTATTGCTTCAATACAAATTACGTTTCCCAATTTAATAGAAGACTTAAAACTTAGGTTATCGACAGAGGCTGTCATGCAAGCTGAATTGCAATGTTTTGACGCAGAAAAGTAAGCAGCTATATCCATCCAGTACATTAATTTGCCGCCCATTAAATCTCCAAAAGTATTTGTGTCATTAGGTAACACTAATTCATTCATGGTGGTAAAAGAATCTTGCGCTTTTCTAGCTTCCATATTTTTTTATTATAAGTTAAAGATACTAATTGTTATACAACGCAGCGCTCAAGTTTTGCAAGATATGCTGGGTCTACATCTGCGCCAATTCCAATACTGTCATTTATGCTTAAATGCATGCCTGAAAATTGCACACCTCCTATTACAGGGTCTTCCAAATGACCAAGCAAACAAGTATCCATATCATAAAATTTCACATTGCTATGTGCCATTGCAAAATGCATTTTTGCACTTAATGCTACACGGCTTTCCAACATACCACCCATCATACAAGGAATATTATTTGCAGCAGCGAGATCGTGAATTTTTATAGCTTCTTGTATTCCGCCACTTTTAGAAAATTTAATATTAATGGAATGACAGGCTTTTTGTGCAATTAATTTTCTTGCATCATGGTGTGTAAAAACCGATTCGTCAGCCATGATACTAATGGGAGACTGCGCACATAATTCAGGTAAAAAATCGTCATAATATTTATGCATAGGTTGTTCGCAAAAATCAATGTCATATTGGGCTAAGCCTTGTAAAACCATTAACGCATCTTTTTGCGACCATCCTTGGTTTGCATCGATTCTTAATTTGGTCTTGGACCCTATGGCGGTTCTAATTTGCTTAATTCTTTCAATATCCTGAACAGGATCTTTCCCTAATTTAACTTTTATAATGTTTACCCCTTTGGCAACAAATTCAATGGCTTGTTTTGCCATA
>CANHAE010000074.1 GCA_947458915.1 Bacteroidota bacterium
ATGGCTGTGCCTGAAATTACCTCATTGCAAAACGAACCAGAAAGTATTGTGAAAATGTATGGGCCTGAGTGTATGGTGCCAGGCACCTATGCCGCGAACTGTTTATTAGCACGCAAGCTATCAGAAAATGGCGTACGCTTTGTACAACTGTACCATCAAGGATGGGATGGACATGGTAATTTACCAACAGAATTAGAAGGACAGTGTAAGGACGTAGACCAACCTTCTGCTGCATTAATAAAAGATTTAAAACAAAGAGGATTATTGGATGAAACCTTGGTTATTTGGGGTGGTGAATTTGGAAGAACCAATTATTGTCAAGGTCCATTGTCAAAAGATAATTATGGAAGAGACCATCATCCTCGTTGTTTCACTATTTGGATGGCAGGGGGTGGCGTAAAGCCTGGCGTATACGGGGAAACAGACGATTTTGGTTATAATATTAATTCTTTACCGGTGCACGTGAATGACTTTCATGCAACCGTCTTAAACCTTATGGGTGTAAACCACGAAGAATTCACGTTTAAGCATTTAGGTAGAAGATACCGTTTAACCGATGTTGCGGGAAAAGTTATAAATGAAATAATTAGTTAAGCATGCGTAGTAAAAAGGTTTTTCAAATTCAGGAGGCTGCACTTTGGTTATTAAACCCGTTATTAGTTGTCCTTGCTATTTATAATGAAAAAATTGAGCCAAACTTATTTTTACAATGGCTAGGAAAAATGCATCCTTTATTCTTGCATTTCCCTATTGTATTAGGTATACTGATAGTGGTTTACCTTGTAGCGTTTCAACATAACCGCCTACCATTGGCATTTGAAAAAATAGCGCTTTCTACAAATGCTTTATTAACTACTATTGTAGCTTTATTTGGAATACTATTAGCAAAACAAGACAGTTACGATAACGATTTAATAGTATGGCACAAATGGGGTGGCGTAGTAATTGCATTACTTAGTTGGCTGTTACTTTATACAATGGAGCTTCCAATTAAGTATAAAAGAATTATTGGTATACTATTTTTTATTACCATAGGCATTTTTACACATAAAGGAGCACAACTAACGCACGGCGTAAATGCAGTTAGTTTCCCGCAAGCAGACACGCTTGCAATAACGCCAGTAGTATTAGACAGCAACGCTACAGTATATGAAAAAGCAGTAGGCCCAATTTTGGCACAGAAATGTGTAAGCTGTCATGGAAATGAAAAAGTTAAAGGAGGCTTAAAGCTAAACACTATTGACAATTTATTATTAGGTGGAAAAAGTGGAAACATACTAGCTGCTAGTGAAGGGAAAGATGCCGTATTATTTGAAAGAATACACATGCCATTAGCTGCTGAGAAGCATATGCCTCCCGACGGAAAACTACAATTAACCCCAGCAGAAATAAGCATACTAAGCCTTTGGATAAAGGCGGGTGGAGATATTAAAACGAAAATGGCGCAAATGGCTAAAACCGATAGCCTGTACCTATTAGCAAATGCTTATATCCCTGTTGTAGAAAAAAGCAAATCCGTAAAAAATAGCTACCCCGAATTAACAGCTTATAATTCTAACTACTGTAGCGTAAATTATTTGTTCACCGGGTCGGATGAAATTGAAGTTACCTTTTTTCAGGGCAGTTTTTATAATACAAAAGCGTTAAAAAATTTAGAAAAAATAAAAGACCAGGTAATTCACTTGAACATGCAGGGGATGCCTTTGACAAAAGAGGATATTAAAATAATCACCCAGTTTACAAAACTAAAAAAGCTAAACTTAAATTATACTAAAATAAACATTGAAGCTTTATCCGAAATTAAAAAAATGGAGCAACTTGAAACGCTTTCAATTTGCGGAGTAGCCGTTAACGAGTCAAGTTTTGAAAAGTTTTTAAATGGGGCTAGGTTCACAAATATCAATGTTTGGTCAAATAATATTAGTACAAAACAGTTGCAAGCTTTAAATACAAAATATCCTAAACTTACAATTATAATAGGTGATAATTTAGAAAATGAATTTATTAAACTTAGCAGCCCTACCATTGACCAGGATTCTTCTATTATTCCAAAACATTTAGACATTAAAATAAAACACTTGCTTCCGGGCATTGTTATTCGCTATACCACAGACGGCAGCGAACCAGATAGCCTAACAAGTCCTCAGTATAAAAATGCCTTCAGAATTGCTAGTAATACCACTATTAAAACAAAGGCCTTTAAAAAAGGTTGGATTAGTAGTGATATGGTACAACGCACTTTTTATAAGTCAGAAATAAAGCCAGATACTATTTACTTAATAAGCAAGCCCGACCCTAAGTACCAAGCTAGCGGCGCAAATACATTGGCCGATTATGAATTAGGTGGTCAAAATTTTTCGAATGGCAAATGGCTAGGCTATAAGGATGTAACCATGGAATTTGTGGCAGGCTTTAAACAACCAAAGCTAATTACTGAGGCCTATTTTAACGCACTAGTAGATTACGGGTCCTACATTATGCCCATAGTTTCTATTACTGTTCAAGGAAGTAACGACGGAAAAACTTTTAAAAAAATTACAACTAGTAATTTTGCTTTGCCTACAAAGCCAAGTTCGATGAAAGAAAATAAAACTTTTAGTTGTAAGTTTCCTGCAAATAGTAGTTATCGCTATTACAAGTTCACAGTATTAAACATAAAAAAATTACCTGATTGGCATCCTGGAAAAGGAACGCCAGGTTGGATATTTATTGACGAATTATTCCTTAATTAAATAAGTTTCTGCTTTTTAATTATACAAGCGTTATATATTTAAACAATTAGCTATGAAAAAAATACTACCCATTTTTGGATTTAGTATAGGGACCATTGTGCTTATACTTGTTTCCCTATTTTCTGTATTTGCACAACGTGATATACCTGTTGAAAAACTAAAAATAAAATATTGTACAAATGCTTCGCAATTTATGCCCTTAATGGGCATGCAAGTGCACTTCAGAGACGAAGGGCCTATAACAGATACATCACCGTTGGTTTTAATACATGGGACTTCTTCTTCCCTGAATACATGGGATAACCTTACAAGTATACTGTTATCAAATGCATACAGTAATAAGCGCGTAATTAGAATGGATATGCCGGGGTTTGGGCTTACAGGGCCTAGTCCTGAAAATGTTTATTCTTTCAATTATTTTTCAAGGTTCTTAGATTCTTTTTTAAATAAATTACAGGTTAAATCCTGCATGCTTGCTGGTAACTCATTAGGCGGCGGTATTGCTTGGCACTATACACTAGCGCATCCCGAAAAAGTAAAAAAGCTTATTTTAATTGATGCAACCGGTTATCCTCGTAAAAACGAAAAGGGATCACTGGGTTTTAAAATTGCTAGCATCCCGGTTCTTAATAATTTATTGTTGTTTGTGACACCAAAAGTATTGGTTAAAAAAAGTTTAGAAACGGTATTCTATGATAAATCCTATATCACAGAAGCAACTATTACAAGGTACCATGACTTATTATTAAGTAAAGGTAATAGAAGGGCAGCCCTTTCCTTATTTCAAAACCCTTTACAGCAAAACGCTGAGGCTATAATAAATATTAGCACCCCAACACTCATTTTATGGGGGGAACAGGACCAATTAATTTCGGTGGAGAACGCGTACCTATTTCAGAAAGATATAAAAGGAAGCGTATTGGAGGTATACAAAAGCGTGGGACATATACCTATGGAAGAAGTACCAAGTTTAATGGCTACTTCAATAAAACACTTTATAAAGTAACTAATAGAAAAGGGCAAGATTAAATCTTGCCCTTTTCTATTAGTATATATAGTAACTATATTAGAAGCTAATTTTCACACTCAAATTTGAGTTTCTTCCCCAACCCTTGTAACCAGACCCAATAACACCAACTGTACCTTTTGCATCAGTTGCAGCTCCGTCATTTGCTTCAGCCCAATAATCAGTATCAAATATGTTGTAAACTTGATATTGAATATGTACAGGGAATTTACCTGCTTTAAACTTATAACCAATTCTTGCATCGGCAAGTCCATAAGGGCTAAGTCTGTAAGGCTGAGAAGTTATAGAAGCGTGCGTTCTGTAAATTGGGTCAAAATATGCGTAATATTTTTCATTATACGTAAATGTAGTAGATATATCTAGTTTTTTGGTCACTTGATATCTTGCATAACCACCAATTTGAGTTTGTGGCTGATCACCAACCATTAAACCGTCAGAATAAATAAAAGTAGTTACATCTTTACCAGTAATGTCATCTCTTATAATTGCACTTGCATTTCCTTTCCATCTCCAATCACCAAATGAAGCAAAGGCATTCAAATCTAATTTCTTAGACACCCTCAATTCGGCTTCCATTTCTATTCCTTTGTGAACTGCCCCTTGTCCTGAAATTAATGCTCTATAAAGTGTTCCATTAGCATTTGTTAATAAAGGAGAGGTTACAGTACGATCGACAAAAGTAGTGTAATATGCGTTTATTTTAAATTTAAAAGCACTACTTCTAAATCCATATCCACCTTCAAATGCAGTAGCTTTTTCATTGTTTATATTACTATTCACCGTATTTCCACTATTCAATGCAGTTGCACTTGTAGGGGAAGCACCGTTAAATATAAATCCAAAATAAGGAGCCCTGCTGTATTGACCTAAATTTACAAAAATGTTGTGCTTTTCTGTAAAATTATAGTTAAATCCTGCTTTATAATTATAGCCTCTTATGTTAACTCTTGGAGAAAGTCTTTCTGCAAAATCAGCATAAAACCTATCAACTCTTTGGTAAGAAGTATTTGAAACAGCTCCTTGTATAAAGGCTGATAAATTATCTTTAGCATATTCTAATTGACCAAATGTACCCAAGTACTTAACTCGTCCATCGTTATCATAAGCGATACGATTTTTAGGAGGAGTAATTTTATTAATATTTAGGAAATCACTTGCATTAGCATCAACAGTTGCATTTGTATTGAAAATATCTTTATAATAAGAACCACCTATTAATTCTCTCATTTCACGGAAGTGTGTTCCTACGTATGTTCTTCCATCAAGTCCAAAAGTGAAATTTAAAGATTTAGATAGTTGTTCGTTCAAAGTAGTTAAGAATCCGTACCATGTGTGATTATTAATTGAGTTTCTAATACCGTATTTTGACCCAGTTGTTGAAGCGGCATTAATAGTAACTTGTGGGTCAAATAATAAATGGCCCGCATTGTCTCTCACAATTGTTTTATCATAAGAACCAATAGCACCACTACCGCCACCATGTCCAATTGAACCATATAATGAAGTAGTTAATGTTGTTGTTTTATTAATTGTCCAATAATCATTTATTTGAAAAATTGGTTTATGGTAATAGTTAATGTTAATATTTTTTAACTCTCCATTAACTACATATAAATCTTTATTATACTTTCTGCCATATTTTTCAAATTCAGCAGGTGTTAATCTAGAACTACGTTGACCATGTTCTTGTGGCGCACCTAATGCAATGATTTGTAATTTATGATTCAATCCTAAGTCCTTAGCATAAGACAAGAAATAAGAATATGCTTTTGTATAAGTGCCTTCTACATAACCAGTACCAGTTGTTGTACTACCTACAAAAGAAAATGCACCTAGTTTTGTATTGCCAGTTGAATAAGATAATACAGATTTGCTTAAACCATAATCAGTTAAAGATTGTTGAAAAGAAGCACCTCTTTCTGCATCAGTAGTTTTAGTAATAATATTCATAGTACCACCTACTGATTGGATCGCTAATTTAGATGCACCCAAACCTCTTTGTACTTGCATTTGTTTTAATGCATCTCCAATACCGGCCCAGTTTGAAAAATAAACTTGCCCACTTTCCATATCATTTACTGGAATACCATTAATAAGCACAGCAATGTTTCTTTGGTCAAACCCTCTAATATTAATACGAGAGTCTCCAATACCACCACCACCTTTAGTGATGAAAGCGGAAGGGGTAATTTTTAATAACTCAGGTAATTCTTGAGAACCTAAATTTTCTAAGGTGTATCTGCCTTTAACAGAAGAAATAGCAGCAGGCGTTTTTCTATCAACACCATAAGATGAAATTACCTCTACTTCTTTAAGACCAATTGAAGTTGAGTTTAATTCAATCACCATGCCGTCTTTAGCAATTGTAACAACATTAGTATACCCTATAAAAGATACAGTAATTTTGTCTCCAGCTTTAGCGGTCTTTAAATTAAATGTTCCGTCAAGTCCAGTTGTTACACTTACTTTTTCGGTAGTTACTGTAGCTCCAGATAAAACATCTTTAGATGTTTGGTCTATTACTCTTCCTTTAATTTGAGCAAAAGAAGAAATAGTCATCATAAGCCCAAACATCAGCATCATTGTTTTTTTCATTCTTATTTTTTTTAAAAATTTATACTAGTTGAAATCTTATAAAATTATTTAGCGAAATTAAAGTAAAATGTAGTAAAAAAGTGCAGTTGTAGTTAACAAATCATTAACTAAAGCTTCGACTGAGGAGGTTATTTCGATAAAAAATCGATTTTTATTTATAAATAAATGTTAATCAATTATTTATAAATATATAATTTTATTATAAATTAGAAAAAAATCTCTCTTTTTTCAACAATAAGTCAAAGGTAATTCTACCTAATGAATTATGGCTCTTTGTATCTAATAAGAAGCTGTCCATTTGTCTTACAAGGGTCATTCTTTTAGTAGAACTTGTTATAAAGGACTCCTTTGCAGTTGCAAATTCATCCAAATGAACTGGCCTTTCCTCAAAGGGAATATTATTTTCGGCAGCAATACTAAGAATATTGTTCCGCGTAATCCCTTTTAACATACCTAAAGATGGCGTAACTAACACATTATCAGCAGTTACAATAAAAATATTAGACCTAGGGCACTCGGTAATAAAACCCTCATGGTGGTATAAAATATCATCCCCTCCCAATGATTTCATCCAAGGTTGGAGCCATATAGCCATTAAATAGTCGGTAGTTTTAACCTCGGCCAATTGACGCTTATAATTATATGACACCAAATGAATGCCCTTATCATCCAAGTTGTCTGAGGGAGCAGCTAAAGGCTGTTGTATAATTATTAAGTGAGGGGCTGAAATAGTGTAACCATCTGGAGCATCTCCTCCTCCAATTAACAACCTAATACCAGCATTTGGGATATTATTTTTTTCTATAATTTGATAAACTAGTGCTTTAACTTGTTGCCTAGTTTCTTTAATGTGTAATCGCATTATAGCAGCAGAATTAAAGAACCGGTCCAAATGCGCTTCTATAAAAAGAGGTTTGTTGTCTTGTACTCTCAAAAAATCGAAGATCCCATAACCACGTTGCACCATTAAATCACCAACAGGTACACCCGCATTTTCTAGTAGTTCAATTTTATTATTCGCAAAACAATATAAGTTTTTCAAGGAATTGGGATTTAGGTGTGATATTATAAAATTAATACTATTTGTGAAATGTTGATTTAGAATTTTTCAGTTTACATAAAGCGAAACAAAATCAGTAAATTTATAAGTGTAATGCAATGACAAATTTTTTCGACTATATAAATAAGCCGGTTGAATCAGAAAAGCCATCAAGGAAAAAACCAATTTTCCCTATCAATGCTTATTTGCGGAAATATTTAACACAATATGGAAGGGAAGTAAAGTTGCCTGTTACTTACAAAGATTTAGAACGTTATACTTATTCTGTTCCGCTTAAAGACAAAAACGGAAAAGATACTAGCTGGGAAAAAGTGTCCTATGACATGAAGGAGTGGGAATATTTAAGAGAAAGTTTAGTAAAAATATATGCGATCTTAAAAACCGAAGGGGATACTAGCATCATAAATCACTTAGATGTCGCTAGAATAGATTTTTGTTATTTTGGAAATAGCCAGCCCTTTAGAATTAGGATTGTAAACAAGTTGAATGATAATTACGACCATTACTATATTAAACGTGCCGATGCAAGTAGGGTTTATGGACTTGAACTAGAACATTTAATGTCACCAAATCGTATTACCTATTTTACCTACTTAGACACTTTAGTGGAAGAACATATCCCAGGTATACCAGGAGATATTTTCATAAAAGAATATTTAAATAATCCCTCTACGAATTTAACAAGGCTTGCTAAAGAATTTGTAAAATTTAATGAGCGCTGTTTTGTGCAACTATTAGGAGATATGCGTTCCTATAATTTTGTAGTGACTATTATTCCTGACATTGAAGATGCACAATACAGAATTCGAGCTATTGACTTTGATCAGCAATCGTATGAAGGAAGAAAAAATTTATACCTTCCACAATTTTTTAAAGAAAATACGGCATTAGTAGAAACGGTATTGAAACAACTAGACAAAGATTCAATCGCGCAATACCAAGCCGAAGAAAGAACTATGATGACTTTTAGGCTAGCTTCCGCAAGGTATAGAATGAATGAACTATTTGATATTATGTGTGCCGATACTATATCAGTACCTGCTAAAATTGAACAATTAAAAAAAGAATTAACCGCCTACTTTAAAGAACCTTCTTCGTATTTTAAAGCTAAAACAATGGGACAGGTTGTAAAAAGGCATTTAAAACAAACACTACAAAAAAACTTAATGCTGGTTCCAAAAGGGCGAGGCAAGTTGGGGCATAGCGACTAACCCATTTTATTGCACATAAAATACCGCAGGCACTGGCCTTTCTCCTGTAGGGTCGGAAGGTTTAATAGTTTCTTTGCCGTTTACTAGCATGCAGCTACTTCCCCCGCCATCTAAATTAATTGCTTCATAACATCCAAGGTCGAAAAGCAAAGCCGCAGTTTCCCCAAGTGTTGCACCAACTGCAATCCCCTTCATACGTCCTTGAATTGCCATAATAATTAATTCGCCATTTTTAGTATAGCCCATAGCCGTTCTTGGATGTCTATCGCGTATAGCTTTCCCAGCAAATTTACGTTCTTCTTCGTTGGTGATATGAATTTGTGCATCTGTTATTAAAACAGGACCGCCGCCAACAGCCCATTTCACATTCCATGGTTTCAGGTTTTTTAAATTTGCATTTGACAATACAAGTGTGGCGCTAGAATCTCTAAAAGGAATTAGTGGTTCCGACTGAAAGTAAACCTTAGCGAGTGATGAATCGGTATAGGTGTAGCCAATATCCAATTTACCCGACTTAGTCATACCAATGGCGCCACCAAGAATATGCAAGTAGGTTAAAGTGTCTCGCTTTCCCTTACCCGTAATATTATGCATATTATAAGCAACAGTATTGCCGTCTTTCACAATTACATTTACATTCGTATTATTGCTAAATTCAAAAAAAGAAGCGTTTACAACTACTAAGGGATTGTTCAAACGTGCGTTAAATTGAAGCGGCGTAATGCGTCTTTTAACAGTGGTGTCCATGCCTAAGCTAAGCGATTTGTCCTTTGTATTTATTTGTACATAAAAAGCGCGAAAAGCGCTATCGTTATAATTACCTTCTGACTCAAAAACTTTTACCGATTTATTAGTAATTGCATACTCACTTGTTACTTCTTTCCATTTTAATTGAGCATTGGTATTAAAAAAAATGCAAATCGAAATAAAAAGTAGTAATGTCTTTTTCATATTAGCTTATTGAATAGTCAAGGTATAAAATATTAAGCAAAAAAATAACCCCTATAAAAGGGGTTATTAAAATACTTATTTTTAAAAATTATTGATTAATAATTAAA
>CANHAE010000075.1 GCA_947458915.1 Bacteroidota bacterium
GAATTAGATACTTACTAATTGCTGGTACAACATTTATAATTTTTTATATACTATTGAAAAGAAAAATATTGTATAAAAAAATACAGAAAGCTTTTCCAAAAAACAGTGATTATTTAAGAGAATTTATTTACTCGATTACAACTATTTTTATTTTTGGAATTATAATTGTTACTATAATGGGCAACCCAGTTATAAGGCCATATACAAAAATATACGAAGATATACAGGAGCGTGGGTGGTTATACTATTTTGCAGCCTTCCCTATTATGCTTATCATACACGATACTTACTTTTATTGGTCGCATCGAATTATGCATCATAAGCTGCTATTTAATGCTTTTCATTTAGTGCATCACAAATCAACTAACCCTTCTCCTTGGGCTGCATATGCATTTCATCCTTTAGAAGCAGTTGTCGAAAATGGCATTTTTATAGTATTTGCCTTTTCGTTCCCACTACATGAATCTCATGCGCCCATATTTTTCCTTTTTTCAGTCATGTACAATATTTATGGCCATTTAGGTTGGGAATTGTACCCAAGGGGTTTTAATAAATCTTTCATAGGAAAATGGGTAAATACATCTGTTTGCCATAATCAGCATCATAAGTATTTTAAAGGTAATTATGGCTTGTATTTGATTTTTTGGGATAGAATAATGGGTACTTTAAGAGACGACTATGATGCCGCTTATGAAGAAGTGAAGAATAGATAAAATAAATTATTTTGAGAGTAACGAAAGGAATTAATAAAACCATGCATCTAATATAAGTACAGTTTGAATGAAAAAGAACTCATAGCAAGGTTGAAGCTGGGTGAAGAACAAGCTTTCAAAGTACTGGTAGAAAAGTATCAGGACAGGGTGTATTATAGTGTACTCAATATACTACAAAATTCGAGTGAGGCTGAAGATACAGCACAAGAAATTTTTATTCAAGTTTTTGAATCCATTAAAAGTTTTAAAGAAGAATCGAGTTTGGCTACTTGGATATATAGAATTGGAGTAAGAAAAGCTTTAGAAAAAATAAGGAAACAGAAAACTAGGCAGCGCATTAATTCCATTATTCCATGGTGGATGCCTTCGGAAGAAAAAAGTGTGGACGCGGCTTATTTGAACCCAGGAATTGGGACAGAAAATAAAGAGAAAGCAGCCTACCTATTTAAAGCCATAAGCGAATTGCCAAATAACCAACGAATCGCTTTTACTTTAATACGTGTGCAAGGAATGAAGCATGAAGAAACGAGTGAAATAATGCAACTAAGTATTAAAGCTATTGAATCACTACTAAGCAGGGCTAAAGAAAATTTAAAGAATAAATTAAAATACTATTACAATTCATAAAAAAGTTAATTATGAAAAATATACATGATGAACAATTTGAACAAGATTTAACTATCATATCAAATATGAAAGAGGTGGGCGCTCCTGGTTTTTTTTATACAAGATTAAGAGTAAGAATGGAAAATGAAATAACATTAAATGAAGGCGTATTCCCCTTAAAGCCAATTGTTGTTATTTGTGTATTAACCTTATTTCTTTTTATTAATAGTTTAATCCTGGATAAAGATTCAAGTATACTTAATTCAACTACGGATAATAACATGGAGGCTTTTGCTGCATCTTATGATCAAACTATTTCAAACTAAATATTGAACTATGAAAAACATATTAAATAACAAAATTGTAAGCTGGCTAATAGCTTTATTGGTAGTAGCTAATATAACAACACTGGCCTTTTTCTGGATAGGTCATTTCAAGAATCAAAGGGATAATTCACCAAAAGAATTTTTGGCAAAAAAATTAAACTTTAATGAGAATCAAAAAACTGCCTATTTTAAATTAGCAAAAGAGCATAATGAAGCTGCTAAAATAATAAGGGAGCAAGTTAAAATGGATAAGGATAGTTTTTTTCAATTATTAAAATCCGACACAATTATTGACAGTGCTAGGAACAATGCAGCAGTTCAAGTGAGCAAATCCATTCAAGCACTTGACATTCTTACTTTCGAACATTTTAAAAAAGTAAGAGCACTTTGTACTTCAGCACAAAAGCCACAGTTCGATGAACTAATTCAAAAAATGGTTAATTCAGTTAATAATACTCAAAATGGATTTAAGCCTTCCATTAAAGAAGACATGCCTCCTGCTGGTACAAAGTAGGCGCTTGATGGATAAAAAAATTGTAGTCATAGTATTAACAATTTCTTATGAAGGAATTGACTTTCAATAGGCATCTAATTAATAAAAAACATGAAAAAAATAGTAAGCGCTTTTTTAATGTTTGCCGTATTTACTGCTAGTGCACAACAACCAGGGGTACCTCCGAGCATTGAAGAAAAATTAAAGAGAGCGAAAGAAATGCTTGGGAAGGAACTCAAATTAAACGCGAGTCAAATTAATGTAACCACGGATGCGTTTACAAAATTCTTTAAGCAGGCTGACCAATTATTCAAAGGCAACCCTCCGCCTCCAAATCCTACTCAAATGAAACAAATAGAGGCACTTGAAAAGGAGAGAGACCAAAAAATTATTTCAATACTAAACGAGCAGCAAATTAAAGGCTATAAAGAAATCGTATTGAAAATGAGGCCGCCAAAACCAGGACAAGGAAAACAACAAGGTCCACCTCCACAAAAACAGTAATCAATTACCTTTTTTTTAATTAAAATACTTCAATTTCATGAAGCACTACTACACTATTGCCCTAACTTTTCTTACAACTATTACATTTGCTCAAAATAACAAACAAAATATTAGAGGCATGGTAATGGATAAACTTGCTCAATCCCCTATTTATGGAGCAACTATTCAAATTATAAAAAATCATAAAACAGTTACAAGCGATAGTAATGGTGCCTATACTTTTATCGAACTAAATCCTGGAAGGTATGATGTGAAAGTTACCTTTAATGGATATAAAGAAGCTTTAATAGCTAATGTGATGCTGAATTCGGGCAAAGAAACAATACTAGATATTAGTTTAGAAGAAGACTATAAAAGTTTAAAGGATGTTATTGTTAAATCTTCTAACAAGTCCTCTAGTATCAATAAAATGGCGACCGTAAGTGCGCGTACTTTTTCCATGGAAGAAGTAAATAGGTATGCAGGCGGCAGAAGTGACCCTGCACGTTTAGCAGCTAATTTTGCTGGAGTAAGTACCCCTGATGATAGCAGAAATGATATAGTAATTAGAGGTAATTCGCCTACTGGCGTTTTATGGAAAATAGACGGAATGAATGTAACTAATCCTAATCACTTCGCATCCATAGGTACAACAGGCGGAGCTGTAAGTGCTTTAAATACCAATTTATTAAAGAGTTCCGACTTCTTTACTTCCGCTTTCCCGGCAGAATATGGGAATGCCAATGCGGGTGTCTTTGATATTGGATTTAGAAATGGGAACAATAAAAAAAGAGAAACTACTTTACAATTAGGCGTTATTACGGGACTAGAAGCTACCACTGAAGGACCTATAAAAAAAGATAATGGATCCTCCTATTTAGTAGGTTATAGATATTCATTGGCGGGTATTGCACAAGCTATGGGAATAAATATTGGCACTACTTCAACACCCTCTTATCAAGACTTATCTTTTAAAATAAATAGTGGCACTTCAAAAATTGGTAAGTTTTCATTGTTTGGCATATTAGGAACCAGTACTATAAATTTAGAGAGTGGTGGGAAAGACAACTCATTATACGGAAACGGTAATCAAGCTGATTTTGCAAGCAAACTAGGCATTATAGGGTTAAGTCATTTCAAACAAATTAACAGCAAATCATACATTAGCTCAACCTTCGGTTTAAATTATTCAAAAACAGACGTAACTAATTATGGATTTGAGCGAAATACTTTAAGCTCCTATGAGCAAGAGGTTTCAAAAACAGCAAAAACAGGATATAATTTTAGTACTTCTTACAACGCAAAAATTAGTTCTAAATTATTTTTAAAAGTAGGGCTTGACAATCAATTGCTAGGATTAGATCTAAATTATAAAACAAAACAAAGATCCATAGACGACTTTAAACAGGTATGGGATTACAATAGTCAAACAAATTTGTCACAAGCTTACATACAAACTAAATACAATATTTCTGAAAAATTAACATTAAATACTGGCATTCATGCTCAAAAGTTTTTCTTAAATAATTCAACTTCAGTTGAGCCAAGGTTAGGTTTAAAATATGATATAAATAATAAAAGTAGTTTGACATTTGGTTATGGCCTACATTCACAAATGCAACCCATTAATGTATATTTTTTACAAACACAAAATGCGTATGGGACCTATAGTTACAACAATAAAAATCTAGACTTTACCAAGAGCAACCATTTTGTAATTGGGTATAACTTACAGCCTGCACAGGACTGGAGAATTAAAACGGAAGTTTACTATCAAAATTTATACAATGTGCCAGTAAATACATTTTCAAGTAGTTATTCAATGCTAAACACAGGCGCAGGTTTCAAAACCGATTTGGAAGATAATTTAACGAATGGCGGAACTGGTAAAAATTACGGGGTGGAACTAACTGTGGAGAAATTCTTTAGTAAAGGATATTATGGTTTATTTACTTCGTCACTATATGAGTCCAAATATACTGGTAGCGATGGGGTTGAACGTAATACTGCCTTTAATGGGAAATACGTTTACAATATATTAGCAGGTAAAGAATGGAATGTAGGTGCTGGTAAAAGAAATAAAACTAGCATTGACTTAAAATTTACCAACGCAGGGGGTAGGTATTATACACCCATTGATGTAACAGCTTCGCAAACAAGTGACCGTGAACAATTATCAAGTAATGTATATTCAACGCAATACCCTAATTATTTTAGAATGGATATTAAAATGGGCTATACATTTAATAGTAAAGTTAAAAAGGTTTCACAAACATTTTCGCTTGACTTACAAAATGTAACTAATCATAATAATGTATTCTCACAAAGCTATGATAACAGAAACCAGAACGTAAGCTGGAAATATCAACTTGGCTTTTTTCCTAATTTAGTATACAAAATTCAATTCTAATAAATAAGGTTATTTTGTAAAATAATGTGTTCGATTTCATATATTTAGGGGAGTATTAAATAAACAACTATGAAAAATATTATTATACTTACAAGTTTTCTTTTTTTGTCTTGCTCCCTAATTGGGCAATCAAATAATGACAAATTAACAAGCAGCATAAGAATAGAAATGCTTTTCCCGGAAGGAAAGTACAAGGCTTTAATTTTAAGCTTTGATGATGGAATGGTTGCAGATAGAAGACTAGTGAAATTAATGAACGATTATGGGCTTAAGGGTACTTTTCATTTGAATTCAAACAGGCTTGACACAAAAGGATACCTAACAAAAGGAGAAATTAAAAATCTTTTTACTGGTCATGAAGTGTCAGTCCATTCAGCAAATCACCCTGGCCTAAGTGATTTATCTAAAAATGATATTATTTACGAAGTGGTAGAAGATAGAAAAGAATTAGAAAAACTTAGTGGCAAAACAGTGAGGGGGATGGCTTATCCATTTGGTAATTATAATGATTTTGTTGTTGATGCAATTAGCGGTATAGGTATTGAATACGCAAGGACTGTGGCAGATAGTTATAACTTTTCTATTCCTAAAAATTTTTTAAGATGGGAGCCGAGTATTCATCAGTTTGGAAAAGCATATTTTATTCCAAATGATTCGGCGAATGATAAAAAAGAACTTGCTAGTTTTTACAAGCTTGCAGGAGATTTCCTAAAATCAGAAGCGCTCGCATTATTTGATGTTTGGGGGCATAGTTGGGAAAACGATGGCGACGGAAACAGATGGGTTGAAATGGAAAAATTCTTTAAGTTAGTTGCAAAGCGCAATGACATTCACTATACTACACAAATTGATTTAGTTGACTACATCAATGCCTACAAAAATTTAAAGTTTTCAGTTGACAAAAAAAATGTTAAAAACCTTAGTTCAATTGATGTTTACATAAAGATAGATGGTAAAACATACAAAATTGCTGCTGGTGCAACGTTAGCAATATAAATGCAATGCTACATTAAAATGCACTTTCAGAAAACAACATAATAAGGAGATATTTTAATAAAATTTTGCTTCCTTTTCTTTTCTCACATAAGGTGTCTTAAAAAATATACGCACTGTTTCATTAAACAAATCCTTGTAGGCTAATGGCGTAGAATGCCCTGAGTTAGGGAGTATCCACAAGTTTGATTTTTTAATATGCTCGGCAATTTCTAAAGTATGCCTTGGCATAATCACATCTTGGTCACCCCCGATTACTAATGTTGGGCAAGCAATTTTTTGTAATGCTGCGTGGGTAATATGTGGCTCATTTATCAATAAGCGTTGTAATTTTAGTTGACGCTTTGTTTCAAAGCTTACTGGTAATTTTTTAAGACTATCAATAGCATTAATAACCGTTTCCACTACCCATGGGTCCGTGCTCAATATTGCGTCGGGAATTAAATTGGCTCCTGTAACTGCAAGTTTTTTTACTTTCTTCGGATGTCTTATTGCCAACAATAACCCTTCTATTCCTCCATCACTCCATCCTATAACATTACAAGAATCTATATGAAGTGTATCTAATAATGCATTCAAATCGTCGGTCATTATTTCATAATTTAAAGAATCGCCTTGGTCAATTGACTTTCCATGCGCGCGACTGTCGGCCAGGATCACCTGGTAGTTTTTAGAAAAGTAAGGGATTTGATTTTCAAAATTATTAATAGACCCGCCATTGCCATGTATAATTAACAAGGGTTCGCCTTTGCCATAAATCTCATAATACATTTTAAAACCTCGGTGTTGAATGTATTTACCATTATTTGAACCATAAGGTACTTGTGCAAATATTGAAACTGATGCGAAAAGAAATAAACAAAGAAATATGATACGGTGCATGTGATTGTGCTTTATGTGTTGTGAACATGAATATACCCTTTAAAATAACCTGAATTTACTATGGAGTCCTAAATATGTTCCAAAATACTAGTTTGGAACATATAAACCTATTACAATATTGCGAATTAGCACTTATAACAGTAATTTAAAGGTTCTAACTAAAAACAAAAAAATGAAAAAATTATTATTTTCAGTATTGATTGCTTCAAGCTTGTTTGCATGTAAGTCGGCAACTGAACCAGCATTTGACTTGGAAAATGCAAAAAAAGAAATAGTAGCTGCTAATGCAGTATTAAGTGAATTGATTGCGAAAGGGGATTCGGTGGGAACTGCAGAAGCCTATTCTAAAGAGGGTAAATTTATGGGTAGCAATGGCCCATCTGTTGTTGGCAAAGCTAATTTAACCACATTTTGGGGTGGTTTTATTAATGCAGTTGGTGGTACTATTACCCTTACAACTTTGGATATTTGGGGTAATGCCGAGTATATTACCGAAGAGGGTTTGTTTGAGATTAAAGCGAAAGATGGCACCCCAATGGACAAAGGCAAATACATAGTGCTTTGGAAAAAAGAAGATGGCAAATGGAAACTACATAGAGACATGTCAAATTCTGACTTGCCTTTAGCTACAAAATAATATTAAATTTTCCGTTTAAGAAGGCCCTTAGCAATAAGGGCCTTCTTTGTTTTATTAAATAAATGGGCCCTTTTTGGACGTTTTAGGTTTAAATATGTTCCATTATGCTAATAAGGAACAAAGGAAATGGATTGTAATTATTCTAGTAGCTTTGTTGATAATACCTTAATTGCTTTAATTCTAAAAAAAAATAATGGAAGTACATCACGCACACCACCCTGGACATAAGAAAAAAATTTCGGAATATTTTTTAGAATTCTTTATGCTGTTTTTTGCAGTTACGCTTGGCTTTTTTGCTGAAAACCAAAGAGAACACATGATTGAAAATCACAGGGGAAAACAATATATGCAAAGCTTATTCGAAGATTTAAAAAAAGATACTGCTTTTTTTAATAAACTTGCTCGATACGATTTAAACCAAGTGAAGAAAATTGATACTTCAACAAGTGTGATTGAACTAAATGTTTGGAATGACAGCACAATCAAATTACTTTATTTCGTTAATTTAAGGACACTAGGGAATATTTCATTAAATATAAACGAGCGCGCTTCTTCACAATTAAAAAATGCGGGTGGGATGCGCTTAATTCAAAATCAAGATTTAAGTAATAAAATAGCGGCGTATTGGGAATTATCAGAGTCAATAAGAAATACAGGTGCTGCTTTAGAAGACCTTAAATTACGCGCTAGAGACAAGTCATACAGCATATTTAACCAAAAATATTACTTAAACGCTAATACCGGAACCCTGCGCGACGATGTTAAATTAATGACTCAGGACCCTTTAGTACTAACCGAGTATTCTAACAGATTAAGCCATATTAAAAATTCTATTTTTTACGTGCGTATGCCAATGATAAAAAGGCTACATACACAAGCAGATGAAATTTTAATTCAACTAATTAAGGAATACGATTTATAGTTTGTATATTTATTTCGAAAAATCTACATCATGAAAACTACAAAAATTATTTATTGGGTATCCACTGGTATTATTTGTTTATTCTCACTAGGTGCAATACAAATGAACTCTCAAGTGGCAATTGATGGCGCCAATCACTTATTAATTCCACGATACCTTGGCCTTGAAGTGAGTATTGGCCAATTAATTGGACTAGTACTTTTAATTGTGCCGGCAGTTCCTGCCCGCTTTAAAGAATGGGCCTACGTTGGTTATGGTATTATGTATTTAACAGCACTTATCGCACACTTGGCTGTGGGGGATGCTTTTGTACCTTATGGCATTATGCCCATAGTATTCTTTGCATTATTACTAACCTCGTATATTAGTTTTCATAAATTACAAGCGGCGAAGGAATAAAGTATTTACTTATATTAATAAAGTGCATTTAATAGTATTGCCGCAAAGCGTATTATAATTGCACTTTATTTAATTGAATAATCCCAACGAAATTAAATACACGCATTACTTGATAGGTTAAGTCAAACTCAAACCATTTTTTTGCGAAGTTGGCATCATGTTTTGCATGATGATGATTATTTTGAAAAAGTTCTCCCAGTAAAAAAAATCCCCATGGGCCAGTATTCTTACTGTGGTCTGTACTATCAAAATTGCGATACCCATACTTGTGTCCACACCAATTAACAATAGCCCCTTGAATAGGCCCCATTAGAAAATGGAAAGGCAAAAGCAGAAACCACCAATAATTAGGCGCAAATGCCACATATATTGAAGTATAAAGCACGATAAAAGATATCCTAGTTAAAATGTGGTGCCCAAATTTGTCAAGCTTTTCCCAAACAGGCAAATAATCGGTAGTAAATTCCTTATCTGGAACTCCTTTGTTTAATAAGAATGACCTGTAAATTAAAATGGTGCTTTTCATCATTTCATA